>NZ_JBHTJZ010000053.1:0-4276 GCF_042675905.1 Paenibacillus chungangensis | reverse complement strand
AAGAAGAGGTTTCGAAGAAGATAATTCAGTAGCAGGGAAGCAGATTCAGCCGGACAACCCTGCACTGCCTAACCGCGTCGCGGCCACTCCCTTCGGTCGTTTAAGGCAGTGAGGGTTCGTGAATACAAGAACGTTATCCGAAACTGCTAGATATTAAAGAAATGAAGAATGTTTTTCCCCACGTGACTGGAGACTAATGTTTCAGGAAAGCCCGACAATTCAAGAGAAATATCGAAGCGTATTCGGATCAGAAGCAAGCCCGACAGTTCAAGAGAAATATCGAAGCGTATTCGGATCAGAAGCAAGCCCGACAATTCAAGAGAAATATCGAAGCATAATCGGATCCGAAGTTAGTCCGGCAGTTCAAGAGAAATATCGAAGCATAATCGGATCCGAAGTAAGCCTGGCAGTTTAAGAGATATATCGAAGCATAATCGGAACCGAAGTAAGCCTGGCAGTTTAAGAGATATATCGAAGCATAATCGGATCAGAAGTAAGCCCGGCACTTCAAGAGAATATCGAAGCATATTCGGATCAGAAGTAAGCCCGGCAGTTCAAGGGAAATTTAAGAGCTGAAGAACTATTTTTGAATGTATTTTCAGGAGGCCAGCAGCATCGGATAACACCATATTCACGCATCGGGCATTCGCCCTCGGTCCCAGAAGTGGCTTCGAAGAAGTGGTTGCTGTGGACACAACCGGCATTCGCCGGTCGTCGTGAATATATGAAACGTTATGCGTAACTTCCGAAAGACTTGAATAATACAAGAACATGAATGTGAACAACACATTGGTAAAAGGCATAGCCAACGTGATACAAGATATTATTATGAGCATGGCAGGATGCGGACTCGAAGAGGCGACAGCCAACGGAACAACAAGAATAAATAGTACGTTTTGCAAGCAAATTAGATGAAGCTGGTTTAGAAGAGCTTTTTTGCAAGTAGATTCGATGAAGCTGGTTTAAAAGAGCTTTTTTGTAAGCAGGTTCGCAGGTCTGGTTTAGAAGAGTGTTTTTGCAAGTAGGTACGATGAAGTCGGTTTAGAAGAGTGTTTTTTTGCAAGTAGGCACGATGAAGTTGTTTTTTTAAGAGCGCTTTAAGATCATGCCGGGACGTAACTCGAAGCGGGGACAGCCAACGGCACTATAACTTGAATGTTATTCAGAGAAGTCGGAAGCAACGCATAACACCATATTCACGCATCGGGGCATTCGCCCCTCGGTCCCAGAAGTAGCTTCGGAGAAGTAGTTGCTGTGGACACACCCGGCATTCGCCGGGCGTCGTGAATATACGAAACGTTAGGCGAAACCAGTGAAAGAATATATTTAGTTGAGGAGAAGTCAAGATGCCGAATATGGATTGGTCGAAGCTAAACCATCTCCAATTAGGAAGATATGCAGAATACTTCGCTAAGATGGAGTTTGCCTCATTTGGACTGGAGGTCTTCTCTTCCGAGGTAGATGATAGAGGCGTAGATTTTATAGTTAAAGATAATCAACAAAGGTATTGTGAAATTCAAGTCAAATCATTAAGAAGTTTGAATTATACATTCATGCAAAAGAGTAAATTCAATATAGATAATCCAAACCTTTATTTAACATTACTCTTATTTAAACAAGATCAGATGCCAAATGTCTTTTTAATTCCTTCAACAACATGGAGGGAACCAAACGAAGTATTTGTTGATAAAGATTATGATAAACCTGGTCAAACTAGTAAACCTGAATATGGAATTAATATATCAAGAAAAAACATGGATAAAATCGAAGAATACAAGTTTAAAGATATAATAAAGACTTTTATGTGAGTATCTCTGGATGCCACTGGCATCGCCTAACACCGTATTCACGCTACGTCGCTATCGCTCCTTGGTCCGGCCGAAGCAGGAAGAAGCGGTTTCGAAGAAGTCGACTCAGTTGCAGTGAAGCATAATCAGCCGGACAACCCTGCAAGGCTAAGTGGCAGAGCCACCCGGCAATCTGGTTGCTGCGCTTGACCAGTTTCGCTGCTTAAGCCTTTCGGGTTCGTGAATACCAGAACGTTAGGTGAAATCATCTAAATATTTAAGACACAAGAAACGAGGTGATGTTGATGAGAATTTTATCAATAATTTTAGTTCTAATAATTTGTTTAATGGGTTGCTCAAGCAATCAACCTCATGAACAGAATTTGTATGAAGCCTCAGGAGAATACTGGAACGTGAAATTTGATGACACGATTATTGAACATAATGGAATAAACTATTTTCAAATTAACTTTATCTATACAGAAAGTTTAAATGATCTTCAAGATATAGAAAGGATCACATTTGCTCAAGGAACCAAGCTTGGAACTCAACTGGTAAATCTTTATGATCCAAGTTATAAAGAAAAGTTGATACTGAAAGGGAATTACGAGGAAGAATATGAAGAAAAATATGGAATCAAGATTGAAAACATTAAAGATAGAAAAACGAAGGAATTTATAATTGAATACAATCTCATGCAAGTTGATAATGGATACACTACATTCGATGCAATTAATGATGAAAGTATAAACATCCAAATAAGTTGGGAAAGCAAAGACAAAAAGTATAATGAAGTATTGAATATTCGAGGAAGTCGATGACATCACCTAACACCATATTCACGCATCGGGCATACGCCCTCGGTCCCAGAAGCGACTTCGAAGAAGTGGTTGCTGTGGACACACCCGGCATTCGCCGGGCGTCGTGAATATACGAAACGTTATACGACAGACCGAAGCAAGAACCCAATTTAGATCAAAGTTCAGTATTTATATGGACTAGCAAGTTAACCCTGCTTATTCAAAGCATAAGTAATTGGTTCGCAAATTTGAGCAGATTCAAAGTTTAAACCAACAAAAAATCTTAAATGCGAAAACGTATACAAGCGAGAGACCCTTGATACAAAGAAGTTTCAAGAATTCAAAAAACAGGTCAAAACCTAATTGAAAGGACTGATTTCGTTGGACAAACCATTAACAATTGATTACTTGCAAGAATATATTAAGAAAACAGATTACAATCCAGATATGAAGCAACATTATTTTTACAAGTTGATTGAAGAAGTAGGTGAACTCTCTGAAGTAATTCGTAAAAATAAACGGCTAAACGATAATGAAAATCAAACAATCAAAGGAACAATTGAAGAAGAGTTATATGACGTACTTTATTATGTTGCGGCACTAGCAAATGTATATGAAATAAATTTAGAAGAGTGTTTTAAACTGAAAGAAGAATTAAATAAAGAAAAATGGAATAAAAAGTGATTGTAGGTAACTCAAGAGGTTCGTCGTAGAACACAGTATTCACGCTGCGTCGCTATCGCTCCTTGGTCCGGCCGAAGCAGGAAGAAGAGGTTTCGAAGAAGATAATTCAGTAGCAGGGAAGCGTAATCAGCCGGACAACCTTGCACTGTCTAACCGCGTCGCGGCCGTTCCCTCCGGTCACTTAAGGCAGTGAAGGTTCGTGAATACAAAAACGTTATCGGAAATTACCGAAGAGAGGTAAGAATATGAATACAACATCTCTAATTGAATGGTCAGAAGCTAATAATATAATAGACCGAACGGAACAAGGATTTATTAACTACCTAGAAAACTGGAAGAAAGAAAATAGAAGTGATTTTTTTGATACCTTCAAGGGCAAATCGAATCTGAAGTTATTGAAGACCGAGCTTAACTCGATCCAACTTACACATATAAGTGGATACGATGATTTTATTTATTGTAACTTAAGAATTTTATATTTGGGAGAAAGTATTGGAGATTATAGAATGATCTTTACCCTTGAGGGTAATCTTGAAGATGATGTAATTCATTTCGAAAAATATATAGATACGACAATCAAAGAAGGGACAATAAAAGTTGAAGTAATAAAAAGAGCTATTAAAGAGGGCTATTCAATAGAAGCTGTTTCTAAACTCGTGGATCTTGAAGAAAATATAATAAGGCCATTGTTTGTATGTTGATCGAGGAAGCCGGTAACTTCCGATAACACCATATTCACGCATCGGGCTACGCCCTCGGTCCCAGAAGCGGCTTCGAGGAAGTGGTTGCTGTGGACACAACCGGCATTCGCCGGTCGTCGTGAATATACGAAACGTTATAGGAAATTCCGGCAAAGCGTATAAAACCCAAAAACACGAACAAATATTCTATTCATAACTCTGTCAATGTGGTAAGATATAGAAGTACAATTGAATCTTGGGTGGTCATAGTTTCCCTTCGAAAGGAGGTGGAGCTATGGAGGTTAAAGACGCATTGACAATCATG
>NZ_JBHTJZ010000052.1:0-3657 GCF_042675905.1 Paenibacillus chungangensis | reverse complement strand
TGGTATGCGCCTGCTGTAACGGCGGCCGTGAATGCGGGACTGCTTCAAGGCTATGCCGGCAACACGTTCAGACCCGATCTGCCGATCCGCCGGGAAGAGCTGGCGACGCTGATTGACCGGGCAAGGCATTTTGCAGTGAACGAGCAATCGGCACAAGCGGATGTCGCCAAAACTCTGGATGCGTTCATGGATCAAGCCAGCATTTCGGACTGGGCGAGGCAAGCCGTAGCGAATCTCGTCCAAGACGGAATCGTCCAAGGACGAAACGAGAATCTCTTTGAGCCGAAGGCTCATACGACGCGCGCCGAGGCGGTCGTGATGCTGGCACGCTTATTAAGGGATTTGCGCTTCATCCAGAACTAAATAAAGAGACAAGCATGAGAGAAGACGGACCGGAGAAGGTCCGTCTTCAATGCATTGATGTACAATATCACGAATGGATATGGTATTTGATAACAATTATGGGTATAAAAGCTTTAAGAAACCTTTAAGATTGCATAGGAACAAATATGCGAGAATAGGCAAGCATCATAGCTTATCTTCATTAAGAGTCTTATAAATAGCTATGAAATGAAGAGGAAGAGGAGCGCGAAAGGTGAAAAGTAGGTTTCATAGTAGAGTATCCATTATCTTGGTCCTTGTTCTACTCATAAGTGTGATCGAACTGCCCGGATGGCAGCATACCGCAGAAGCGGCACAATCAGCAGCCGGTTCACGAGGCGTCATGTCCATTGCGAGCGGCTCTAATCACAGCCTGGCGGTAAGGGCGGACGGCTCCGTCATCGCTTGGGGAAGCGATATCCAGGGTAAAACGAACGTCCCTTCGGAAGTGCAAGGCAGGGTTATAGCCGTATCGGCTGGAGAAAACCACTCCATGGCGCTGACGGAAGACGGTGAGGTCGTGGCTTGGGGGAGCAACAATCGCGGGCAAACGAATGTCCCGGACGAGGCGCGGAGTGGCGTCGTGGCGATTGCGGCAGGTGGCAACCATTCCCTGGCGTTGAAGACGGACGGCTCCGTCATCGCTTGGGGCTATAACTTTTGGGGACAAGCGAACGTCCCTGCCGATGCGCAAAGCGGGGTTGTGGCGATTGCGGCCGGATACGGTCATTCCCTGGCGTTAAAGTCGGACGGCTCCGTCGTTGCTTGGGGGAATAATGCAGACGGTCAAGCGACCGTGCCACTCGAAGCGCAAAGCGGGGTATCGGCCATTTCGAGTGGCGGCTATCATATTCTGGCGTTAAAGACGGACGGCTCAGTAGTCGCTTGGGGATACAATTTTGACGGGCAAGTGAACGTCCCGGCCGAGGCGCAAGTGGGGATTGCGTCGATTGAAGCAGGACGTCATTTTTCCATGGCGTTAAAGGCGGACGGCTCCGTCGTCGTGTGGGGAGACAATACTAATGGACAGAAGAATATCCCGCTCGAAGCGCAAAACGGCGTAGTAGCAGTTGCCGGAGGAAACAATCATGTGCTGGCGTTAAAGTCGAACGGCAGTGTAGTGATGTGGGGCTCAAATCATTCTGGTCAACTAAATGTCCCGACAGAATTATCGAAGCCAGTGAAAGCAAGAGGAATTGCTATTGGTTATGATCATGCCCTGACCTTGAAGTCGGATGGTGGTGTCGTCGCCTGGGGGAGCAATGATAAAGGGCAAACGGACGTTCCGCCCGCAGCGCAAAGCGATGTGGTAGCAATTGATGCTGGTTCTGAACATGCATTGGCGTTAAAGTCGAACGGCAGTGTCGTTGCATGGGGAGAATCAGATAATGGAAAAACGACCGTGCCCGCCATAGCGCAGAGCGGTGTGGCGTCGATTGTGGCAGGAGCCAATCATTCCGTGGTGTTAAAGTCGGATGGCAGTGTCGTCGCCTGGGGAATTAATGATGCAGGTCAAACGAGCGTTCCGCCTGCAGCGCAAAGCGGCGTCAAAGCGATTGCGTCTGAAGGTAATCATACTTTGGCGTTAAAGTCGAACGGCAGTGTCGTCGGATGGGGGTATAATTATTTTGGCCAAGCGACTGCTCCGACTGAAGCGCAGAGCGGTGTCGTGTCCATTGCGGCTGGACTAAACCATTCCTTAGCATTAAAGACGGATGGCAGTGTCGTCACATGGGGAGATGATCGTTTTGGTCTAGCGATCGTCCCGGATGAAGCGCAGAGCGGCGTCGTAGCCATTGCAGCTGGATTCCGTCATTCCTTGGCGTTGAGATCGGACGGCAGTGTCATCTCGTGGGGGAACGGGCAAACGACGGTTCCGACAGCAGCCCAGAGTGGTGTTGTAGCGATTGCTGCCGGCTATAATCATTCATTGGCATTAAAGTCGAACGGCAGCATTGTGTCATGGGGGGAGAGCGTTTGGAATAAACCTGATCTAACAGTCCCGGGTAGTTGGAACTTAAGCCATATGACTGTCGATGCAGGTATGATAAGCCCTAACTTCCATCCCAATGTCACCAACTATACGGGATACGTCGGTCCCTCGGTCAGCAGCGTGAACGTGACGGCGACGCTTGCGGATCCCCTGCATGCTGAACTGCTCATCAACGGGGCATATGAGGCGAGCGCTTCGGCAGTTCATGTTCCGCTAACGGGAGATTCCACCGTCATTCAGGCACATGTGGAGCCATACTTCCTGAACGGAAAGACATACACCATAACTGTTTTGAAGGATGCAACAGCGCCTACCGTCAGCTTGGTCACCAATGGGAGTGAGAGCTATGCGGCAACCGCTTCGACTATCGTCAACGTTAGTGACGGCGAGAGCGGCGTCGATCCGGACAGCCTGCAGGCTGTATGGACGCAAAGTTCCGGTACGCCGGATGACGACGCCGCATGGGCAAGCTTCTCAAGCGGGGATGTGCTCGCACAAAGCGGCGTGAACGGCGACTGGTACTTGCATATCAAGGCTTCCGATGAAATCGGCAATGTAGTGCATGCCGGATCGAATCGCTTCCGTCTGGACAACATGGCTCCTATGGTGGAGATCGAGCTGCAGAAGCAAGATAGTTCCGCATATACAAGTGGAAGCTGGACGAATCAGAATGTGACGGCCAGTATAAGCGCCTCGGACGGGCTAAGCGGACTCGACAGCCTGCAGTATTCACTGGATAACGGCAGCATGTGGGAACTCTACAGCGCTCCACTACCCTTCACAGCAGAAGGCGCGCATACGCTGATGGTCAGAGCAGCGGATAAGGCCGGCAATATAAGCTCGCCGTCTCGCATGATCAATATCAGCCGCAGCGGGTTGGAGCTCGATGTCGCCTTGAAGCTGGACAACGGCAGCACATACACCGCTGGCGATTGGGTGAACCAAGGCGTGACGGCAAGCGTGTATACGAACCAGACGACAGATGGCGTGACGGTAACCTCCACCACCTATTCCCTGAATGGAGGCTCGTCTTGGCAGCCCTACATGGCACCTCTTGCTTTCAACAGTGAAGGCCAGCATACGTTGGGTGTGAAGGCGGCGGACAGTGCGGACAATGAACTGACGGCATCCTACGTTGTCCTAGTGGATACCACGGTACCGGTCGTACATTTGGGCACGAACGGGAATGAAACCTATGCCACATCGGCTTCCACTGCTGTAACTGTCAGCGATGATGGGAGCGGCGTCGATCCGTCCAGTCTGCAGTATGTATGGACGCAGAG
>NZ_JBHTJZ010000051.1:0-1532 GCF_042675905.1 Paenibacillus chungangensis | reverse complement strand
TAGGTGATTCAAATATGAAACCAACCTTGGAAAAACCACGATTTCGCAAGCTTTCGATCAGCGAGTGCGCAGGTGCGCCCATTCTTCGGACGCTATGGGATCAATTCGACTTTTCTTTACTGCTCACACAATCCGGCATATCCAAACGAAACGGTACACCTGCCTGGATGCTCTGCTTTCTCTATGTCATTGGGCTATCTTCTGGCTGCAGGGCCGTCTCTCAGATGGCAGAATTGGCGGCCAAAGATGCTTTGCTTATTGAGATGTTTAGACCGTACAAATTGGCGCAGTACACGCTGAGCCGGTTGTTTATCAAGCCTTTTGCCTGGCGTACCTTCGGAAAAAAACGAGTCGAGAGGCTCCAACAAGATGCGGATACGAAATTGCATGAAGGCGATATTATCAATTTGGATGACACCCACAGTAATCATCCATTTGCTAAATTCCTGCCTTATCTTTGCTGGCTCAAGGACTCCTCTACGAAGGCATATAGCTGGTGCATGAATCTGGTTGTATTACAAGCGGTACTGCAAAACGGTTTGGAGTACCCGCTTTACTACAGCATGTGGCGCAAAGTCGAAGAAGGTGAGCTTGGACTCTCCAAGCTGGATTTAGCCAAGCAAATGCTCCTGATGCTGCGTGAAAACGTCTCGTGCCGCTTATGGATTGCGATGGATCGTTGGTATCTCTGCAAGGATTTTTTCGTGTTCCTCACAGAGCACAACTTTGATTGGGTGACCAAGGCCAAACGCAATACCGCCCTGTTTCGGCGCGTGAAGGAGCCAGGACGGCAGGACCGATATATTCCGGTGTCCGCACGCCAACTCATTAAAGAAGCGTACAAATCTCTTGCTCATAAAGGGAATTCCGGTTTGTCAGCGATCGCGCTTGCCGACATTTATATGAAATTGCCATTCCCCGCTATTGGACGAAAAGGACAGCCTACTGTAAAGCATCGCTATATCCCCATTGCCGCTGTCGTTGCCATTCGTTTGAAAGAAGACGAAGAAGCGACCACAATTGCTGAGGAGGGTGTAGATTCTCTTGCGACGCACAAAGACGCCTACTTGATCATTAGCAACCGCCATGATGTTCCGAAACAAGCACTCGAAGTCTACGGTAAACGCTGGCGCATTGAAGTGTTCTTTCGGACGGCCAAGCAGGAACTTGGCTTTGAGTCTTGCCACTCTACATCCGAAGCGCATCAGCATGCGCACATGGAATTGCTGTTCGCTACTGAGACACTGCTTGCGTATGCTTTGTGGCAGGTAAACAAAGAAAAAACGAGTGATGATGAAGGCTACACCCACGGCGAAATGGTTCGTGGCCTCTTCCACACTCGTTGTCAGGTTCGTCGCAGAAAACATAAGAATTCCGAACGAATCTACATTGATTTTGACATAGAAGTACGCCGGTTTGCAAGCCTTATTTCGGCTTATTGGCCGCCCCAGCTCTTAATGACCTGGTGGCCGGTTTATTCAAGCATAGATTCTCACAATTACCAGTTAATCTCGTGAACTGCATAAGTCATG
>NZ_JBHTJZ010000050.1:0-1528 GCF_042675905.1 Paenibacillus chungangensis | reverse complement strand
TGAATATTTCACGCTGAAAGCATCATCAACTTGCCCATTTGGACATCACCGATTCGCGGTTAGAGCATCAGCAATATTTTGTTAGAGCATCACTACGTTATGAAGTTGCGTACTGCCGGAGGCAGCACGCAAGTATTACTAAAGTTTGTTTTGTGTCTTCGCATTGATTTGTCTCATGTTTAGATTGCCTGTAAACGTCCAGGCTGCGTTATGAACAATTCGATCCATCATTGCATCGGCATGAACACCTCCACCAAGGCGAGCATGCCAATCTTCTTTCTTGAATTGGGTGCAAAAAATAGTAGAACTGGTATCATGTCTACGTTCAATCAGTTCAAACAGAAAGTGTTGCTCTTCCTCTGAAAGATCGTCGAGCAGCCATTCATCAAGAATCAAAAGTTTATAGCTTGTGAATTTCTTAAGCAGCTTGGATATTCCCTGTGGTGTTAGTGTTGCCTCATCACGCAGCATTAACAAATCTGGGATTCTGATGTATCTGGTTCTTATCCCTTGCATGCAAGCTTGTTTACCAAGTGCACAAGCCAGATAACTTTTGCCTGATCCGGTGAAACCATGGAAGATGACACTGGCGTTCATATCAATGAATTGTGCGGTGGAAAGATTGAGCAACTGCTCTTTGTCTAATCCACGATCAATGTAGTAAATATCGTGGAAGGAAGCATTCGCAATGCGAAATTTTGCTGATTTTATCAATCGATCCACTTTGCTGTTATACTTGTTTTGGTAGACAAAATCTATTGCAAGCTTCATGCGCTCCTCAAAGGACATCGTAGCGTATCCGATGTCCTGAGCTTGTTGATCGATGGCTTCGATCATCTCGCTGAGATTCAGTTCACGAAGCTTTCTTCTTGTTTCCTCATTCAGCAAACTCATCTATTGGTCACCTCCGCCATAATACTGAGAACCGCGGACGTAACCCTGAACGGATTGATGGAGCTCTTTCGTTTTTGCTTCAGATTTTTTGGATAGAAAAATCTGATCCTGATTGGACGATAAGATGGCTTTAAGCGTTTTGTATCTTGGTGATTGGATCCGTTCAAGTGCAAGCTCACAAGCTGCTTCGAGACGTTCTGTTGTATATGCCTTGCTTAGACGGAGTACGGATAGAGCTGAATTGTAACCTTGTTCTTTCACTCGGACGCTTGCGAAGATTCTGTCTACTACTTCAGCGGTATACTTCCCAATGGAGTAGGACCACTTTTTAATCCGTTCATCATCCCATTTCGATTCCTGGAACTTGTCCGGCATATGTTCCTCACACGTAGACCATTTGTATTTCATATAGTCGGGGAGCCTTTTGTGGGAGCAGAGGCGCTCACTGTTAAAATAGATTTCAACCAGTTTTTCTGAAACTTTCAGATCCACTTTTTTACCCACATAGTTGTAAGGTGCTGAATAACGATTGGTTTTGAAAGCGACATGGCAGTCCACATTTACCGTATGGCCGTAAACCCACTCTGCGACCTCATACGGCGTAGAAGGTAATGCGCGAAGGTGTTTGGATTCT
>NZ_JBHTJZ010000049.1:0-1502 GCF_042675905.1 Paenibacillus chungangensis | reverse complement strand
ATGGTTATGAGGGGTTAAAGGAATCCAAGGCTTGGAAAACGTACTCACCTGCGCTCAAGCAGACTGCGATTCGTGATGTTCTATCTGGAAAGTACTCCATCCGAGAAGCGACAAAGCAGCATCACATTTCAAGTAAAAGTGTTTTGGCGAACTGGATTTCCAAGTATACTTGTAGGAAAGAAATCAAACCTACTCGTAAAGGAAAAGTTCACATGAATAAAGGACGTAAAACCACTTTTGAAGAGCGTATTGAAATTGTGCAGTATACCCTTGCCAATCAGTTGGATTATCAGAAAGCGATGAAGAAGTACAATGTTTCCTACCAACAGGTGTACGCATGGGTTCGTAAATACCAATCAGGCAGCCAGGAGGCTCTTAGGGATCACCGTGGTCGCAATAAGCCTGTGGAAGAACTGGATGAGACGGAGCGTCTTAAACTTCGGATCAAGGAACTCGAAGCGCGCAATGAATACTTAGAAATGGAGAATGCCTTCGAAAAAAAGTTGGCAGAGATCCGGCGAAGACCTACACGCTAACCCTCGTTCGACATGTCGTCTTGTATCAAGCGATTCAAGAACTGCACATAGAAAAGGGCTATGCCATACTAGCGTTATGCAAGCTCGCTAACATCGCCAGATCTGCCTATTATAAATGGTTGAAATGGAAGCCGTCCAATCGAGAGCTTGAACGGCTTTCACTAGCAAAAGAAGTGAAGCTTCGCTATGACAAGCGAAAAGGGATTCTGGGGTATCGCCAAATGCGTATCCAATTGAACCGTAAACTGAAAAAGACTTACAACAAAAAGCGATACTACGGGATCATGAGAGCTCTGGGATTGAAAGCAGTGATTCGGAGGAAACGTCCAAGTTACGTAAGAGCCACGGAAACACATGTTGCCGAAAACGTTATGAACCGCGACTTTCAAGCTGCTGCTCCGAACCTGAAGTGGTGTACAGATGTCACTGAACTGAAGTATGGGAACGGCCGAAAGTCCTATTTGAGCGCCATTATTGATGTGCACGATAACTCCGTCGTTTCGTGGGTGCTCAGCCACTCCAATAACAACAAATTGGTCATGGACACGGTAAAGAAAGCATATAGGGGAAAGCGTGGGATCACGCCACTTCTGCATAGTGACAGAGGTTTCCAATATACCTCGCATGAATATAATCGCTTGAAGGTAAAGTACGGTTTCACAACAAGCATGTCTCGTGTGAGTCGCTGCCTGGATAACCAGCCGATCGAGCGATTTTGGGGCACATTCAAGGCAGAAAGCTTTTATTTGAAGAAATATAATACCTACGATGAAGTTCTAGAAGATGTAAGGAACTATATTCGATACTACAACAACTACCGATATACGGAGCGACTTAACGGCTTGTCTCCCCATGAGTATCGTCGAGCTGCGTAATGAAATAATCCCCCAGTTCTCTGTCTTGAACTGAGGGATAGGCCTAACCGTTTTTTTGTTTTTTTCACTGTCTACTTGACAGGGAGCACTT
>NZ_JBHTJZ010000048.1:0-1424 GCF_042675905.1 Paenibacillus chungangensis | reverse complement strand
TTTGGGTTGCCTTGGTACCATCTTAAGCGCCTCCATGGGATTGTCCGATCTCCAGCCGCGATCCACGGCGTAAGCAAGGAATGAACGGAGATGGGACAGGTTTTTATCTATGGTAAATGGAGAGATTCCGGCTTGTCTACGGCTACTTAACCAACGGATGATGTCTGCGCCGCGCAAGGCTCCAACACCTTGTTCCATACAGGATGAACACCCTACGGCAAAGCGAGTTAGACTGAAACGGAATTCCTTCAAGGAGCTTTTACTGTATTTCCCCATGCCCGCCGCGGTTCGGAGGAATTCCTCGATCTGTTTCGAGAGCGTGCCTGTAAGAGCGTCGGCTACAGGTGTAACGGTGTATTTACGACGAAGGGAGCTCTTAAGCTTTTGCCGTGATCCTTCTACTAACCGAAGCTTAGGCGGAACAGGTAAGGCTGCTGCATTGATCGGATGCACTTCCAGTGTTGCTGCAATCTCCGGATTTTGTATCCGCGCATAGTGAAGCGTTGTGGTGATGCGCTTGTGACCGAGCCAATCCTTAATGTAGACAATATTGCCGCCCTCTTGGAAGAGATGAGTCGCGCAAGTATGACGCAATTGATGAGGGCGTAACGGCTTCGCCCACATCTCAGAGTAGCTTCGGAACGTAACGCCGACCAAATTATTGTTCATCGCTTCTTTTCTCCAAGTAAGGAATAGCGGCGCATCGGTCGAAAGGTCCTGCCGGGTGGCTAGGTAGACCTGCAGGAGTTCCAATACTTCTCCGACAACGGGAACCCTTCTGTCCTTACGACCTTTTCCGGCATGGATGCAAAGAATTTGCTCCTCCCAGAGCACATCACGCAGCCTGAGATTGGCTGCTTCACCAGCTCGAATACCTGTTGCATACATGAGGGCAAAGAGTGCTAGATTACGTTTGCGAATCGGATCGAACTGTTTACGCCCCAAACATGATTTGATCTGGCGGCGAAGCTCCTTAAGACAGTCTTGAACTTCTTCAAACGTGGCGATCTCAGGAAGGGCCTGATGAGCATCTAGATTCGTGTAGGAGAGCCCCAGCGCAGGACTGTCCGAACGGTATTCCTGTTGGTGCAGATAGGTAAAGAATGAACGTATTTGGCTGACGATGAGATTACGGTAGCCAAGGGATTTATCCTTTGTACGTTCGATGCAGTAATTCTCAAGGTGAACGAGTTCGACCGTCTCAAGAACAAGAGACTGGGCTTGAAGATGGGCTGCCAGCTTCATTAATTCTCTCCAGGTGCCAAGGACGACTTTGGGGGTATACCCCCGGATAACGCTTTGATATTCTCGATAGCTTTCAATGATAGATTCCACAAGATGTGCTCCTCTCTCTTTCGCTAGTGTACAGGATCTGTCGATCCTGTACACTAGCGAATCTCATGGGTCTATCTTATATCGCTAAA
>NZ_JBHTJZ010000047.1:0-1289 GCF_042675905.1 Paenibacillus chungangensis | reverse complement strand
TTGCTCATGATGTAATCCCCTCCATTGCTTGTTCCAGTATACAAAAAGGTACCCACAGTCCGCACACCTTTTTTCAAAGTGTCCAGTCTATGGGTACCAGTGTACAATGGTAGTCGCTCAAGCGTTTTTCTCAATAAATATTTGCTTCATTTGATGAATAAAAAAAGGATATTTCGCATCTCTCACATCGGTATGAACCATTTCCGTTTCACAATCCTCACATATAAAACCGTATATGACTCGAATGCCCTCACCTTCTATTCTTCTGTTGCCGCATATCGCGCATTGATAACCGTATAATTCATTCATTCCACATTCCTGCCTTTCCCATATACATAATACCTCATTACTATTATGACATGAAATCTATGATTTCATACTTGTTTCATATGCTGTTTTCAAATATTACTATATGTTATGCAAATACTGGGCGCATGGTGATAACTTTTGTGGAATTGAACTATGGACAAAAGTGACTCAATTACCGATATATTTATTGAATATCAGTTGTGCACGGCACTATGGAAGGAAGCGTGAATATGAAGAGGAAACTTTCGGAGCAACAGAACGCAACGATTTATCAATATAAGCTCATTAAACGAAAGGTGATTGCTAAAGAGCTCATTTACAGCCACATCCTTATGGCAGTTATTTTTGTTGGCTTCCAAATACTAATTTATGAAATGGAGGGGTTATTCTCATGGTTGTTCGGATTCGCGCTCATACAAGCGCTGCACCTACTTGTACTTCTTCTAACGTTCATAAGAGTCGATGAAGCGGCGGATCGTCAATGGATCTGGCGAATTACCCCTCCCTGGATCGGATTCAAGCCTGCGAATGATATTAGTCTTCTCATCTTCCGTAGAGTACACCGCCACCTGTTCTGGATTGGATTATGCTTTATTGCCTTATTATATCCGTGGACCAAGCCATCGCTTATGATAAGCCTTGTAAGCTGGCATATATGGCTGCTAACCCCCAGACTAATAGTATCGTTTTTCTTTCGCAAGCAGCATACAGACGGTGTTCTACGCCTGCAGACGAAGGAAGCATCCTATTACCAACGGTAATACGTCGTATATATTGATCGATGCCCGACAATTCCTCTAGGGCCGGGCCATCTACTTCGTATTACTTCGAACGGAGGTTCGAACACTCTCCCGATGGGAGAGGAGCGTCTGGCTACGCCCATTCCGCACCGGATGAATTCATTTCGTGATATAGCTTCGAGGTCGGCGTTTGAACCTTCCCCTAGGGCCGGGCCTGCTGCTTCGTATTACTTCGATCGG
>NZ_JBHTJZ010000046.1:0-1127 GCF_042675905.1 Paenibacillus chungangensis | reverse complement strand
TGATTATTTCGCTGTTAGGACAACACCGATTCGCTTCTGAGCAACAGCGATACGCACATCAGCATCACCTTCCATTTGTGACGGGATTCGCACAATAACATCACCAATCCGCACAATAGCATCACTTCCTGTAGATTAAGTTGTGGAGAGAAATCTCACATCACGTATCTACTAGGAAGGAGGCCATCACATGGCCAAGAAAATTAAGGCGAAGCTCATTCTAGAACTTCGCGCTGCACAAATGTCGCAACGGGAAATCTGTCGCACACGCAAGATGTCTCAACATTCTGTAGGAGATGTATTCAGGCTTGCGAATGAACTTGGCATCACTTACAACGATGTCAAAGAAAAATCAGATGAAGAAGTCTACCGGATGTTTTACCCCGACAAGTATGTCGCTGAGACGCTATACAAGGCTCCCGACTACAGCTACATCCACACAGAGCTCAAGAAGACAGGGGTGAATCTAAAGCTCTTATGGCATGAATATAAGGATGTATGCCAAGCTTCAAGTGCCTTATCCATGGGATACACGAAGTTTTGTGAAGGCTATGCTGAGTTTGTCACCGCTAATAGTCTAACCAACCATTTGCTCCACAAGCCTGGCATGGTCTGTGAAGTGGACTGGAGTGGGTCGACGATGACAATCGTTGAACGCGCTACAGGTGAAATGATCAAGGTTTACCTGTTTGTCGCTACCCTACCGTACAGCCAGTACTCATATGTAGAGCCGTGCCTTGACATGAAGCAGAATACTTGGCTGAAATGCCATGTGCATATGTTCGAATTCTTTGGCGGCTCAACCGTCAGAACTACATGCGACAATTTAAAAACTGGCGTGATCAGCCATCCTCGTGACGGTGAAATTGTCCTCAATGAAAAGTACGAGGACCTTGGCAATCACTACTTGACTGCTATTATGCCAGCCGGGGTAAGAAAGCCTAAACAAAAAGCATCCGTAGAAGGAACCGTAGGGAAAATAGCTACAGCCATCATCGCTAAGCTCCGTAATGAGGTATTTCACTCGTTGGATGAAGTGAAACTTGCAATAGCTCGTAAGTTGAAGGATTTTAACGATGCACCGTTTCAGAAGCGAGAAGGCAGCCGGACAGAAGTATTCCATGAAG
>NZ_JBHTJZ010000045.1:0-985 GCF_042675905.1 Paenibacillus chungangensis | reverse complement strand
GGTGCGCCACGCATGGCGCGTAGCTAGGCGGTGAAAGTCCGCTATGGGGGCTTGCAGTTGCCAACCATTAGCCAAGAGCAAGGGTGTCCATCGCGAGGTGGAATCTGAAGGAAGCTGGCGGCAAAGTCCCGACCCGAGGAACACGAATCGTATCAGGCATCCAAAGTGGGATGAATCTGCCGAACAAGATGAAATCCAATAAACTGCACGGACACGAGGATGTAAATACGGCGGGTACATGGGATGAAAGTTACGCGTCTTACCGTGGGAGGTCTCACGGACGCATGAAGCACATTTGCAACATGCGGTTGAAACAAGATTTGTCGTGAGAAGTCAGCAGATACCATAGTAGTAACGCGGTCGACAGCGTTATGAAGGGTTGAACCTAAGGAGGTGTTTAGTGAATGAATGTTACCAAAGTCGGGATAAAAGAAAGCAGAATACCTTGCTGTAGCAAGGGCTACCCGCAAAGAGATAGTGCGGAACACGAAGGGTATGCGGGAGCGCTTACCGACAAGCGGATAACTGAAAACAACAACACCAACGCCAACAGTCGAGGAAGTGAGCTTTTAGAGAGAATCTTGAGCCGCGGCAATCTTAACGAGGCCTACAAGCAAGTGAAGAGGAACAAAGGCTCGCACGGGGTCGATGGGATGAAAGTGGAGCATCTTTTGCAATATCTCAGAGACAACGGAGATAAACTCGTAAAGCTGGTTCTGGACGGGAAATACCACCCAAATCCGGTCCGCAGGGTTGAAATACCTAAGGATAATGGAAAAATGCGTACGCTAGGAATTCCAACAGCAGTAGACAGGGTGTTACAACAGGCCATCACGCAAGTGCTATCGCCCATCTTCGAACCACAATTCGCTGAAACAAGCTATGGTTTCAGACCCAAGAGAAGCGCTCATGATGCATTGAGAAAGTGTAAGGAATACGCAAATCAAGGATACACCTATGTCGTCGACATGGACTTGGAGAAATT
>NZ_JBHTJZ010000044.1:0-937 GCF_042675905.1 Paenibacillus chungangensis | reverse complement strand
GTATCTCCTTCGTGCAAACAGCAGAAGGCGCAATGAACGAAGTAAGTGCAATGCTGACTCGCATGAAAGAGCTTAACGTTCAGAAAGCGAACGGCACATACAGCAGCACAGATAAAGCAAATATTGATCTCGAGCTTGATGAGCTGGGAGCTCAAATTGATAGCATTATGACAGACACCAAGTTCAATGGCATTAACATTACATCTGGCGCAACCATCCAAGCCGATGATGCGTCTCAGGCCATTGCAATTGCAGGCATTACTACAACTGATTTCGATGGTCTAAGCAGCGGTACTACCCTTGCTGATATTGAAACTGCAATTGAAAGTGTTTCGACGCAACGCGCAACGCTTGGTGCTACACAAAACCGTCTAGAGTATACGTCCAATAACCTTGGTACAACGGTCGAGAATTTGACAGCTGCCGAGTCTCGTATTCGCGATACGGATATGGCGAGCGAGATGGTGAAACTGACGAAGAATAATATTCTTCTACAGGCTTCTCAAGCGATGCTGGCGCAAGCTAATTCACAACCGCAAGGCGTATTGTCGCTACTGCAATAATTGTATTTCGAAGACCCTCTATCGGGTCTTCTTCTTTTCTACTAATTATTTTGTGGAGACTCTTGATTTTCTCCGAATATATACCGATATACTAATTAGAGCTGATAAAGGGCGGCCGACCTGATTCAGCATTCCACATGGAAGTGGAGACTACACTCAATTTCAGGGAGGAAATAACAATGCGTATTAATCACAACATAACGGCTTTAAACACACACCGCAACATGGGTCTGAACAACGCCAGTGCAGGTAAGGCGATGGAAAAACTGTCTTCCGGTCTTCGCATTAACCGTGCTGCTGATGACGCAGCTGGTCTTGCAGTGTCGGAGAAGATGCGCGGCCAAATCCGTGGCTTGGAGCAAGCGCAAAAGAAC
>NZ_JBHTJZ010000043.1:0-931 GCF_042675905.1 Paenibacillus chungangensis | reverse complement strand
GAGAAATTCTTCGATACGGTTAATCAATCGAAGATGATTGAATTGCTATCCAGAACGATTAAAGACGGCAGAGTGGTATCCCTCATACACAAGTACCTAAAAGCAGGAGCGATGAACAAGGGGAAGTTCGAAGAGACAGAGCTTGGACTCGTTCAAGGTGGGAATATTAGCCCACTGTGCAGCAATATCATGCTGAACGAGCTTGACCGAGAACTGGAGCGCAGAGGAATCAGATTTGTCAGGTACGCCGATGACATGCTTCTCTTTGCAAGGACAAAGCGATCAGCCGAGCGAATGCTGACAAACATTCTGCCCTACATCGAAGGGAAACTGAGGCTAAAGGTAAACAGAGAGAAAACAGTGGTTGCCTACATGGGCAGGATCAAGTTCCTGGGATACGGATTTTACCCGTCCAAAGACGGAATCAAACTACGCATCCATATAAAGAGCGTCAGCAAGATGAAAGCAAGAATAAAAGAACTCACTGCTAGAAGCAACGGGCTCGGATATGAACTACTGAAACTAAAGCTGAAACAATATATCACGGGTTGGATCAATTACTTCAAACTCGCAGATATGAAAAAGTTGCTCAAAGGAACAGACGAATGGTTAAGAAGAAGATTACGGATGTATATCTGGAAACGATGGAAACGCGTTCGAACCAGATACGCAATGCTCCGCAAACTCGGAAACGACCACAATACTGCTCTCAAATTCGCGTGTACAAGAAAAGGCTATTGGCGTATCGCCAATAGCCAAATCCTCAACACAACTGTCACCAACGCTCGCCTTAAACAAACGGGATACACATTTTTCTCGGAACACTATAAGACTGTATTGACGTAAACTTAGGAACCGCCGTATACCGAACGGTACGTACGGTGGTGTGGGAGGTCGGCTACTCAAATAATGGGTAGCCTCCTACCCGATT
>NZ_JBHTJZ010000042.1:0-862 GCF_042675905.1 Paenibacillus chungangensis | reverse complement strand
GAAGCGCAATATGATGCGACAGCCTCCAGTCCTACTGAATGGGTGTTCGCGTACGAGGTGCAGTCCGGCGATCTGGACGGCGACGGCCTAGCATTCGCCGGGAGCACGCCGCTGGAGCTGAACGGCGCAACGATTCAGGATGCGGCAGGCAATGCGGCGGACTTGAGCGTTGCGACATTGCCGGACATAAGCGGCATCAAGGTGGATGCGGCGGCTCCGGCCATGACTAGCGTGACGATCGCGCCGGGCACCTACTTGGCCGGGGATACGTTAAGCTTGACGGTGAACTACGATGAACCGGTCATCGTAACAGGCGGCGTACCCAAGCTGCCGCTGACGATAGGCAGCCAGACGGTTGAAGCGGCGTATGCTTCGGGAACGGGAAGCGCAGCGCTTGTCTTCGCGTATACGCTGGAGGCGAATCTGGAGGATGCCGACGGCATCCAGTTGGCCGCGGCGGTGCTGCCGGGAACGGCGGAAGTGAAGGATGCCGCAGGCAACGAGGCTTCTTATGCGGTATCGACGCCGCTGCATCTGACGGATGTGCTGGTGGATACCGTCGTGCCAAGCGTGCAGACGGTTGCCATGATAGACGGCGTATACCGGACGGGCAATGAGCTGGCGATCACGGTCACCTATAGTGAAGCGGTGGAAGTGGATACAGTGAACGGCAGCCCGTTCATTGCATTCCATATTGGCGGTACCGGCTACCAGGCATCCTATGCTTCCGGCAGCGGCACCCCTGTGCTGAAGTTTCTGTACACCGTTGCTGCGAATGACGGGAACGGGGAATCTCTCGATCTCAGCGGGGCAGCAGCCATCGAGCTGAACGGCGGAACGCTGAAGGATGCCAGCGGTAATA
>NZ_JBHTJZ010000041.1:0-802 GCF_042675905.1 Paenibacillus chungangensis | reverse complement strand
GGGACTGTAAAATAAATTGTGTAAACTCCTAAACCAGACTACTATAGAAGTAGACAACGAGAGGCAGGAGAACACGATGGGAATGTTTACAAAGGAACAGCTACAGCAATTCATTAAAGAGAACGATATCAAGACAGCCGGAGATATCCAGGACGCACTTAAGAATATGTTTGCCGAGACGCTGCAGGAGTTCATGGAGGCCGAACTGGATACGCATCTAGGCTATGCCAAACACGACACCAAGAACAAGAAGACAACCAATAGTCGAAACGGGAAATCAGCTCCTAAGGCGGTAACGACAGAATTGGGCGAAATCCAGATCCGAACGCCGCGTGACCGTGAAGGTGACTATCAGCCCCAGATCGTCAAGAAGCATCAAAACGACCTCTCTGGTATGGAGAACCAGATTATCTCGATGTATGCCAAAGGCATGTCCACACGGGATATTCAGGCACACTTCAACGACATCTACGGTGTGGAACTCTCTCCAACGCTCGTCTCCAACATCACCGATCGTATTCTTCCGCAGGTGCAGCAGTGGCAAAACCGCCCCTTACAGCAGGTATACGCGGTCGTATTTATGGATGCCATTCATTACAAGGTGCGACAGGATAACGCCATTGTCAACAAAGCCGCCTACATGGTCATTGGCATCGATCTCGAAGGACACAAGGACGTGCTTGGCATGTGGGTCGGAGAGAATGAGTCCGCCAAGTTCTGGCTGGGCGTATTAAACGATCTCAAGAGCCGTGGCGTGAACGACATCCTTATTAATTGTGTGGATAACCTAAACGGTTTCAGC
>NZ_JBHTJZ010000040.1:0-586 GCF_042675905.1 Paenibacillus chungangensis | reverse complement strand
CGTTTTTCGATGAGTGACTTTCCTGAATGGCTTCAGAAAAGACGCTACATGTCAAACGTTTATTTTAATGCTTCAGCTAAAGGATGTTTCAGCATAAAGCTTCTCGCTACTATACAGTAGCTGGAATGCTTTATTGTTACTTTCGTTATCCAGTTTTCAAGGTGCAAGTGTCGAAATCGACACATTATAGATGCTTGCGCATCTGCTTGGCGACGCCCTACTCTCCCAGGACCCTGCGGTCCAAGTACCATCGGCGCTGGAGGGCTTAACGGTCGTGTTCGAGATGGGAACGTGTGGTTCCCCTCCGCCATCGCCACCAAACGATGTTTTTCACTGTATTCACTTCTCTGAATTTGCTTCAGAAAAGTCACAATCTTTGAGGGTTATTCCCTCAAAACTGAAGATGAGCGACATGTCGAGTTGTACGTTTCCTGCAGAAACGAAGCATATGCTTCCGATGTGCGTTTTGTTCCAAAACGCTTTAAATCCTTAGAAAGGAGGTGATCCAGCCGCACCTTCCGATACGGCTACCTTGTTACGACTTCACCCCAATCATCTACCCCACCTTCGGCGGCTGGCTCCCTTG
>NZ_JBHTJZ010000039.1:0-574 GCF_042675905.1 Paenibacillus chungangensis | reverse complement strand
GACTGGAAAAGGGAACAAATCACGAGTAGTTACTATCCCCGCAAGCTGTACCTCAATCATAACCGAGTATTTGCGGATAAGAAAATATGATTTAAACAACAAGTCAACTTACGACAGGCACCTATTCTCAAGCCAGACCAATGAGCGGATGTCTATCTCTTGCGTTGGGGAAGTTGTCCGAAAATATGTAGTTAAAGCAAAGGAACTCTATCCGAATCTTTTTAGGCAGAACGACTATACGCCGCATTCATTCCGACACTCAATCGCGGTTCATATGCTTGAAGCAGGCGAATCACTGATTGTCATTAAGGCGTTTTTAGGCCATGTATCGATTACTTCTACTGTAATTTACGCCAAGATTACGTCGGAATTAGCTAACAAATACCTTGACGAACGTGGCAAACCATTAGAAGATGCGATCATGAAATCGATTCCGCAGTCACTCCCCGATGCGATGCCATTCCTGTATCGATAATTTAGTCATCAAAAATTATCCGAGGAGACAGGTGCAGATTCCCTGGAGTTACAACACTTTAGAAGAATTGTGACGGATAAATAACTTGCTTGGATATGG
>NZ_JBHTJZ010000038.1:0-570 GCF_042675905.1 Paenibacillus chungangensis | reverse complement strand
GATGCGCTCGTTGTTGTAAAAGACCTCAATGTACTCAAAGATGCTTTTCTCGGCTTCGGAACGGGTTGCATACTTGTTCAAGTAGATCAGTTCTTTTTTGATGATGCTGTGAAAGGATTCGATGCAAGCATTATCGTAGCAGTTACCTTTTCGGCTCATGCTGCCGATCATAGAATAGGTCTTAAGCTGCTCTTGGTAATCATGCGAGGCGTACTGGCTGCCGCGATCCGAATGATGCAGGACCTCGCCTTCGGGCCGCTGACGGCCGTGAGCTTGCCTTAGCGCCAGCAGAACCAACTCCCTTGTCATGCGGTCGCTCGTGTGCCAACCAACGATCTTGCGTGAGTACAAGTCCATAACGCTAGCCAAGTACAGCCAGCCTTCTTCGGTCGCTACATAGGTGATGTCTGTTACCCATTTTTCATTTGGCTTACTAGCCGTAAATTCCTGATTCAGTACGTTTTCTTGCACTGGAAAATTGTGTTTGGAGTTCGTTGTTGCCTTGTATTTTTTGACGGTTCTTGAGCGCCACTGTTGCTCGCTCATAATCCGTGTCACCGTTCGCGTTGA
>NZ_JBHTJZ010000037.1:0-561 GCF_042675905.1 Paenibacillus chungangensis | reverse complement strand
TGCCTAGGCATCCTCCGTGCGCTCTTACTAGCTTAACCTGCGTTTTTCGATGAGTGACTTCCCTGAATGGCTTCAGAAAAGACGCTACATGTCAAACGTTTATTTAAAACTTCAGCTAAAGGATGTTTCAGCATAAAGCTTCTCACTGCTTTAAAAGCAGCTGGAATACTTTATTGTTACTTTCGTTATCCAGTTTTCAAGGTGCAATTTCGTTTCGTCACAAGAAAATACTTTATCAGGTTTTCACCCTGACTGCAACAATCAATTTTTGTAAAAACCAAATGGATTGTTTATATAAGACCGAATCACCAATAGGCAACTCCATCTTATTGTAGAAGGATTACTCCTTCAAAACTGACAACGAGCGAGCAACTACTGCCTGGGATTTTTCGCAATCGACGAGAGTCGATAAGAAAATATCCCTGTGGAAGCTGATGCTTCCTTATGCGTCTCCAACAGAAACGCTTAAATCCTTAGAAAGGAGGTGATCCAGCCGCACCTTCCGATACGGCTACCTTGTTACGACTTCACCCCAATCATCTACCCCACCTTCGGCGGCTG
>NZ_JBHTJZ010000036.1:0-132029 GCF_042675905.1 Paenibacillus chungangensis | reverse complement strand
AAGACTGTATTGACGTAAACTTAGGAACCGCCGTATACCGAACGGTACGTACGGTGGTGTGGGAGGTCGGCTACTCAAATAATGGGTAGCCTCCTACCCGATTGGTGTTGATGTGCGGTACGAAGCAGCGAGCGACACTAGTGTCGTACCATGAGAGACAGAGCTTTGGGATCATCGCGGTACACAGCCGACTGACGTTGGGAGGTGGAATAAGGAGAACAGGGGGAATTAGTTACATGATAAGCAAGGTGTGAGCATAAATTTCAATAGGGGTTGTTTTATCAGAAGGGGGAGTGCATATGCGAGAACCGTTCCGGAATGAACCGTTTACCGACTTTACGCGTAGCGACAATATCGCCGACTTCCAGGCGGCCCTGATGAGCGTGGAATCACAGCTTGGCCGAACGTACCGACTGAAGATTGGCCCGGACTGGCTGGATACGAGTGCAAAGGCGAAGTCGCTGAATCCTTCCCATATCGCGCAGACGGTCGGCATCGTAGCGCAAGCAGATACGGAGCTTGCTCATCAGGCCATGCTTGCGGCGGCGGCGGCATATGAGAAGTGGAAGCGAGTGCCGCCAGCCGCCAGAGCAAGGGTGCTGTACAAGGCGGCAGCTATTCTTAGGCGCCGCAGACACGAGTTCTCGGCGTGGCTCGTCTATGAAGCAGGTAAAAATTGGGCGGAAGCGGATGCGGATACGGCGGAAGCGATAGATTTCATGGAGTTCTACGGCAGGGAAATGGAGAAACTGTCAGAGTGTCAGCCGCTAGTGCCGCTGTCAGGAGAGCATAACGAGCTAATTTACTTACCTCTGGGCGTAGGCGTCATTATACCGCCTTGGAACTTTCCGCTGGCCATAATGGCGGGCATGACGATGGCTTCGGTCGTCGCGGGCAATACCGTCGTGCTGAAGCCGGCAAGCGCCGCTCCCGTAGTGGCGGCAAAGTTCATGGAACTGCTGGAGGAAGCCGGGCTGCCGGATGGAGTGGTCAACTACCTGCCCGGAGCAGGCAGCGAGATCGGTGACTTCCTTGTGGAGCATCCTATGACCCGGTTCATCGGATTCACCGGCTCCAAGGAGGTAGGGCTGCGCATTCATGAGAAGGCGGCCGCCAGACAGCAGGATGGCAAATGGCTAAGAAGAGTCATCGCGGAGATGGGGGGCAAAAATACAATTATCGTGGATGAGGACGCGGAATTGGATGCGGCTGCCGAAGCGATTACTTCGTCCGCCTTCGGCTATTCCGGTCAGAAATGCTCCGCGTGCTCTAAAGCGGTTATCCATGCAGCCGTCTATGAAGATATCGTGGAGCGAGTCGTGGAGCGTGTGAAATCATTAAAGATGGGCAAAGCGATGGAGCAATCCTCAGCGATGGGACCTGTCATCGATGAACGCGCCTATCGCAATATTTTGAGCTATATCGAGAAGGGTCGTACCGAGGGGGTCTTAATCCACGGGGGAGGCAAAGGGGACAGTAGCGGTTATTTCATCGAACCGACGATATTCAAGGATGTCGCTCCCTCTGCATGCATTGCGCAAGAGGAGATATTCGGTCCTGTGCTCGCCTTCATCCGTGCCGATAACTTCGATGCGGCGCTGGATATTGCGAACAATACGGAATACGGCCTGACCGGCGCCGTCATCTCTCGCAATCGGAACAGATTGGAGCAAGCCCGGACAGAATTCCATGTCGGCAATCTGTACTTCAATCGCAAATGCACGGGAGCGCTCGTCGGCGCCCATCCCTTCGGAGGCTTCCATATGTCCGGCACGGATTCCAAGGCGGGAGGGCGCGACTATCTGCTTTTGTTCCTACAGCCGAAGGTTATATCGGAGAGATTCTGATTCGAGAACATTGAGTTTTCGAGTAGTCGAAGGGACTACATGCGGAGTCTGAACGGCTTCTTATATAGCGGATACAACCACTTCACGCCGCTTGGCGTGAGGGTATCCGCTGCAAGATGAGACATGTATCCCAGAAGAGCGGTCATCCCCAGCCCTTCCATGCCCAGATCCTGCTCCATTCCCCAGCCAAGCCATCCCCAGATCGGCAGAACCCACACCGTATGGGTCATGCCGCGATGCTTCAGCCATGGCGCCCATACGATGAATGCGCCTAGTCCCATCAGCCAGGTACGGTCGGCAATTAGACCCTGGTAGATCAAATACCCCCCCACCAGGCTAACCATCGTATTACGAAGGACTCCTTGCTTCATGACGAGTCCGATCAGCAAGCCGGCGAAGGCGAGCCCCGTCATCGTCATCGATACGGGCTGAGCCGTCAAGTACAAGTAACCAATAATGGCCAAATAAATGATGCTGATCCATAACACCCATGTCCGGATATGTCGACTTAGCTTCGTTATTCTGCTTGTCAGCATGCTGGGGCCATCCAGATCGGCGCTCAACGCAGAGAATGCCGCAACGGCAATATAATAGACGCTTTCGCCCCATGCCATATTTCCAGACGTATAATAAACGGAGGCAACGCCTCCGATTGCCGCTCCAATAGCCAAATGTGTTTTTCCTCGCATGCTTACACCTGCCAATCCGTTTATTGCTCTTGATGTTACAAGTGCTCTTTGTTCACCTTTTCGTTTCGTACCATTTGCTCCAGCTTCTCTACCAGCTGTGCATGCATAGTGTCTCTTTTCTTCAGGCTCCAGAACGATCTGCGCTTGCTCTTCTTCAGCATCTGAAGCAAATATAGCTTTTCATTCAAGGTAAACACGGACATTCCTCCCATGTCATAAATTCTATCTGAATGTATAAAGTCATACCAGAAAGCTGACCTATCTCTCTATATTATGCTACTGCTCTGCTTTTTGAAAGAGACGCTTTAGGTCAATGTTGGATATGAATGTACGATGAAATGTAACGCTGAACCCAATTCTTTTCATGCGAAAAGTAAAAATATTACCCGCAGGAAGTCATAATCCCTCCTTCAACGTATGGACAAAACCATTATGATGGGTGTACTGCTGATATAAATATTGAATGAGGTGATTTTCAGGTGAGCGCACCAAGAGCTGCAAATAAGCAAGTAACGATGCCCGGACCAAAGAAGTTCTGGTCGCCAGGTCGTAAGGAAGCACTGATCGGTTGGTTGTTTCTTTTACCCGAAGTAGTAGGCATGCTGCTGCTGAATGTATTCGCGTTGTTATTCTCATTATATTTGAGTTTCTCCTCCTGGGATCTATTGTCCGGTCTGTCAGGAATCAAGTTTTCTGGTCTTGATAATTATATCAAGCTGTTTCAAGACGAAGCGATCGTCAAAGCTTTGATGAACAATCTGCTTTTCACTCTGCTGACTGTGCCTGTATCCATTGCTATCGCATTGGTGCTGGCGGTTATTATTCATTCCAAAGTGTACTTTAAAGATTACTTCAAAGTAGTCTTCTTCATGCCGTACATTTCCTCCATTATTGCTATAGCAGCCGTATGGAGCGCACTTCTTCATCCGTCATTAGGACCTATCAACCAATTTTTAATGGATATAGGCATAGACAATCCGCCGCGTTGGCTTGTAGATCCCAAGACATCGCTCCTTTCCATCGCCATTATTAGTATTTGGGCGGGAATCGGCTACACGATTATCATTTATTTGGCGGGGTTGACGAATATATCGGAAGAGCTTTACGAAGCTGCTGAGATTGACGGCGCCACTTCTATGCAGAAGTTTATGAAGATTACGACACCAATGCTTCGTCCGACGACTTTTTTCTTGTTCATCACGATGCTTATCGGTTCATTCAAAGTGTTCGACATCATTGCCTTTCTTACGGAGGGAGGACCACATAATTCCTCTACCGTACTGGTATTCCGAATTTATGAAGAAGGCTTCCGCGACTACAATATGGGATACGCTTCTGCGATTTCCTGGTTGTTGTTTGCCATTATCGGCCTTATTACGGCGGCAACCTGGAAAATGAGAAAAGATGACACGGTGTAAGGGGGAGAATAGATGTTAGTATTGAAAAAAAACATGTCGAAAGTTATCGTAACCATCATTATGGGAGGACTATCTATCTTCTTCCTGGTGCCATTTATTTGGATGTTGTCGTCGGCATTCAAGTTTGAGAAAGACGTCATGCGGTTTCCGATTCAATGGATACCTGAAACGATTAATGTCGTGTATAATTTCAAAACGGTCTGGATGGGCAAAGTGCCGTTTTATTTATTTTATTTCAACTCTATCAAGATCGCTTTAAGTGTCACGCTTATTACAGTTATCATTTCGTCAATGGCGGCCTACGCATTTACTAAGCTGCGGTTCCGGGGGCGTGACATGGTATTTTTTGCATTGATTTCGTACATGATTATTCCGGCGCAAGCGACGTTGATTCCGCGATTCATGCTCATCAGATGGATGGGCTTGTACAATACGCATGCGGCGCTCATCCTGATGGACATGTTCTCCATTTATTTTACGTTTTTGCTGCGCCAATTCATGATGAGCGTAAGCAATGATTTCATCGAGGCTGCCAAGATCGACGGAGCGGGATATTTCCGAATCTTTTGGTCAATCATGCTTCCATTGTGTAAGCCGGTTCTGGCAACCGTCGCCATTATCAAATTTATTTGGACCTGGAACGACTATCAGAATCCGCTTATTTTCCTGTTGGACAAGGATTTGTATACGATACCGCTAGGCATGTCGCTGTTCCGGGATGATTACACGAACAATTATGCGATTATGATGATGGCATCGTTGTCTGCCATTATCCCGCTATTAATTGTTTTTGTTATTCTGCAGAAACAGGTGATCAATGGGATCGCCCTAGGCGGCGTGAAAGGTTAATTTCATTTTTTAGGACAGAGAAGATAGAAGAAGTCAAATATTTACACGATGGACCTAAAAATAATACTCTTTGAGATTCCTGCAACAGCCTATAATAGGTAACAGAAAACGATTACAACTATGATTACAAGGGGGAAACAAAATGCAAGTGAAGAAAAAAAATATGATGCTGTTACTCGCAGTTATACTGACGTTTGTCATGGTATTAAGCGGGTGCGGTAATTCAGCAGACAACAAACAGAACAACAATGGATCTGAGGCGCAAGGTGGTTCTCAAAAAGAAGAAGAACGCTCAGATGAGCAAGTCACGATAAAGTATTACAATTGGGATAATGAGGCAACTGCAGACAGTACTCGTGCCTTGCTGGATGAGTTCGAACAAGAAAATCCAAACATTAAAGTAGAGCATGTAGTGCTTGTTCCGGGTAACTCTGTAGAGATGTTGAAGAAGTTAGACTTCCTGATTTCCTCCGGCGAAGCGATCGACGTGATCAGCGTTCCAAGTCTTGGCGCTGTAGTGGAAAGAGCGGCAAGAGGTGCTTTGGAGCCGTTGAATGCGTTTTACGAGAAGGACGGTCTTGTACCGGAAGACGAATATCTGGTTAATCCCAAAATCGATGACCAATATTATGGGATGCAATTTACGACAGGTTATCAACTTGTTCTGTTGAATAAAGATGCGTTGGATGAAGCGGGTCTTCCCGTACCAACTTATGGATGGACCTGGGATGACTATCGCGAATATGCGAAAAAGCTGACCAAAGGCGAAGGTGTGGACAAACGTTATGGAAGCTACTTCCATACGTGGGAGTTGTATATGAATCCTCCCGCGCAGACGGTTATGAGAGACCCGTTCCGTTATGAAGACGGAACAACAAACTACTCTGATCCAACGTTCAAATATTTCTTCCAACTCCGCAAGGATATGGAGACAATTGACAAGTCGGCAAAAACTTATGCAGATGTGCTGGCAGCAAAACTAAATTACCGTACAGAATTTTTCAATGAAGAAGCCGCTATGATTTTGACGGGCAGCTGGATGATACCAGATCCAGGCAATCAAGAGCAGTATCCGCATGATTTCGTCACCGCATTTGCACCGGTTCCGCTGCCACCGGCAAACGCGCAGCCTAAAGATTACGAAGGCGGGAAATACTTCGTCGGCGGGGGACATCTGACGATGGGAGCTACCTCCAAGCATAAAGATGCGTCCTTCAAACTGATGCGCTTCCTGACTACGGTTGAATCAGATCACAGAACGGAATTCTCTGGCTGGAAGAAAGCCGATCCGAATCCTATTCTTGATCGCCTGACAGGTGATAACAAAGAGATGTATGATCTGGATTCTCTGAAAAACACTTTGTTTGGAGATGACATTGCCTATCTGGATGCTTCGAAGGTTCTGACTACTTTCGGTTCGCAGTTGGGCAAAATTCAAGCTGACGGTTTCAGTAAGTTCATGTTGGGTGATGAGTCTGTTGACGAGATTCAAAAATGGATGGTAGAGGAAGCAACGAAAGTAATCGAAGAAAACACAAAATAATTGAAAAAAATATGCATGGCAAAAATGCGTTCCAAGCAGGTCTAACCCTCTTAGGAACGTATTTTTGTTTAATAAATAGTTGAGGTGAGGGATATGAACCAGTTGAATGAGAAGCTGTGGTACAGACAACCGGCGTCAAAGTGGGAAGAGGCATTGCCTATCGGCTCGGGCATGCTCGGCGCTATGGTATTCGGGGGCATTATGGAGGAACGAATACAATTGAATGAGGACTCGATCTGGTATGGAGGGCCCATGAAACGCAGAAATGTAGATTCGGGCAAGCGTATGAAGGAAATCCGCGAGCTTCTCTTTCAAGGCAAACTTAATGAAGCTGAACGACTGGCACGAATGACGCTCACCTCAGCTCCGAAGCACTTCGGACCATACCAATCACTAGGGGATTTAAAATTATTTTTCCACGGTGTGTCTGGAGAAGCGCAATCATATAGGCGTGAGCTTGATCTCCAGGAAGGGATCGTTAAACTGAAGTATGATGTCTCGGGCATTCGTTTTGAACGGGAAGCGTTCGCCAGTTATGTAGATCATGTTATTGTGTTGAGATTGAACGCAGATGTGCCCGGTGGAATAAGCTTAAGCGCACATCTAGGGCGACGGCCCTTCGATGGACAGATAAGCAGAGAGGGCTCTGATACGGTATTCATGACGGGGCAATGCGGACCGGACGGCGTTCATTACTGTACAACTGTCAAAGCTGTAGCCACTGGAGGAAGTGTGTTTGCGTCAGGTGATTTTTTGTCTATTGAAGCAGCGGACAACGTCACATTCTACGTAACTGCTGCTACGACTTTCCGATTCAAGGATCCGTATGAAGAATGCTTAAGAAGACTTGAAGTAGCTACGGCAAAAGAGTATTCGGCTATTCGAAACGATCACGTTCAAGATTACAGGAGTCTGTACGGCCGAGTGAGTCTTGAGTTAGAAGAGTGCGAGCGCAACGATCAGAATAGGCTTCCTTCAGCATATCCAGCCGATGAAAGATTAGCTCGTCTGCAGGAAGGATATAGCGATAATGGTATGATGGCATTGTTCTTCCAATATGGCCGCTATCTTCTAATTTCTAGCTCACGACCGGGAACATTGCCTGCTAATCTGCAGGGGGTATGGAATGAGAGCTACACACCGCCATGGGAGAGCGATTATCATCTGAATATTAATCTCCAGATGAACTATTGGCCTGCGGAATCTTGCAATCTGGCAGAGTGCCACGAGCCGGTATTCGATCTATTGGATCGAATGCGGGAGAACGGCAGAGAGACAGCGCGGGAAGTCTACGGGGCGAGAGGGTTCGTGGCCCATCACGCAACTAATCTGTGGGCGGATACCGATATTGTCGGACTGTACATGCCTGCAATTATTTGGCCAATGGGCGGAGCCTGGATGGCTTTGCATGCATGGGAGCATTATCGCTTTAGCATGAATGAAGCGTTCTTGAGGGAACGGGCTTACCCGATCTTGAAGGAAGCTGCAGAATTTGTACTGGATATACTCGTCGAAGACAAGTCAGAACGGTTGGTGACAGCGCCCTCCGTATCACCTGAGAACAGTTACAGGCTGCCTGGAGGGCAGGTTGGCCGTTTATGTATCGGTCCCTCTATGGATTCTCAGATTGCATATGCCTTATTCCAAGCTAGTATTGATGCGATCAGCATGCTTCAGATAGATGAGGAGTTTGGTCAACGACTGCGGGAAGCGCTTGAGAAATTACCTGAGCCGCGTATTGGGAAGTACGGGGGCCTTATGGAATGGGCGGAGGATTATGAAGAGATGGAACCCGGTCATCGCCACATCTCTCATCTGTTCGCCTTATATCCCGGAGAGCAGATAGCGCCTAACCATAATGATGAGCTTGCGCATGCCGCGAGAATCTCATTGGAACGTCGTTTAGCCCACGGTGGCGGCCATACTGGATGGAGTCGGGCTTGGATTATCCACTTCTGGTCCAGATTGAAAGTAGCGGATATGGCATTCGAGCATTTGAAGGCGCTGCTGGATCATTCCGTGCACCCTAATCTGTTAGGCGATCACCCCCCGTTCCAGATTGATGCGAATTTCGGAGGTACGTCGGCGATTGCGGAGATGCTGCTGCAATCGCACAGAGAGGAAATTAGCTTATTGCCTGCTCTGCCGGCAGTCTGGCGTACGGGCAAGGTAACTGGACTGCGTGCCAGAGGAGGCTGTGTGGTGGATATCGCGTGGAAGGATGGGAAGCTGGACTGGGCCGTTATTCATGCCAGTTCGGACAGAGAGTGCATCATAAGACATACACCGCTCAACCGTCGTGCGAGTGGCGCCGATGAGCAGAATTCAGGACATAAAGCTCTGCTGTTGCGAATGGTTGGCGGACAGAGCTACCGATTGGGCTTGGCCGATTTTGACAATGATTCGTTGTACGAGTGATGGAAAGTCAAAATTTTACCCCTAAGTCTAAAAATCTTTCTATCTATCGGGCGGAGAGCTTACTATAATGGTGAATATGGCAGGTGATTGATATGAGAGGAATGTTCAAGAGCACTTATTATCGTAAAATTCAACTATCTTTCATTATGCTGATCCTGCTGCCCATTATAACAGTGTCGATTATATCCTATGTGCTGAATAAAAACTCCAATATGGATAATATCGAATTGACGAACAAAAGCATTCTGCAGTTAATGGAAAAGGAAATTACGGAGACGATTAACGACTTGTCCTATGCATCTCTTCTGTTCACGGAGAATGATCTGTTAAAGCCTTACTACAAGCATTACGCATCCTTGGGCAGCATTAATAGTTATCAGGATTATACGACTTACAACGGCATTGAAAGTCTGTTGACGCTTGTGTCGTTCGAAGCGACGCTAAATCATATCCATCTATTTGTCGCGAATGAGCAAGATTTGATTATATCTACGCCGGGTTTCTTCGGAATGGCGAATGATATGGCTCGATTAGAGAAGCACTGGTCGGAAATTAGAGCCAAGGAGTCGTTCACGACATTAGGACATCACTTTCAATGGTTGGGAGCAGTATCCACTGAAGGGAGTTCGGAGAAATATTTCTACGGCTCCAGGATCATTACGAATCCCAGTTCCGGTCGCTTGCTGGCGGTATTGAATATCGGTATTTCGGAGAAATATTTTACGGAGCTGTTCGAACCAGTAGAAAGGGGCAAGTTTGCCTTGTTTGACAGCGAAGGGATGCTGTTTGCCGGTTCTGATGATGTTGTGCTTACACCGCAAGGCGCTGATCCTGCTGCAATACGTGACAGCGCGGTCATACCGATCGTCAATTGGACGCTTGTATTCGAGACGCCAAAGCAAGATGTAGTTGGCCAGTTAAATAAGACTTTCTATGTGAGCGGTATTATTATCGCCATTTCGATGATTCTGTTCTTGTTGTTGTCCATGCTTGTTGCCAAAACTCTGCATAAGCCGATTTATAAGCTGCAACGCATAGCCTCTCAATTCGGGGGCGGCAATCGATCTATGCGTTTTGTGGTGACGGGCAATGACGAGATGAATGAGCTGGGGCGTACGATTAATGACATGTTGGATCAGATCGAAGAACTGATCTCGGATATAAGAGCCGAGCAGGATGAGAAGCGAAGGATGGAGCTTCATACGCTTGCGAATCAGATAAGGCCCCATTTCCTGCTCAACACGCTTAATGCGATAAAGATTAGTTTGATCATGAATAAGGATATCGCTCACAGCGAGAAAGTCAATTCGCTTATGACGTTGCTTCGCAATTATTTGAAGCTGGAGGAACCGTCCTTGTTGCGTGAAGAATGCGAGATACTTTCCCATTACGTCAGCCTCATGGAGATGCGCAGTGATATGTCGATTCAGTGGCAAGCGGATTACAGCGAAGAAGCGGGGCGTTGTCAAATTCCGAAATTGCTGCTGCAGCCGGTTGTGGAGAATGCGATTGTACACGGCTTCGTGGAACGGGAGATTAACCCTATCATTACGCTGCATGCTTGTATTCGCAACGGAAATCTTGAGATTGCGGTGTCGGATAACGGAGCCGGCATGACGGAGCTTGAGCTTGCGGTCATGAATCGGAAGCTGCTTGAAGCTGAGCTACCGGACAGGATGGATCCTGACCACATCGGATTGAATAATATTTTGAAGCGAATGAAGTTGCTGTATGGTGCTGAAGCTGGTATGCATATTGTGGCGAATGCGGATGCCGGCATAACGGTTAAGTTAGGCTTCCCGGTCATCCATTCGGTAACGGATAAGGAGTGGTAAGCTTGTATAAAGTGCTGCTAATCGATGACGATGCGTTGATGCTGAAGTATTTGAGTGGATTGATGCAGTGGGATGATCTTGGAATAAGTGCGTTGTTGCAGACATACTCCAGTGTCAAAGCATTGGACTTATTCAAGCAGGAACAGCCCGATATCGTCATCACGGATATTGGGATGCCACAGATTAACGGGCTTCAGCTCGCAGATCAATTTAAACGGATGAAGCCGGATGTCCGAATTATATTTCTGACTTGCCATGAAGAATTCGAATATTTGAAGCAAGCGATGAACATGAATGCAGATGAATATTTGCTGAAGGACAAGCTCTTTGCATCGCAGCTGGAGGAGGCGCTGCTCAAGTCTATGAAAGCGTTGCAGCAGAATGCCGTCCAGGAAGCGAGAAATTCGTATCAGGAAGATTTCGTTCGCAATTTAGACGTGCTCAAGACCTCTTTTTTCAAGCAATTGACTGAAAGCGGCGGAGACGAACAGGCTGCCGTTCAATATGCTCGTCGTCTGGGGGTGAAGTGGCGATACCCTTCGTTCAAGATGGGCATTGGGCATATACAGCAATCCAGTCTTTATGGACGTTATACACAAAAGGATATTGAACTGCTCCGTTATTCGGTGTACAACATCGCGTCTGAAATTTCTGAGCGGCATGAAGGAATCAGCGTATTTCGGCATAATGGATATTTGATGGTATTGATGAATTATCGCAATACGGCAACGGGCACGCCGCAGCAAGATATACAGCGGTATATGGAGGAAGTGCAGCGTCATGTAGAATCCTTTCTGAAGATTCAGATCAACTTCGTCTGTTGTATGTCTGAGCTTACGCTTGGCGGCATAGCTGTTGCGAATAGAAGATGGCAGTGGGAACGATGGCAGCTGTTTTATGAGAACACGGACTTGTTGCTGTGGAGATGGGACCGTCATTGCTTGCTATATCCTGTACCTGGCAGCCTGAAGGCATATGCGAAAAAAGTGGAGGGTGCCGTATTGGAAGGGGCCGAAGGGGCGGTCATGAAGCTGCTTGAGGAGATGAGAAGGGAAGCTTCGGAGAAGTTCGTCCAGCCTCTGGAATGGATTGCACTCTGTACGGAGCTGATACGTACGCTGGAGGTGAAGCTGTCTGTCCGGGCGAAAGACGAGATGTTCTATCTGTCATTGGATGCGGCGATGAGCAACGATGAATTGATCGGCTTGTTAAGATGGAGACTGAGCGAGCTGATGGAACAAAGCAAGAAGCCGCAGCAATCAAAGCACTCTGAGCCGAAATTGCAAGCGATCGATCATTATATTACGAGCCATTTGTCAGACAATATTAGCTCCATTGATATCGCCCACTTTCTAGGCTTCAATCCCAGTTACTTCTCCAGGTATTTCAAACGTTTGACCGGCATGAATATTACGGACTACATGCATCGCTATAAGGTGGGGGTTGCAGAGCAAATGCTTCGCAACAGTGATGAGAAGGTAGAGCATGTTGCTGCGAAGCTGGGGTATTACGAGAGAAGCTACTTCTCTAAGGTATTCAAGAAATATACCGGCTTGACGCCTACCGAGCTGCGCGAGAAGATCAAGTAGATGGCAGACTGATTAATAAGCCGTACAGTTATAGAGACATAGAGAGGCAGGAAGCAAGGATGAGACAATTGGTAAGTTTGCCTGTTCCTACGGAGCAACAATTGCGTTGGCAAGATTATGAGCTGGGCATGTTCTGCCACTTCGGCATGAACACATTCTGCGGTCAAGAATGGGGGGAAGGAACGGATTCCCCGGAACGCTTCAACCCGACTGAGCTGGATGCCCGTCAATGGGTGCGGACTGCCAAGCTGGCGGGATTTCGTTACTTTGTTCTGACCGCCAAGCATCATGATGGTTTCTGTCTGTGGCCGACAGCGACAACGGATTATTCTGTTGCCTCCAGCCCTTGGAAGAATGGCAACGGTGACGTAGTGCGCGAATGTGCGGAAGCATGCAGGGAAGAAGGAATTGGTTTTGGCCTTTATCTCTCGCCTTGGGATCGTCATGAGCCATGTTACTCTAATAAGTCCGCTTACGACCAATTTTACTTGCAGCAATTAGAGGAGCTTGTGACGGGCTACGGCCCGTTAGTGGAATTGTGGTTCGATGGTGCAGGTTCGGAAGGCAGGGAATATGACTGGTCAAGTATTATAAGTATGGTGAAGCAGCATCAGCCTGAGTCGATGATCTTCAACATGGGAGCTCCTACCATTCGTTGGGTTGGCAATGAAGACGGATTAGCGCCATATCCATGCTGGAATACGGCGGAGTCCGCCAGAATCAGTATGTTCAGCGAACAGTCGCTGCAATGGCTGCCGGAGACGCCGCGCTGGGTGCCTGCGGAATGCGATGTGCCGATTCGGGAAGGCCGCTGGTTCTGGCGCCCTGGTGAAGAGGATCGCATTCTGTCATTGGAATCGCTGATGGATATTTATTACCGTTCAATCGGCCATGGAGCTACGCTGCTGCTGAATGTGGCTCCCGATAATCGCGGTCTGATGCCAGAGGCGGATGTGGAGCGTGTACTTGCCTTCGGTGAGGAAGTACGCCGAAGATTCGCGAGCCCGATTGCCGAGACGCACGGTGAAGGCGCTGAAGTTATACTGGAGCTTGAGGGAGAGACATTCATTAATCATATTATAGCGATGGAGGATATCCGTTATGGAGAGCGAATTCGTCAATATGTGCTGGAGGGAAGATGTGGCAATGAATGGAAGGTGTTGTCACAAGGCTCTGCGATTGGACATAAGAAGATTGATCGTATAGCTCCTATAACCGTTGATGCTATTCGTCTGCGTATAACGGAGTCAGCCGCCAATCCTGTCATAAGACAGCTTGCTGTATATTGCAGTTAGTCGTACCGCCTAGCGTATCCCGTCAAGATGGCCATTCAAGCATTCATCATCCAGTATAGTCATATTCATGTATCTATGTTGGACCAACAAGCAGAAGGAGACGATAACTATGAATGAAATGTTACATAAGGCGCTGCAGGATGCAGTAGCGAAAACAAAGGCCAATATCGCCCGATTCGGCGATCAGTTCCCGCATGTCAGCAAGGACGATGTGTATCTGCTCAACGATAATACGGATTGGACAGACGGCTTCTGGTCCGGCATGCTATGGCTTAGCTACGAGCAGACGGGAGACGAGGTGTTCCGCGATGCGGCGGTTAGAACGGTAGAAAGCTTCCGCAAGCGGATGCAGAACAATGTCGTGCTGGATCATCACGATATCGGCTTCCTGTATTCCTTATCCGCCAAGGCGCAATGGATGATTGAGAGTGATGAATCGGCGCGTGCGTTAACGCTGGAAGCGGCAGATTGCCTGATGAAGCGGTGGAGACCGAAGTCACAGCTCATTCAAGCGTGGGGACGTGAAGGCGACGAGGTAAGCGGAGGTCGCATCATTATTGACTGTCTCATGAACTTGCCGCTGCTGTTCTGGGCGTCGAAGCAGACGGGCGACAACCGTTATGTGGATGCAGCTATGGAGCATCTGGAGAAGAGCAGACGCTTCCTCGTGCGCGGTGACGATTCCAGCTATCATACGTTCTATTTCGATCAGGAGACGGGCGAGGCGATTCGCGGCGGTACGGCTCAAGGGTATGCCGATGGTTCTACTTGGACTCGTGGACAAGCTTGGGGCGTATATGGCTTCGCGCTGGCTTATGTCAACACAGGTAACGCCGTCTATCAGGAGACAGCAATTCGGATGGCTCGCCACTTCTTGGAGCGACTGCCGGAGGACGGCGTGGTCTATTGGGACTTCAACGCGCCGATTAATGAAGATACGAAGCGTGACAGCTCCGCTTCCGCCATTACTGTATGCGGCATTCATGAGCTTCTTAAGGGGCTGGCCGAGAATCATCCTGACCGCAGCTGGCTGCAGGAAGGCTTGAACCGTTCTATGGAAGGACTGATCAAGCACTATGCGACGATCGGCAAGCCGGATGCAGAGGGCTTGCTGGAGCGCGGCTCCTACAGCGTGCGGGGGGACAATTCCCCGGATGACTATATGATCTGGGGCGATTATTACTATATGGAGGCGCTTATGCGTCTGACGAAAGGGCATAAGGGCTACTGGTACGAATAGGACCGCAATATGCTATAATAGCATCTAACTAGACAAAAGTTGGTGGTCTTATGATCCAAGAGAGTGTAATAGGGCAAGCGGCGGCTTGCGACGATACATGCGGCGGCTCCGAAGCGGATGTCGCCAGAGTGAGGGACAGGCTGGTTGACGATGTCACCGCATCGCAGTTAGCGGACTTGTTCAAGGCGCTCGGCGATCCGAACCGCATTCGTCTCATTCATGCGTTGCAGCAATCCGAGCTTTGCGTTCATGACTTGACGCAGGTGCTGGGGATGGGGCAGTCCGCTGTATCCCATCAGCTTCGTCTGCTACGCAATATGCGTATTGTGAAGCGTCGCAAAGTCGGGAAGACCGTATTCTACTCGCTTGACGACGACCATGTGGAACAGTTGTTTCTGCTGACGCTGCAGCATATGAAGCATGATTAAGGGGCATCGCCCGCTTAGTGATTAAACGCGAGACCGCATCTCTCCTTGAGGAAGGAAATGCGGTCTCGCGTTTTTTATTGAAGCCTTATCCATTGTTGGTAAATTGTTTGCTGTAAATTAGAAAGGGAAGTTTAGTTTGGAGATGTAATGTTTAATATATCCCCTATTTGTAACGGCTTACATGATTTAATGTAGAAGTAGCCGAAGTGCTGGTTGAAAGCGGCTGCAACATTCGGATCACATATCAAGGAGGAAATGAAAATGGGGAAAACAAAAAGAACTTGGCTGTCACTACTTGTCCTGATCGTGTCCGTTGCTTTAATTGTAAGCGCATGCGGAAGCGACAACGGGGACAAAAACAATAGCGGCAGCAAAAACGAGGGCAAAAATGAAAGCGCAAACAGCGAGAAACCTGTGGAATTGATATGGTATACAATCGGTACTCCTCAGAAGGACGTAGATCGCGTCATGGAGGCAGTAAGCAAATACACGAAAGAAAAAATCGGCGTAACTGTCAAAATGACCATGATCGACTGGGGCGATTATACGCAAAAAATGCAGGTCATGACCGCTTCAGGTGAGCCGATGGACATTATGTTCACTTCTTCGTGGGCGTTCAACTATGTGCAGAATGCGCGTAAAGGAGCATTCTACGATATTACGGATCTGCTGCCGGAGCATGGCAAGGGGATCATCGATACGCTTGACCCCGCTTTCCTGGAGGGCTCGAAGGTTGATGGCAGGAACTATGGCGTTCCCGCCAACAAAGAGCTGCCTGCGCAAGAAGTATGGCGCTTCAACAAGGATCTGCTGGATAAGCACAATTTGAGCTTCGATGGCGTGTACACACTGGAAAGCCTGGAGCCGCTGCTGAAGCAAATCAAAGAGCTTGAGCCCGAAATCATCCCGTTCGCGGCGGACAAATCCTTCGGACCGTATATTCCGTACGATTATGTCATCGAAGCGCTGCCGTTCGCCGTTCCGCTCAACACGACAGATTATAAAATTGTGAACGTGCTGGAATCGGAAGAGATGAAGCAAGCGTTGACTACGATGCATAAATACTATAAAGCTGGCTATCTGCCTACGGAAGCGGCAACGCTGGATTCCTTGACGGATATTCAAACGACAGGCAAGTGGTTCGCAGATAAGGCGACTACTCAGCCGTTCGCAGACAATCTCTGGTCGCAAAAAGGGTATCCGGTCGTCTCCACGCCGCAGAGCGAGCCGTATGTGTTCAATTGGTCCGTCATGGGTTCCATGCAGGCCATCTCGGCTAACTCCGAGTATCCTGAGAAAGCTATGGAATTCCTGAACTTGCTTAACACAGATCCTGTACTGCGCAATATGATCGATTCCGGCATTGAGGACGTGCATTACAAGAAGGTTAGCGACAATGTGATGGAGAACTTGCCGGACAATAAAAACTATGATATGCCGACATTCTCTCTTGGTAACATTATGCTGACGTATCTGAACCCATCCGATCCTGAAGACAAGTGGGAAGTGTTCAAGGAGTTCAACGCCGCAGGCAAGCCTGCTCCGCTGCTGGGCTTCAACTTCGACGCGACTCCGGTAGCGACTGAGCTGGCTACGCTGTCCAACGTGAAGGAGGAATTCTGGACAGCGCTGATGACAGGTACAGTTAATCCTGAGGAGTACCTGCCGAAGGCGATTGAGAAGTTTAAAGCGGCAGGCTTCGATAAGGTTATGGCGGAGATGCAGAAGCAGCTTGACGAGTGGTTGGCTAACAATCAATAAATTATGACGAAGGAACGGGTGCGCATACCCGTTCCTTTTTTTAATGTATGTTACTGTGTAACATAGGCTCCAAGGCAGCCGTTACAGCAGGAAAAGTGGGACTGGAGACGTAATAAGCTCGATGGCATCCGTGAGAGCGTCAAACAGATCTTACAGGCGTCAGCCAATTGTATTTCGTTTGAACGTTTTTTGTTGTAAAGTGGGGACAATACTGGATTTTAGGAGGTAAATTCTTTTTTTCTCTCTGCCGAGTCGGTTCGTACATATACTATAAGAAGAACGGAAGAAAGCCAGCCTTGAAGGACAGGTGATTATACTTATGAAGCGAAGATATTACCCGAAAATTCATGAGCAAGTATTCCGAAATGTATCTGAACAAAATATGACGTTGGATGAGGTGTATCAGAGAATTCAGCGATTTATGCGAAGCAATCCCTTATGTGCTTATCAACTGGTCATAGGGACGGATGCCCAGGTGCATGCCGGGCATACGAAGTTTATTACATCCATCGTGATTATGCGTCGCGGGCAAGGAGCCTGGTTCTGCTATCGCCAGGTAATTCTGCCGCGGGAGATTGAATCTCTACAGGAGAAGCTGAGTCTGGAGACGACGTATAGCCAGGAGATCGCCATGTACTTCAATGATGATAAGAGGTCGCTTCTGGAGGACATTATATTGCCCCATGTCTATAAAGGCTCGGAATTGCAGATGTACGTCGACATTGATGCGGGTACAGACCCGAAGCGCAATAAGACGGCTGCATTCGTGGCGGATATGGTAGGCCGGATCGAAGCGATGGGCTTGTCTGCGAGAGTAAAGCCAGAGGCGATTGTCGCATCCTCCGTGTCAAATCGATACACCAAGTCGCCTTACCGGGGCCGTCCCACTGCCGCGGCAGCCAAATGACAGGATAGGCTTGCCATCACGAATCCCTGCAAGCGTATGGTTTCCAACATGTCTTTGTCTGCGAGCGTATCATATGCAGCATTCGTGGGAAGATATACGGAGCGGTCGGCCCTTTCTTTTTTTATACTGAAAGTGACTTCAATCACAGTGTATAAAAAGGAGAGCTGACAAGTATGCTGAACGAGCAAGAGGTAACGTTTTATAAAGAGAACGGCTATTATTTATACAAGAAGCCCCTATTCAGCGCAGATAAAATGAAAGAGCTGACGGGGATATTCGAAGAGCACTTGGCGCAGAAGGGCAGCAAGCTATCCGATGAGCTGGACACGCCGCACTTTGACGATGAGAGGCTATTGAAGTTTCTGATGAGTGACGAAGTGCTGGACTTGGTCGAGCCGATTATTGGGCCGAATATAGGCTTATGGTCCAGCCATTTCATTAGTAAAGAGCCACTTCAGGGCAGAGCGACCCCGTGGCATGAAGATTCTGCGTATTGGAAAGGACGTATCAGCTCCTATGACAAAATCGTAACGGTATGGCTCGCACTGGATCGCAGCTGGGAAGAGAACGGCTGCATGCGGGTCATTCCGGGGACGCATAACGGCGGCTTCTCAGAATATGAGGAAGTGGATGCGAGTACGAATCTATTCGCAACCCGTGTGAAGGGGCTGGACGATGATGAACGCGCTGTATACTTCGAGCTGGAGCCGGGGGAATGCTCGCTGCACGATTCCAGAATCATTCATGGAGCGAAAGCCAACACAAGCCCATACAGACGTTGCGGCTACACGATGCGCTACTTCTCCACAGAGGCCCGCATTATTCCGGAGAAGAACGCAACACATAAGGTATGGCTTGCGCGGGGCAAGGACATTGCAGGCAATCCTTTCGTAAATGTATAATGATTGCATTGCGATGACGCTATGATGAAAGGCCGTGCCTGATGATGCGTTACGAACCGCCGAATCGGTTGACCAATCAAGAATACAGCATGTTTTCCACTCCTTTCCGCTTATTTGTGCCGACGATTACAAGCTCCATTGAGGTGCATTGGCATGAGTTTTTCGAGTTGGCTTTCGTCGTGGAGGGGAGCGGGGAGCATGTGTTTAATGGAGTGCCTTTCGCGTTGAAGAGAGGCGCTCTGTTTTTGTTGACCCCTGCCGATTTTCATGAGCTCGTCATTCCTGAGGGCGGGAGCTGCAAGCACTATAATCTTATCTTTTCCGATAAAGCGATACGGGAGGAGATGCGTGAGCTGCTTTTCAATGGGTTGCAGGGCAGATTATGCTTTGTTCAAGAAGAGCGAGTGGAGGCTTTGCGAGATTCCTTCGAGCTTATTCGCACAGAGCTGGAAACGGGCAGAGTCGGGTCTTCGATTGTAGTTCAGGGAGCGTTCGAGCGAATATTGGTCGAGCTCATTCGCACACCTTCCGAACAGAGCTCCAGCGAAGGAGAACGACTTGCGGATGACGGGCGGCAGCATATTTCTCCATTGTACGAGTCGATGCGCAAGGCAGTCACCTACATCCAGCTGCATTTCCGATCCAGACTAACATTGGAGGAAGTGGCTGCCCAAGCCGGCTTGTCGCCGAATTATTTCAGTCAACGCTTCCGTCAATTCACTGGCGTTCCGTTTCAGAATTATGTGCAAGATACTCGCTTGCAATTCGCCCAGTCATTGCTGAAAGTATCGGATCTGCCTATCACGGAAATATGCCACGCCTCAGGCTTCAATACGCTGTCCCATTTCGAGCGAGTCTTCAAAGCCAAGTACGGCATCACGCCGAAAGAATATCGATCGGCAACTTATCGCGAACGCGAACAAACACAAAATTTTATCTAATGGCAAATGGAATAAGTTGCATTGGGCAGGAAAATACATTACAATACATATGAACATATATTCATATATTTATTCGTTGTGATGAGTTAGAGAGAGGCGATCACAACTGGAGGGATTGATGATGGGTACAATCGCAATGGAACGCTGGAAGAACATATGGAGGGGGACTCCAAAGAACGAAAAAACAATCGGTGTGCATAATCCATCCCGGGTACACTACGTGAGCCATGGACATCCTCAAGGTCACAACGATGGAATTCATCACAAACATGATCATGGGCAAAGTCACAGCCATGATCAAGGATATCACGGACACGGCAACCATCATCACGGTCCCAATAACAAGACTGGATTAATGATTGCTTTAACGATCACAACAGGTATTATGGTATTGGAATTTGTCGGTGGACTGATGACGAACTCACTTGCACTGTTGTCAGATTCCGGGCATATGCTTAGTGATGCGGCGGCACTCGCGCTAAGCTTGGTGGCGATGTGGTTTGCAGCCAGACCGGCATCGCCCAACAAAACATATGGGTTTTACAGATTTGAAATATTGGCAGCATTGTTGAACGGCGTCACTTTGTTTGTTATTGCTGGATTTATTGTTGCAGAAGCGGTGGAACGTTTCGGCGAGCCGCCTACTGTAGCAAGCGGTTCAATGATGGTCATCGCATGTATCGGTTTGCTGGCTAATCTGGCAAGTGCATGGTTTCTAATGCGTAACAGTGACGTGAAAGGCAATGTGAACGTGCGAAGTGCTTATTTGCACGTACTTGGGGATGCGCTAGGATCTGTAGGGGCGATTATTGCTGGACTATTAATGATGCTCTTCTCATGGTACATTGCCGATCCCATCATCAGCGTAATAGTTGCCTTATTGATATTGAAGAGCGCATGGGGAGTCATCAAATCTACGGTTCATATTCTGATGGAGGGGACGCCGCCTACCATTCAAGTAGAAGAAGTGAAAGCTACGCTGGAAGATATTGAGAGGGTAAAGGATGTGCATGATTTGCATGTATGGACGATTACGTCCGGTCTGGATTCCTTGACATGCCATATGTTGATCGACGATGAGGCCGACAGCCAGTCCATCCTGCAACAAGCCGTGAGACGTCTGGAGGAACGATTCAAGCTGCAGCATACGACGATCCAGATAGAGACGTCGCAGCTTCAGCATCCCGAGCTTAAGGTATAGTCAAAGTGACATCTGCCGGTTGAGCTGCTGGTTAAGCCCACATGACGAGGTGGCTGCCCGATATGCGCCGAAGCTTCGACTATGTGGGCTAATTTTATTACAACAAATCTACGACGCCTTAAGAGAGCCAAAAGTTTGCGCTATCGCTCAAAAAATGATCACATAGCCCCGCCTCACGAAAGTGGTTTCTCCACCAATGTGAAAAGCCCGGTCCTGGCGACCGAGCTTTCACTTATGTGTGTTCCTGCGTAAAGTGTTGCGTACTTCAGTGTAACGTAAATAGCGTACCGAGTGTGCCGCAGCGGAAGGGGAACAGGCTTCGGTAAACGCAGTCTTAAGCGCTTAAAGCCCCTTAGCGGGTGGCCGCAATCGACTTGGACTTATACAGCTGCATGGCCAGCAGGAAGCTGACGACACCCCATAGCGCCATGATGCCCATACCCATCCAGAATTGCCCGGATGCAATGCCGGTACCGTATACGAGTCCGTCGCGCATGCCCTCTACGAAGTAAGTAAGCGGAAGCAGCTTCGGCACAACCTGCAGCCATTCCGGCAACGATTCCATCGGGAAGAATACGCCGCTCAGGAACATCATCAGCATGCTGGTGATATTGGCTACGCCCATATAAGCTTCCATCGTCTTGCTGAACGAGGAGAATAGATAGCCCATCGCATTGAACACAAGAGCGCCACCGAAGAACGCGACGGCAAGGCTGAAGACGTTAATGTCCAGATGGGCCCCGAAGCCGAAGACGCCGACGATCGCCAGTATGACGATCTGAACAATGCCGAACATTAGCCGGACGAGCATGCCTGCCAGCCCGAACAAGCCCATGCTGGCAGGCGTCATGCGCAGACGCTTCAGCAGGCCCCTCTTCCGCATGTCAACCAGATCAACCATCCCGAACAGTCCGCCCTGAGCGATGGCTAGACCGATCATTCCCGTCAGCAGGAAGTCCCTGTACGTAATATCCTGCGATGCCGATGAGACGGAATCCATGCTGAGTGTGAAGAGCGGCTGGGCGCCGACAGCCGCCATGTTGGCTCCTTGCACGAAGCGATCCAGAATGCCGGAGATCGCTTGCGTCGTCACGCTTTGCTCATCCTCTCGATTCACGATCAGTTGAATCTCGCCGCCGGATTCGCTTGAGGGAAGGACAATGAGCGCATTAATCTCATCATTTTTAACCCAATCCTGTCCCTGTTCCAGGCTGACGGGTTGCGTATCCTTCCACTCCAATACCGGGATACTCCTCAGCGCTTCCAGTAGCATGCCAGACGATGCGTTAGGCACAGGGTCCACAGTCGCGATCGTTGCCTTGAAGCTACTGCTTCCGCCGCCCCCACCGAATATGATCATGAATAAGATCATGAGAATAATCGGGAAGAATAAGTTCCAGAACCATACCTGCTTCTCGCGAAACATCATTTTTAACTGAGCAATGAACATACTGGAAAACTGCTTCGTAGCGTTCATGATCGGTCAGTCCCTCCATTCTTTGCCTGTGAAGGCGATAAAGACGTCTTCCAGGCTCATCTCGCGTATCGATATTTGCTCTACCTGATAGTCCTTCTCTTTCGTATAGCCGAACAGTTCATATAATGATTCTTCGGGTCTAGTCGACCATAGGCGAAGGGCGGATCCTTCTCGTGATGTGCGCGTAACCGATGCCAGACTTTTCGCGATGGACTCTGTCTCCCTCGCCGCTTCTTCCCCGTCCAGGAACGAGAGCCGCACCTCCCGTTCCTTCGTCAGACGGCCAATCAGCTCAGCAGGCGTATCCAGTGTAACGATCTGGCCTTGATCGACGATGCACACCCGATCGCTGAGTTGTTCCGCTTCCTCCATGTAGTGTGTCGTCAGTATTGTCGTTTTGCCCAGCTCCTTCAGCTGGAGGATAATATCCCAGATGTTGCGTCTTGCCTGGGGGTCCAGACCTGTCGTAGGCTCATCTAGAAAGATGACATCGGGATCATTAATCATAGCGAGCCCGATGGCCAGCCGCTGCTTCTGGCCGCCTGACAGCTTCTTGACGTGCTTGCGCCGCTGATCGGTCAGATTAATCATGTCCATTACTTCTTCCGTCGATCGGGATTGCGGATAGAAGGTGGCGAACAGCTCCAGATTCTCCTCGACCGTCAGCAAGTCGAACAAAGCGCTCGACTGCGGCTGAACGCCGATGCTGCGCTTGATCTCATCCCCGTTCTTCGCCCAGTTCAAGCTTCCGAATTGAATGTGGCCGCCATCCGGAGGCTGCAAGCCTTCAATCATTTCCAGCGTCGTCGTCTTGCCGGCACCGTTAGGGCCGATAATGGTGAATATTTCACCTGCTTCTACAGCGAAGCTGATGTCCTGAACCGCGGTGACTGCTCCGAATGCTTTCCGTAAGTTCTTGACCTCTAGGACGGGCATCATTGTCACTCCCTTGATCTAATAAATGGTAATATTGATTCTATATAGCATTGTAACAGACTCATTGTATTCCGGTACCGTCTGCGGCATGCTATCGTCTCGGTCTAGAGATGGATGATCCTTTCCGAATATAGCAGAAGGTACATGTGAAACATGTCGAAATATCTGATAGACTATAGATTGCGGCATCCATAAGGATTTCCGTATTGACGAGGAGGGGAATGGCTTGTTTGCAAGGTTTTATCGCAACCGTATCCGCAACAGCTTGTTCGGAAGATGGATCTTGTTATTCTCGGCAATAGCCGTTCTGTCTATCGTCACACTGGCTTACGGAGCCCATTGGTACTTATCGCAGTCATTGCTCGAGAAGGAGCTGGACAGTCAGAAGAAGACGATGGACGCTGTTAACGATTACGTCACCCGTAAATATGAAGCGGCTCATAATATGGTGGAAAATATTTATCGGAATCAAACATTGTCCGAGCACTCCTCCTTTCTCCTGCAGCATTCATTCGATGCGTACATTCAACATAAGCTGGATCGTTATTTTGAATTCTCAGGGGAAGCGGTTAACGTCATCTCGTACTTCGACAATGCGATTGATGACGATCCTAGCATCGGGCACTTGCTGTTATACAGCGCCGAGATGCAATATATGTACGTGTTCAAGCAGAATGGTCCGTTCAAGCTGGTGGAGACAGGAGCCGGGGGATCCTATATTCCCGACGCGATGGCGCTGGACTCGCTGCCTGTCGACCAGCCCAATCCTTGGCTGCTGAAAGCGCTGCAATTGAGTCCGCGTGAGAAGGGACTTGTGTCGATGCGCGTACCGATTAACGATAAAAATACGTATAAAAATATTGGCCAGTTAGTGGTACTGTATCAGACGGATGCAATCAAACAGATCGTTCGTCGTGTCGGCGGAGATATGAAAGGCACCATACTTGTGTTGTCGGCGGACGGCTATGCATTGTTCGATTCATCGGGCACCTATACGGGCATGAGACACCCAGAGGCAGATGTGCTGCAATCGCTGGACGCCGAGGAACGATTCAAAGAGGATACACTGTTCACGAAGCTGACGAACAGCCATGCTGGTTACACTGTTGTCGGCATGAGCTCCAAGGCTGAGGTGGCGAAGGCCCATCGCGGCCTCAGCATTACGATTCTGTTGATCACTGTCCTCAGCGTACTCATCGTCGTCACGATACCGAGCGCAATGGTCGTCAATTATGCGAAGCGAACGGGCAAAATTATCCGCTTCATGCGGAAGGTCGAGAGCGGAGAACTGTCGGCCCGCATTGCCGACGACAAGGATGATGAGCTAGGGCAAATATCAAGAAGCTTCAACGAGATGCTGGATGAGTTAACGCTGTACATTGACCGGGTGTACAAGGCGGAAATCAGGGAGAAGAAGACGGAGCTTGCAGCGTTGCAAGCTCGCGTCAATCCGCACTTTCTCTATAATACGCTGGAAGTGATTCGCATGCGGGCTCTGTCTCAAGGCGCGGAGGACGCGGCAGAGATGATCTACAGCTTGTCGGCATTATTCCGCAACATCGTCAGAGATAAGCCGAGCTATTCTGTCAAGGAAGAAGTAGAGATGTGCCGCTTATACCTGGAGCTGTTCCGGATTCGCTATAAGGATAAATTCTCCTATCGCATCGACGTAGGTGCGGGAGCCGGAAGTGCGGAGACGATGAAGCTGATCCTGCAGCCTATTATCGAGAATTATATTGTCCACGGGATGCGCAAGGATAGAGATGATAATGAGATCGTGATAACAGCCGAACGGAAAGGGAGTATGGTGCATATTCAAGTAAGGGATAACGGCAACGGGATTGCTCCCCGCAAGCTGGAAGAGTTGCGAGCAGTGCAACTTCAGCCTGGCGAGCGGACAGAAGGAGGCTCCTTCGGCATGAGAAGCGTGCACGAACGACTTCGTCTCGTTTATGGCGAAGCAGGAGGACTCACAGTGAGCAGCCGAGAAGGAGATGGAACGATTGTATCGTTACATTTTCCGGTGAAGAAAGGGGATCAGGGCATTTATGTATAAAGTGTATATCGCGGACGATGAACCGTTTATTATAGAAGGCTTGCACGATGCGATCGACTGGACATCACTGGAGCTTATCATCGTGGGCTCCGCCGAGAATGGACAGCAGGCGCTTGATGCGCTGGGAAAGACTCATGTCGATATATTGATAACCGATATCTCCATGCCTGTCATGAACGGGTTGGAGCTGATCCGCAGAGCCAGACAACTTCATCCCGGACTTCATGTGATCATATTAAGTGGATTCAACGACTTTGATTACTTGAAGGAAGGGATGCGCCTCGGCATCGAGAATTACTTGCTGAAACCGATCAATCTGCATGAGCTGAAGGCGACGCTTGAAGGCGTGATCGAGAAGCTGGACAAGCGGACTCATCAAGAGGTTACTTGGCAAGAAGAAGATATTGGCGTACTGAGAGATAACATCGTGTATCGTTGGCTGAACCGTGAGATCGGATCGGGGGAACTGCATGAACGGGCGGAGATGCTGGGCATCGATCTCATGCAGGAATACTTCCTTGTCGCCATGCTGGGAATTGCGCATCTAGAGGAGCATGAACGCAGACAAATCATCCGATTGCTTGAGCAAGCGACGCCGCAATTCATACCGTTCCGAGACAGGGACGGCAACGCCGGAGTTGTCATGACGCTGGAGCGGAAGGAAGACGAGCGGACGGCTGTCAGCTGTCTGCTGGAGCGGCTGCATAAGACAATGTTGGAACAGAAGATCCGGATAGCAGTCGGCGAAGTCGCATCCGGCGAGGAGCAAGCAGCTGTCAGCTACGCGCAAGCGAAGAAAGCGATGGAGTTCGTCTTGATTCATCCCGAGCGAGAACTGTTGCAATATAGCGAGCTGGCAATAGATGGGACCGCAGGGCAAGGCTTCACATTGGATTGGGGTGAATATGCGCGTCACCTGGCCGCCAAGGAGAAGGAGCAACTGCTCGAACTGATCGAAGACGACTTCGGCCGCTTCGCGCAGGAGCAAGGCGTGACGCCCGGCAGGCTGCAGAGCTTGGCGCTGGAGCTGACAGTGCAGTTGAAGATCGAGCTTGGCAGCATTAAGAAGACGGAAGTGCCGGAACTGATTCGGGAGAATACGGTAGAGCGAATTATGCGTGCAGATTCCTTGAACGGTATGATTGATGTCGTACGCGAGATTGCGGAGGAGGCTGTGGATTCGCTTGTCCGAGACACGAAGAGTCCCGTTATTCAACAGATATTAGACCGTATTCAAGACAATTGTGCGGAAGAGCTGTCACTGAAATCATTGAGCGGGGAATACAATATTCATCCTGTCTATCTGGGAAGGCTGTTCCACAAAGAAACGAATGAAACGTTCTCGGAATACTTGAACCGGTACAGAATTGATCGGGCCAAAGCGCTGCTTGGGGAAACCCATATGAAAGTCAGCGAGATCGCGCGCGAAGTCGGATACTGGGAAATGGGCTACTTCTATAAGCAATTCAAAAAGTACGTCGGCGTGTCCCCTAAAGATTTCAAAGCATTGCTCTAGGCTGAGAAGCCTGGAGCTTTATTTTTTTGAATTTATTAAGTTTAGTTTGGAGACGATATGTTTAATATCTATTCTATTTGAAAATGCTTTCATGAGTTACTGTAAATATAGTCCTTCGGACTGGACAGTGTACATCATGAATTCATAACAACAAGGAGGAAATGAAAATGGGGAAATCAAAAAAGAGATGGGTTTCGCTGCTTGCTCTCGCTACATCTGCCACGCTCGTGCTGGGCGCATGCGGAAATAACGGCAATACGCCAGGCAATGAAAGCGGGAATGGCGGCCAAAAAGAAGAGAAGCCAGTCGAGTTGATCTGGTATACGATCGGCACACCTCAAAAAGATGTTGATCGCGTCATGGAGGAAGTTAGCAATTACACGAAAGAGAAAATCGGCGTTACCGTAAAAATGAACATGATCGATTGGGGCGACTACACGCAAAAAATGCAAGTTATGACCGCTTCCGGCGAGCCGATGGACATTATGTTCACTTCTTCGTGGGCATTCGATTATGTGCAAAACGCGCGTAAAGGCGCGTTCATGGACATTACAGATCTGCTGAAGGAACATGGTCAGGGCATTGTAGACACGCTTGATCCTGCGTTCCTGGAAGGTTCGAAGGTAGATGGTAAAAATTATGGCATTCCGGCTAACAAAGAGCTTCCGGCCCAAGAGGTATGGCGCTTCAACAAGGGACTGCTGGACAAGCATAACCTGAGTATGGACGGCATCTACTCGCTGGAAAGCCTGGAGCCATTGCTGAAGCAAATTAAAGAGCTCGAGCCTGGCGTAGCGCCGCTGGCAGTAGACAAGACGTTCGGCCCTTATCTGCCGTTCGACTACGTCATCGAAGCGATGCCGTTCGCGGTTCCGTTGGATTCCACAGACTACAAAATCGTTAATATTCTGGAAACAGAAGAAATGAAGAACACGCTGGCGACCATGCATAAGTACTACAAAGCCGGTTACATTCCAACTGAAGCGGCTACGAAGGATTCATTAACCGATCTTCAGACAACTGGCAAATGGTTCGCGGACAAAGCGACTTCCCAGCCGTTCGCAGACAATCTGTGGACTCAAAGCACAGGATATCCTATCGTATCTACACCGCAAAGCGAGCCTTACATCTACAACTGGTCCGTTATGGGCTCCCTGCAGGCGATCTCTGCTAATTCCGAATATCCGGAAAAAGCGATGGAGTTCCTGAACTTGCTCAATACTGACCCCGTACTTCGCAATATGGTTGATTCCGGTATCGAAGGCGTACACTACAAGAAAGTCAGCGAGAACGTAATGGAGAACCTGCCGGAATCCAAAAACTACGACATGCCGACCTTCTCGCTTGGCAACGTGATGCTGAACTACCTGAATCCTGCTGACCCTGAGAACAAGTGGGAAGAGTTCAAGAAGTTCAACGATGCAGGCAAGCCTGCTCCACTGCTGGGCTTCAACTTCGATCCAACAAGTGTGACAACTGAGCTGGCCGCATTGTCCAACGTGAAGGAAGAATTCTGGACAGCGCTTATGACGGGCACAGTTGATCCTGTGACATACCTGCCGAAAGCAACTGAGAAGTTCAAAGCAGCTGGCATGGATAAAGTAATGACAGAAATGCAAAAGCAACTAGACGAGTGGGTTGCAGCTAACAAGTAAAGGAAAACTGAAAGGGCGGATGAGAGCATTCGTCCTTTCTTTAACGCCTTGGGCTGCATAACAGTCTAATGACAAGGAGTGAATAGTTATGGGAGCAATCGGACGTTTTATTAAAGATTTGAATCGTAATGGAGCCATGCTGCTCATGGTACTGCCGGCAACGGTCTGGTTTTTGTTTTTCTCCTATTTGCCAATGGCCGGCCTCGTTATTGCCTTTAAGCAATATCGTGTAAGCCGGGATGGATTCCTCGCGAGTATTTTGAACAGTGAGTGGATCGGTCTGCAGAACTTTAAGTTTTTGTTCAGTACGAACGACGCTTACATCATTACAAGAAATACAGTTTTATACAATGCGGTATTCATCACTGTAGGTTTGGTGTTGTCTGTTGCTCTGGCCATTATTTTGGCGGAGATTGCGAACAAACGGCTGGCTAAAGTGTATCAAACAGGCATGTTCCTGCCGTACTTCCTGTCGTGGATCATCGTCGGTTATTTTGTATTCAGCTTCCTGAGCGTGGATCGCGGCGTATTGAATCGCATGCTGGCTCAATTCGGGGTGGATCCCATCAACTGGTATTCCGACCCTACTTGGTGGCCTGTCATTCTTGTCGTCGTGTTCCTGTGGAAATCGATCGGCTATAACAGCGTAGTCTATCTGGCTGCGATTATGGGGATCGACCGCTCCTTGTACGAAGCGGCGATGATCGACGGCGCGAACAAGTGGCAGCAAATTCGGAACGTGACGATTCCAATGCTGAAGCCGCTTATTATCATTCTGACGTTGCTTGCTATCGGGAAAATTTTCTATGCGGACTTCGGCTTGTTCTACCAGGTGCCGCGCGATTCCGGACCGCTGTACTCCGTCACGAACGTTATCGACACATACGTTTACCGCGGACTGAAGGCGACAGGCGAGATCGGCATGAGTACGGCTGCGGGCATGTACCAGTCTCTGGTCGGGTTTATTCTCGTCATTTCATCCAACTACCTGGTACGCCGATTCGATCGGGACAATGCGTTATTCTAAGAGAAGGGAGTCTTTTCTATGCAAAAAGCTGTTAAAAAAACACGCGACTTTCAGAAGCTGTCGTCGGGCTGGAATATTGCCTTTAACATCGTCGCAGGCGTATTTGCTTTCCTGTGCGTATTTCCATTCTTGTTCGTCACGATTATTTCGTTCACGGACGAGAGCACCCTTGCTCTTAACGGATACAGCTTATTTCCGGAGAAGCTGAGCCTGGAGGCATATAAATATGTGTTCCAAACGGGCGATCAGTTGCTTCGCTCCTATGGCGTCACCATATTCGTGACTGTAGTCGGAACAGTAATTAGTTTGATCGTGACGACGCTGTTCGCTTATGCCATCTCACGGAAATCGTTCAAATATCGCAATTTCTTCGCATTCTTTGCGTTCTTCACGATGTTGTTCAACGGCGGACTTGTGCCGACGTACATCGTGGCTACTCAACTGCTGGGGCTTAAGAATTCGGTCTGGGCTTTGATTTTGCCACTGCTGGTCAATGCGTTCTATATTATGATTATGCGTACGTTCTTCGCGACGATGGTGCCAGGAGCAATTATAGAGTCTGGCAAAATCGACGGCGCAGGGGAATTCGGCATCTTCATTCGCCTCGTGTTGCCGCTGTCGCTGCCAGGCATTGCGACGATAGCGCTATTCAATACGCTGGGCTATTGGAACGACTGGTTCAACGCGCTTCTGTACATTGAGAAGCCGGATCTTGTCCCTCTTCAGTCCATGCTGATGCGGATCGAGAACAGCATGCAGTTCATTCTTCAGAACTCTCAGAACACATCGATCAATGTAGGCATCCTGCAAGATATGCCGCAAGATACGTCGCGTATGGCGATGGTTGTTCTCGCCACCGGTCCAATTATTTTCGCGTATCCGTTCTTCCAGCGCTACTTCATCCAAGGCTTGACGATCGGTGCCGTGAAAGAATAATCAACTAGGAGGACAATGAAATTATGGAACAGTTCCGACTCCCACAAATCCCCATGCCCGAGCTGCAATTGCCCAAGGCAGTGGAAAAAGTGCTAGAGGAAGCGCGCCAGAAGCTGGCGCACCGCCCCAAGCTGATGAAGCAATTCCTTAATTGCTTCCCGAATACATTGGAGACGACGACGAAGCTGATGGATGATGGAACGACCTTTATTATTACAGGCGATATTCCAGCATGCTGGCTGCGTGACTCTGTGGAGCAAGTGATTCATTACGTTCCGCTGGCGAAGGAGGATAAGGAACTTCAGCGCATCATCAGCGGACTGATTAAACGTCATATGCAATATATTGCGATCGATCCTTATGCCAACGCCTTCAATGAATCGGCGAATGACTGGCATTGGAATACAGATGATATTACGGATATGGGACCGTGGGTATGGGAGCGCAAGTTTGAGCTTGACTCCATCTGCTTCAGCATACGTCTGGCGTATGCGTACTGGAAAGAGACGGGGCTGACAGATATATTCGACAGCAACTTCAAGTCGGTCATGCGCACCATTATCGAGCTGTGGAGAATCGAGCAGCGCCACTTCGAGTTGTCTCCGTATCGCTTCACGCGCAACAACGGTATTCCGGAAGATTCCCTGCGCAACAATGGCATGGGCATGCCAGTCAATTATACGGGCATGATCTGGTCCGGCTTCCGTTCCAGCGACGATGCATGCGACTTTCACTACAACGTTCCCGCGAATATGTTCGCAGTCGTATCGCTGCGTCAGATGCAAGAGTTCGCGGAGTGGGTGTTCCGCGATATGACGATGCTGGCGGAGCTGAAGGCGCTGGAAGCCGACGTTGATCACGGCATTCAACTATACGGGATATACCGCCATCCTGATTTCGGCCCGATCTACGCCTACGAGACGGACGGCTTCGGCAACTATTGTCTGATGGACGACGCGGGCACGCCGGGACTGATGTCCATTCCTTATCTGGGGTACGTGGATGCGGAGGATCCTATCTATCAGAATACCCGCCGCTTCGCGCTTAGCAAGGAGAATCCGTTCTACTTCGAGGGCAAGGCTGCGAAGGGAATCGGCAGCCCTCATACACCGAAGGGCTACATCTGGCACATGGCATTGTCGATGCAAGGCATAACCGCTACTTCTAATGAAGAGAAGCTGGCATTGATCGATGTGCTTGAAGCGACGGACGCCGACACTGGATTCATGCATGAAGGCTTCCACGCCGACGATCCCAATGAATTCACGCGCAGCTGGTTCGCGTGGTCCAACAGCTTGTTCTCTCAGCTTGTCTATAAAGCGATGAAGGAAGATCTGCTATGAGCGGCATCGTCTTATTCTATGATTCTTCGTTCCCGATGAGCAGCGAAGGACTGACAGAAGAGTCGTTGAAAGCTATCGGAGCTTATGCCCGAGTAGTCGATGCGAACGGACTAGCCGAGGCGCTGCACACAGCGGAGCCCGGCTGCTTCGTTAATCTGCATGCGCCTTACTTCCCCAAGGACGCATGGGGCGATATTGTCGGCTTCCTGAAGCGCGGCGGAGGGCTTATCTCTGCCGGCGGAGCGCCGTTCAAGCATCCCGTACGCCGTAGTGATGACGGTCAGTGGCATGCGGAAGCGGAGCAGACGGCGTATCATCAAGCGCTAGGCATCCATGAAGCGTTGCGGGTGGATGGTGGCAGAGTGACTTCGTTGACGGCATTGACGGAGATTCCATTGCTGCAAGGTCAAGAAGAGCTGCTGCAAGGTGATGCGGATGCCTGGAATCTGGTGCCGCATGTGACGAAGAGCAGCGATCTGCCGCATCAGATGGGCTCTGCAGGACCAATGGATGCCCGCATCTATCCGCTCTTGAAAGGACGCAGCGAGGACGGCCGCGAACTGTCGGCGCCTGTTGTACTGTGGGAGCGCGTGCTGGGCGAGTTCGCCGGGGCGCGCTGGCTGTTCTTCGGCCAGCCTCTAGGTACGGCCTTCTGGCAAGGCGGCGGCGCAGAAGCGCTGGCGTCCTGGATAGCGTTCACGGCTGCCGGCGTCACGGAGTGGTGGCTGAAGCCGGATTACGCGTGCTACGAGCAGGGAGAGCGTCCGCTGCTTACGTTGCAAGCGCAGCGTCTGGGAGGCTTCGCTGCTGCATCTGATGCTCCGAACAAAGAGTGGAACGTGACGTTGACGATAGAGAGGGACGGTGAAGGCGGCGAGAGCTGGGAGCACATCTTCACAGTGGAAGTGAAGCGGGATATCGAGATGATGCGTTTCCCGGTTCCACTTGCGCTGGAGAGCGGCTATTACCGAGCGACGGCCAGCTTGACATCGATTGACGGAGAACGGCGCGTGCTGCGCCAAGGCTTCTGGGGTCGCCACGATGCGCTCCTGGAGGAAGGCGAGCCGGTATCGGCTGACAGGGATTACTTCCGCAAGGATGGCCGCCCGATGCCCGTAGTCGGCATGACGTATATGACAAGCGACGTCGCACGCAAATTCCTGACTTTGCCGAACGTCTCTGTATGGGACCGCGATATGGCCGCGATGCGTGGTGCAGGCATTAACTGGATTCGCACGGGCATATGGACTGCGTACCGCAACATTATGGAAGTGGACGGGCATGCCTCCGAAGCGGCGCTTCGCGCTATCGATGCATTTCTGCTGACGGCGAAGCGTCATGACCTGCAGGTGACCTTCACCTTCTTCTCCTTCACGCCGGAAGCGTGGGAAGGACTTAATCCATATCTTGACCCGCGTAGCGTCGAAGCGCAGAAGAGGTTCGTACGCTCCATCATCAGTCGGCACAGGAACACGAAGAATGTGGATTGGGATCTGATTAATGAGCCGTCCATGTTCGATCCGCCGCGTATCTTCTCCGACGGACCGAGATCCTGTGGCGACGTCTACGAGCGCGAAGCGTTCTCCGCCTGGCTGGAAGAGCGCCACGGCAGCATTCAGAGCTTGCAGGAGAAGTGGAACATGACGCCGCAGCAGCTGCCTTCGTTCGCAGCAGCCCTGCCGCCGGAGCCGGAAGAGATCAACTTCGACGTGCAGGATATGCACCAGGCGAAGAAGGGCGGCAGATGGCTGGATTATGTGCTGTTCTCGATGGAGATGCATAATGTCTGGGCCAAGCAGCTGTATGATGCCATTAAGGAAGTCTGCCCGGATCATATGGTTACCGTCGGACAAGACGAGGCGCTTGGCGCTCAGCGGCCTTCCCCGTTCTTCTACGAGGAAGCGGCCGATTATACGACGGTGCATTCCTGGTGGCTGAACGACCACTTGCTGTGGGACGGCATATTCAGCAAGACGGCGAATAAGCCGAATCTCGTGCAGGAGACCGGCATTATGTACGTGGAGACGCCAGACGGCCGGGCGAAGCGTTCCGAGCAGGAGCTGCGCGGCATATTGGAGCGCAAGTACGCTTACGCATTCGCGGCTGGCGGAGCCGGCGCAATTCAATGGATCTGGAACACGAACTTCTATATGGACAATGCCAATGAATCGCATATCGGCGCTATTCGCGCGGACGGCACGGAGAAGCCGGAGGCGGATGTCTCTTATGATTTCGGACGGTTCATGGGCGAGATTGGCGATCTGTTCGAAGGACGCGAGATAGAGGAGACGGCGATGGTCTTCCCATACTCGAACGACTTCTCCAACCGCAAGCTGGCATTCGATGCGACGACCAGAGCGGCAAGGGTGCTGGGATATCGGCTGAATGTTCCGTGCCGTGCGGTTGGCGAATACCATCTGGACGACTTGCTGGAGCGCCCGGCGAAGCTGATCATTGTGCCAAGCCCTCACAACTTCGACAGCGGAGCGTTCGACAAGCTGATGAGTATCGTCTCCGAGACGGGAGCGACACTGCTATGGACGGGGCCGATCGGGCTGAACGCCTACTGGAGACAGGAGTCGCGCTTGGCGGATGAGCTGGGCCGCCTGGAGCTTCGCAATGTCCGCCGTGAGGAACGTCTGCTGAATGTGCCTGAAGGTGTGGACACTTCTATCTCCTTCGGAGCCCGTCGAATTGCAGAGACGGTGAAGGAGACGACAGTGGAGAAGTCCGGCGAAGACCGCGGTGGGGACTGCTTGTCCATTGTTCCTGTTGGTGCTGGCCGCTTAATCTGGTGTCCGCTTCCGGTGGAGCTGAATGAACGTCCGGAGGCTGTAGAAGTGCTGTATCGGACTGCGCTGGAGGAAGCCGGAGTCGGTCAGGAGCTGAACTGGCTGGAAGGCGGGGACTTGCCCGGCGTATACGGTCGAAAGCTGACCTTCGCAAGCGGTTCGCTGTTCGTATTCGTGTCGGAGAGCGGATTCGATGCCGAAGTAGCGGTGCAAGATCCCGTTACGGGCAGTCGTTACCGCTTCAAGCTGGAGCAAGAGCGATCCGTATTGTTCGCTACGGACAAGCAAGGCAAGATCAAGAGCGTATATCGTCCAGCGGAAGTGACGGTTGAACATATTCAATAATAATGAATGGGTCAGGTATAAGTGAATCGCTTATACCTGACTTCCATTTCACCGACTGGTTAGGAGGAGCAAGCATGACAACGAAGAAGACCGCGCATATTATTTCCCATACGCATTGGGACCGGGAGTGGTATTTGCCTTACGAGAAGCATCATGTTCGGCTGGTGGAGCTGATGGATACCCTTCTGGATACGATGGCAAGCAAGCCCGATTACAAGAGCTTCTTTTTGGACGGACAGACCATTATACTAGAGGACTATCTGCAGGTACGACCGGAACGCCGTGCGGAACTGGAGGCATTCATTCGTGAAGGACGAATTGGCATTGGCCCTTGGTACATTCTACAAGATGCATTCCTGACCAGCTCTGAGGCCAATGTGCGCAATATGCAGATCGGTCATCGGGATGCGGCGCCATACGGCACCATTTCCAAAATCGGCTACTTTCCCGATACGTTCGGCATATACGGTCAGGCGCCTCAGCTCATGCGCCAAGCCGGCATCGACAACGCGTTATTCGGTCGCGGTGTGAAGCCGACGGGCTTCAATAATACCGTATCCGATTCCTACGAGTCCTCCTTCTCGGAATTGGTATGGGAAGGCCCGGACGGCTCGAAGGTGCTGGGCATTCTGTTCGCGAATTGGTACAGCAATGGCAATGAAGTACCGACTGACGAGACGGAAGCGCGTGAATACTGGGAGCGCAAGCTGGCGGATGCGGAGCGGTATGCATCCACGAACCAACTGCTCTATATGAACGGCTGCGATCATCAGCCTATCCAGTGCGATCTTCCGGAAGCCATCGAGCAAGCCAAGCGCATTCATCCTGAAGTGGAGTTCATTCATTCCAACTTCGAGGACTATCTTGCGTCAGTGCGTGGGGCGATGTCCGGTGAAGGGCAGCTCTCCGTCGTGAAGGGAGAGCTTCGCAGCCAGCGTACGGACGGGTGGTCCACGCTAGTGAATACGGCTTCCGCGCGCGTCTATCTGAAGCAGATGAATCAGCGTGGACAGTCGCTGCTGGAGAGCACGGCTGAGCCGCTCGCGGCAATCGCGCATCGGTTGGGCCAATCCTACCCGCATCACTTGTTCACCTATGCGTGGAAGACGCTGATGCAGAACCATCCGCATGACAGCATCTGCGGCTGCAGCGTCGATGAAGTGCATCGTGAGATGGTCACTCGATTCGATAAGAGCCGTCATGTCGCGGAATCCATTATCGACGATAGCAAGGCGGTTATCGCCTCTGCGCTTCGGACAAGCGTGTTCGCACAATATGGCGAGAACGCCTTGCCATTCGTCGTATTCAATACAAGCGGCTGGGAGCGCAGCGGCGTAGTCGCTGTGGAACTGGATGTCAGCCGCATTTACTTCCGTGAAGGCAAGTCGATTCCGGAGATGAACAACATGATGAAAGACGTAAGCTTGGCCGACAGGACGCTGCTGAACGAGCAAGGCGAAGCTGTTTATTGCGATGTTGAGGATCTCGGCTTGCAATTCGGCTATGATCTGCCGGAAGACCGGTTCCGCCAGCCGTACATGTGCCGCCGCGTCAGGATTACTTTTGAAGCGGCTGCAGTTCCAGCCTTAGGCTGGCGCTCGTTCGCCTGGATGCAGACGAATGGGACGGTGGTTAACGGGGAAGAGGAAGCTTTAGCCGACGGGAATCATGTGCTGCAGAACGATTACTTGCGTGTGGAAGCACAAGCCGACGGTAGCCTGATCGTGACAGATAAGACGAGCGGACGAGAATTCCGCGACTTACTTATATTCGAGGATACGGGCGACATCGGGAATGAGTATATGTACAAGCAGCCGAATGGAGAGACGGCGATTACGACGAAGGACAAGCGGGCTTCGGTCAAGCTTATCGAGAATACAAGCTATCGAGCTGCGCTTGAGATCGTCCATGAGCTCGACATTCCGGCATCCGGCGATGAATTGTTCCAGCAGGAGAAGCAAGAGATCGTCTACTTCCCGAACCGGGAGAGCGGTCGGACGACAGAGCGTACAGTGCCGCTCGTCATTCGCGTCGTCGTCAGCCTGGACAGAAGCGGTCGTGGCGTTGGCATTGTTGTCAGCTTCGATAATCAGGCGATGGACCATCGGGTACGGGCGTTGTTCCCGAGCGATGTGGCGGCAAGCCATCATTATGCCGACTCCATCTTCGAAGTAGCCAAGCGGGACAATGAGCCTGCGAAGGAGTGGGAGAACCCGAGCAATTGCCAACATCAGCAAGCGTTCGTCGATGTGAGCAACAGCGAAGCGGGGCTGACAGTTGCGAATCAAGGCTTGCATGAATATGAGCTGCTCCGTGACGGTCGCAATACGATCGCGGTCACACTTCTTCGATCCGTGAGCGAGCTTGGCGACTGGGGCGTATTCCCGACACCGGAAGCGCAATGTCTGGGCGAGCATAGCTTCAGCCTGATGCTGTTGCCGCACGGCGGCGAATCTGAGCGATTCCATGCTTACGAGCGTGCATATCAATTCGGCATTACTTGGCAAGCGGTTCAGACCGATCTCCATGAAGGCGAGCTGCCTGCTTGCTCCTCAGCAATTGCATGGGAAGGTGAAGGACTGGCGTTCACTTCCATGAAGATTGCTGAAGGCACCGGCGATGTGATGATGCGTTGGTACAACATGGACAACAAGCCGGCTGAATTGTCCGTAACCGTGCCTGAGGGCAGCAAGGAAGTGTACAAGAGCAACATTATGGAACAGCCTTCTGATGTCGACGGTGCTTCACTGCCTGTTCGCCAGGGCAGAACCCATGTTCAAGCAGTTGCACCATTTGAAATCGTAACAATGGGCTATCGTTAATAATTTTGCTCAATAATATAGCCCGAGAATGAAAGCTATATAACACAATTAGAGCGGGGGAGGTCTCCGCTCTTTTTTGTATTCGATTTTTGCAATGGCAAGAAAAGAACGCCCACTTTCCCCTCGGGAAGTTACAGCAAAAGAAAATGAAGATGATCTCCCCAAGAAGTGAAATCGATGCTATGATGGAGAGTATTATGTCAACTGCTCAAGTGCAGACGAAAACGATCAGTCTGTAGGTACGGTAGGGAAAACAGAGGAGGATATAGGCAAGATGTGGCTTATGTATGCCATCCTGGCGGCGGTTAGCTTCGGGATGAGGGGGATATCGTATCATTGGACCAGTCAGCAAGGTTTTGACCGCAATTTATTGCTATGCGGCGCATTTACGATGGGGGCTGTAGTGAACTTAATCGCTGCGATCGCGACCGGTTCCGCTTGGGGGGCTGCTAGTCTTGTCGGTATTCTGATGGGACTGTTCTCACTTGGCGGCAATGCGGGAATGTTCAAAGGATTTGCGGTAGGAAAAGCGTCGTTGGTCGCCATTCTTACAGCGTTGCCATCTGTTGTGGTCGTCATTGTTGCCTACCTGTTATGGGGAGAGAAACTTCATACGATGCAACTTATTGCGTTTCTTATTATTATTTGTGGAGTGCTGCTTGTCAGATATTCCAACGATTTATCGCTTCGCAACCTGCAAGGCGCTCAGTGGGGGCTGCTCGCTATGCTGATGTTCGCCTTTAACGATTTGTCGGGCAAGTGGTCTACGATGATCGGTGCGGAGCTGTTCCCCAGCATGTTCTTCCTATTCACGACGGGAGCGATATGCTTCGGATTATGGTGGCTTGCCGATCTCAGGAAGTCGAGGATGCAAGCTTCCGAGCTTGCCGCAGCCGTAGAAGTGTCAGGGAAGTCAGCTGCTGTCGATAAGGCGGCCGCAGGTATTGTCCCTTCCCGCTTGCGCACCTTCTTGATAGGTATGGCGGTTGGAACGACGAATACTGTGGGCATGTTCTTTATCATAACCGCATTTGATCTCGGCAAGGCCGGACTGGTCTCCGCCGTGGCGGCGCTTAATGTGATTATCATACTTATTTATACCCGATTCGTGGTGAAGGAGAGCTTCTCTCGGACAGAGCTGGCGGGCATTATCCTTGCCTTTGCAGGCATAGTCATCATGAGGTTGTTCGGAACCTAGCACAATCCTATAGAAGCAAACCGACTGTCATGAGCGACAATGCCTCATGACAGTCGGTTTTTGTATTTGCCGCTATATTTCAATTGAAACTTTACAGTCACATTATCGAGCTCAACAGTGCTCATGTCGGGATGAGGCAAAATGTATCTTTGCCAGTCCCGATAATGATATCGAAATAAAACGGTGCCCAAATTGTATACATCCGCCTTCATTTTTTTACCGGTTCGAAAAGTCTCTCTCACTTCCTCGGTTATTTTCTTCTCAACAGCTTCTATAACCTCTCTCTCGTTCGGTTCTTGAACCAGTTCATCGATAAATCCGGATATGTGAATGGAGATATCAAAGACCACTTTGCCGTTTTTCACGACAAACGTATGGTTCACATTGGGACGATTGAGGACAAGTGTTGCCGCCGGTTTTCCGTGCAGCCAAATCGTTAGCGGCAATCGGATGGAGGCAGGACTCGTGTATCTTTTCCCAATCAGTTGATCGGTAGACAGATAGCCGTTCAAATGTTCCCGATTGTAGATGTAGGCTCCATCTATAACAAGCTGAGGTGTCTTTTCCATACCCTCTTGCCAATGCGTGTTATTGACGTTGATTCTGGGTAGAATCGCATTTTTGCCTCGGTCGTAATAGTCCGCGATGAATCGGTAGAAGTATACCGGTTTTATGGAGGAGTACTGGGCATAGTTATGCTCCGGCTTCATTAATACAGATTCGCTAGGCGAATAGCCGAAATTGGGTGTGATGTTCAATATTTCTTTAATATCCGTATTCGTGCCGAACAACCAGAGATTGTAGCGAATTTCCCGATAGCGGTTAATCAGATCGATGAACTGCTCTACTCTTAATTGCTTTAGTGCATTCTCATGAATAATAACTGCCATGATGTGACCCCAATAGAGCGTTTGCTGCTCATATTTGTATAGATCGAAGAAAGCCTCTGTCATCGTTTTGCCCTTCCCAGTGCCGATAACGGATTTATGCCTTGCCGGACGTTCACCTTCTCGCTGCGCTACATTGGAAAACGTCAGGGCTTGCATATAGATGGTGTATTCATTGTCCGAGTAGTCAATTCCGATCGTTGTCGTATAGACGGCTTTTTGAATTTCTTTGTAGTCCCAACAGCCTGCTAGCAACAGGATGGAGAGCACTAGGACTAGGCAAAGAACGACGCGGAGTTTAAAGGCCGCATGGATCATGTATGCATTAATCTCCTTTCTTCAAACTCTTCGGTACTCGCCCCATCCACTTGAGCGGGAGTGAGAAAGTGGCCTGCAATATCTCCTTCAGACGCAGCGGGGCGAACGGTGACAAGTAAGGGATGCCGAAGGAGGTGAGACCGATCATGTATACGATTAACAGCATCGTAAACAGCATAAAACCGTACATGCCAAGCAAAGAAGAAAGCAATAACGCGATAACTCTTATGGTACTGATCGTCCCGGCTAACGTCTGGCTGATCAGTGTAGAGCCGGCTACGAGTGAAATAGCGCCTACGACGACGATCGTAGGCGAGAGAATGCCTGCCCGGATGGCGGCATCTCCAATGATGAGTCCACCTACAACAGTCAGTGTCTGACCAATCATGGACGGCAAGCGATAGCCGGCTTCCTTGAATGTCTCCAGCAGGAGCAGTACCATCAGCATTTCTAACGGGGCCGGCAGCGGGGTGCCTAATCGCGTCAGCACGATGGTAGCAAGAAAGGGAAAGGGTAATTGATCCTGATGAAAACCGATAAGCGCAATAAAGAAGCTGGGCAGCATAATGGCACTAATAAGGCTTAACATCCGCAGCACTCTTCCCAGTGAAGAAGACAGAAAGTTGAAGTGACTGTCTTCCGGCGTCTTGAGCAGCAGCGGCAAAGTGGCTGGTGCGATCATCGCGCCGGGTACGCCGTCGATGATGATGGTGAATCTCCCCTTCAGCAAGCAAGAAGCGATGAAGTCCGCTCGTCCGGTATATGCGGTAAGCGGGAATAAGCTGTAAGGCTTGTCCGATATAAGCTCTTCCAGTTGATTGGCGCTTGTCAGCTCTTCTATGGAAGAAGGGATATTGTCCAGCTTATTGCGAACAAGCGCCAATATATCGTCATCCAGCTTGTCTTTTAAATAAAGCAACCCCACTTTCGTATGTGTGCGTCCGCCGATGATTCGCTTCTCATACGCAAGCTGACTGACGGGAAGCCGTCTGCGAATTAATGCGATATTCGTTTCTATATCTTCCACCAGCCCGTCCTTGGGGCCGCGGATCGATACTTCAATGTTGGTCTCCTCTGTCGACCTTTTGGGCATATTGCTGATTGGAACAGATGCGCATGCCTGAGATTGATTCCAATACATCACGACGTCCCCATGAAAGACAGCTTCAATCAAATCCTCCAACTTGTTCACTGTAGTTAGTTGCATGCTGGAATGGGACAGAATCGATTCTTGATCAGAGGAAGGCACCTGCTTCTGCAACCGTTGCAATTCCGGTACGATCATGCTGTTAATCTGCTGAAGGTCGATTAATGATTTGCAATAGATAAGGTGCACATCCTGATGATTCGGGAAGTGTCGGCATTCAATGACGATATCGTCCAATTCGGTGAACGACTCTTTAACGGCTTTCAGATCCATGTTGCGACCATCCTTTCTTCCTGTAAGCAATCAAGGCAAGCACTAGCAGCACTGCTGCCAATATCAGCATACAGGCAAATACATATGGAAAATAATAAATCATCATTGCGCGCAGAAATGATATATCGCTCATCGGCCATATGGTCAGAACAGCGATGAGAACAGCGGCTATGCTGGCAGCCACTGTGCGGCGCCGGGCGGGAAAAAGGTCTGAAATAAGAAAAATGGCCAGACTGATTCGGATGAAAGCCCCGCTTATCCATTGATAGATGGACAAGAAGTCCAGATGGTTGATGTAGTTGCCTATCCGAACAAGGCGCCATTCTTCGAATGCGGGAAACCGCTGTGTTGCAGCTTCTACGGGTCCAAATTCCGCAATCGCTCCCATAACCGGACCAATTGTCAAGCCTGCCATAGCCAGTCCCAATAGAATGATATAGCCAGTCTTCACTTTGTTCTTCACATAATGAATCAGCAGCAATATATAAAGTATCTCAACAAAACCGGTACCGACATACACGATTCCCCGCCACATGCCTGAGGAACCGTATTCGAAGAGTGGAAACAGCATGCTATAATCTTTGTGAGGGAAATTGGCTATCATCACGAACTCTCCGAACACTAGGACGAAAGGAAGCAGTATGACGGAGACGAGAGCGATTGAACGAATTCCCTGCAGCGACAAATACAAGCACAGGCCGATAAAGGACAGTACGATTACGCTTGGCGGCGTCAGAGGCAAATACGTCGAGCTCGTCCATATTTTCATATCCTTGCCGGTAGTGACGGCGGACAGAAGCAGCAAACAAACAAAAGCGGCCGCGATTATGCCAGCAGGAATCTTGCCAATACGCTCAACAAGCCACGTCATCATCGGCTTATTCATCGCTTGGCTTCGCTTGGCGATAATGGCAATCGCCCAGAATACCGGTATGAACAGCACGGTAGTCACGATGATGGTTAGCCAGGCATCGCGCTTCGAGATTTCCAGCAAGGAAGGAATCAGAATCACGTGATTCATCAATCCGATTGAAAGCAACATGATGGCGGATAAGTGCAAGAAGGATATTCCTGTGCTTTTCATGAGGCACTCCTCATTCCCTTTTTACACTAGAGTTGCCATTATGGAGATGAAGCAAACGTCAAATAACGGGTTGATCTTTAATCCTATAACTGATTAAAATGAAACATAGCGTTCCGAGCGAAATACTAGAAGAAAGTAGACGATGCTGAAGATGGATATTTTTTTGCATATTTTAGTTACTAACGTACTGCCGATGGGGCTTCTGATCGGTCTGGGGGTTATCCTTCAGCGAGCCTTCACATTGGATATTAAAACGTTGTCCAAGCTTAATTTTTATCTGTTCTCTCCAGCCATTATGTTCAATCTGATTTATAATACGGCAATTACGGCGCAGTCGATCGGGGAAGTCATGTTGTTCTTCGTTCTATTCATGGTGGGGCAATATGTGCTGGTGGAGACCGTCATCCGAATCAGAGGCTACAGCCCCGGTATGAAAAGCGCTATGCGCAACAGCGTGTTGTTCTACAATAGCGCCAATTACGGCATTCCGCTCAATCAGCTAGCCTTCTCCGGGAATAAGGAGACGCTGGCTGTCCAAGTGTTGATTATGATGATGCAATCGCTCATCCCCAATACATATGGCGTATATAATGTTAATGCGCATAAAGCCAATCGGGCGGCGATCTGGCGGACGATTATGTCCATGCCGGTCATCTATGTCATCCCGCTTGCCTTCCTGCTACGCTACTTGCATGTGCCCATTCCGCAATCGATCGAGACGCCGATTACCTATTTGTCCGATGCGTTCATCGGCACGGCACTCATTACGCTTGGGGTGCAGCTCGGCAGCATGAGCTGGAAGGTGAGTCGTTCGCTTGTCATTGACGTCAGTCTGTCCGGCATCCTCCGACTGGTGGCCGGTCCGCTGCTCGCGTGGCTGATCGTGTGGCTGCTTGGTCTGGAGCGATTCGTAGCAGCAGCGCTTATTGTATCGTCTGCGGTTCCTACGTCGCTTAGCAGTGTATTGCTCGCTGTAGAGTTCGATAATGAGAAGGAATTCGCTTCCCAGTCAGTGTTCATATCCACGCTGTTCAGCATTTTGACTGTGACGGCCGTCATCTTCTTCCTGAAGCTTGAGCTGTAGTGGGGGAGGTGCAGAATGAGAGGAAGGGAAGAAGAAGGGAGGGGCTCGACATGCAGGAGAGACGGATGCCGGATGGCATGGGGATGCGGAAGTTCGGTAGCGGGGTTCGGGTGAAGCCAGCCAGCGTATGGCATATGCTCGTCCAGATGGCTGCCAATGCTCGCTCGGAATGGAGAGGGCTGCTTGCAGCCCTGATCGGCATGATAGTAATCTCTCTGCTTGAATTTCTCATTCCGCAGCTGACGAAATATACGATTGACCACATTATTGTAGAGCAATTGTATGGGCAACTGATGCTCATCGGTGCAGGCATATTGACGGCCGCGGCACTGCTCGGTGTTATGCGGTTTATAAGCGCCTCTTTCATGGCGGCTGTCGGACAGAAGGTGCTATTCAAGCTGCGCAACGACTTGTACCGCCATCTGCAACGGCTCGACGTTGCTTATTACGATCGGAATCGGACAGGAGATCTGATGTCGCGCGTCACTAACGACGTCAGCATGCTGCAGCAGCTGATTTCCTCCGGGATGCTGCAACTGTTTACAGACTCCTTCACCTTTGTCGCGATAGCTGCATATATGCTTTGGGTCGATTGGCGATTAACGCTGCTGCTTTTGGCCACGTTTCCTGTTATGTTCTTCATAACGAGGCTATTCGGGCGCAGCATTCGATCCGCATTCCGCAAGGTGCAGCAGTCGGTTGCGGATGTGAGCGACCATCTGCAGATTACGTTAACGGGCATTCGCATGATCAAGTCCTTCACGGCGGAGGGATACGAATCAGAGCGGTTCACGGAGCGGACGCAGCGCAATAGGGAGGCGAACGTTCGAGCGGCACGATTGCGGGCCGCTTACGAGCCTATTATCGACTTCATCATTTATGTCGGACTCGCGATTGTCGTCGTATTCGGCGCGTGGCTGACGATGAGAGAAGAGCTGACGGTCGGAACGCTGGTTGCATTTATTGCATATTTGCGCCTGCTGCAGAATCCGGTCAGACGCTTCAGCCGTATTCTGAATACTGTCCAACAGGCAGCGGCCGCCTATGAGAGAATTGAAGAGGTAATGCGGACGACTCCGGGAATAGAAGATACGCCCGATGCCGTGGAGCTGCCCACCGTCAAGGGACACATTCGATTCCGGGATGTGACCTTCTCATATGGAAGCGACGGAGCGGTGCTTAACGGCTTCGATCTGGAGCTGGCGGCCGGAGAGGTGACGGCGCTGGTCGGTTCGTCGGGAGCGGGCAAGACGACGATCGCCCATCTGATTATACGATTCTATGATGTGGACAGCGGCAGTGTAACGATCGACGGTTATGATCTTCGGAATATTACGCAGCAGTCGCTGCGCTCCAGCATCGGTATCGTGTCCCAGGATGTCATCCTATTCAACGGGACGATCGCTGAGAATATCCGTTACGGCAATCAGAACGCGAGCGAAGAGGAGATCCGGGCTGCCGCTGAAGCGGCCAATGCGGCTGCATTTATTGAAGGCTTCGCGAATGGCTACGATACGGAGATCGGAGAGAGGGGGATCAAGCTGTCAGGCGGACAGAAGCAGCGGCTCTCCATCGCCAGGGCGCTGCTTAGCGATCCTCGCATTATTATTTTGGATGAGGCGACGGCTTCGCTGGATACGGAATCGGAGCAGTTGATTCAGGAGGCGCTGCAGACGCTTCTCCAAGGGAGGACGTGTCTCGTTATCGCCCATCGCCTGTCGACGATTCAGCGTGCCGATCGGATCTATGTGCTGGAGGATGGACGCATCGTAGAGCAGGGAACGCACTGGGCACTGCTGGAGCGGAGGGGAAGATACCGCGAGCTGTACGAGCTTCAGTTTCCGGTAACGACGTAAGGAGCGGCGCAACAGAGCACAGGTTCCTGCCAGTGTCGGTAGGGACCAGCTGCGAGAGTAGAGATAGCCTGCCGGCTTCAGATGCCGGCAGGCTATTTGATATTTATCGACGCGTGCTATGTCAACTGGGTTCGAATAGTGATTGGCGGAAGTAATTATAGTTCCCACCATTTCAAGTAAAGATAGGGATCGATGGAATGGTAAGACGGGGTGCGCTTGTATATGCTGAAGTGCAGGTGAGGCAGAAATTTGCCGCTCGTGCCTTCAGGGCCGTAGCCGGTGCTTCCTACATAGCCGATCGGCTGTCCGGCGCTGACCTTCGCCCCCACCTTGATGCCGGAAGTGTATCCTGACAAGTGCGCATAGTAGAATTCCGTGTTGTCGTCAACCCGAATCGTCACACGCCAGCCGCCATATTCATTCCATCCCGCCTTGACGATCGTGCCGCTCGTTGCGCTGTATACAGGCGCGCCTTCATTCGCCATTATATCGACGCCCTCGTGCTTGCGGATTTCTTCGCCATTAGGTGACCAACTGCGGGCTTCGGCATAGCTGTTTGTATATTCGGTATATGTACCTGCCTTCAGCGGGAATACGCCATTTGCGAAAGCGGCAGGTTTTTTTGGCATGCGAATATCCAGACCTGTCCATATCATATTCGGATTCGGGATTTGGGGATTGGCCGCAATGAGCTTGTCCAGCGGGACAGCGTATCGCAGGGCGATTTTCCACATTGTATCGTTGCTCTTGACGGAGATTGTGTCGTATTCCTGCGGATCTGGCACCTGCAGTGTCTGTCCAACGAGTAGATTGTGGGAATTCAAACCGTTGCGTTGCATAAGCTGTTCCACTGTCGTACCGTGCTTGACGCTAATTTTCCATAGACTGTCTCCAGGCTGAACGGTATAGGTTGCAGCTGCAGCTATCCCTGGCGATGCTGCAAGAACAGAGAGCATAGCGGACATACATATGAGCTTTTTCATCTTGTGTTTCATGCGAGGTCTTCCTCTCTATGTATGGAATGGGTGTTCAGTTCCATTTTAATGAGGATGCTGCGATAGATTTAGCTGTAAATAATGGAAGGCTAGAGGACGAGGGAAATGGGAGGGTAAAGGTTAGTTTCATATTTTAATAGAAGAATATCATATATTATGATTAATAAAGGGGGTTATGTCATTTATAATCGTAATATACTTGATGATGAGGAAGGAGAGCTTAACGATTATGAGAAAAAAATTAATCTATTCCCCCCCTGCCAACGGTTATCCGGAATGGAACAATAACCCTGAAATCTACCAACTGAACCGGATGGACGCCCATGCTCATCTGATGCCATTCCATACAGTGGAAGAGGCGCTCATAGGCGACCATGCCAAGTCCAGCAATCGCATGCTGTTGAATGGCAAGTGGAAGTTCGCCTTCGCAACGTGCCCGGAGAAGCGGGAAGAGTCCTTCTATAAGACCGAGTATGACAGTAGTGCCTGGAATGAGATTAACGTTCCCGCACATTGGCAGCTGCAAGGGTACGATTATCCGCAATATACGAATGTGGTCTATCCGTGGGTGGGCAATGAGGAGGTTAAGCCTCCGTATGCGCCTGTGAAATACAATCCCGTCGGCTCCTATATTCGCCACTTCACGATTCCCGATGGATGGAGGGGGCAGCCGGTGTTCATCAGCTTCCAGGGTGTCGAATCCGCATTCTACGTCTGGCTGAATGGTGAGTTGGTCGGTTACAGTGAAGATACGTTCACCCCGGCGGAGTTCGATCTCACACCGTATCTGCAGGAAGGGGACAATAAGCTGGCAGTGGAAGTATATCGCTGGTGCGATGCAAGCTGGCTGGAGGATCAGGATTTCTGGCGGATGAGCGGCATCTTCCGCGATGTATATCTGTATTCAACCCCGGAAGCGCATATTTACGACTTCGGTGTCATAACCGAGCTGGATGAGCGCTATTGCGACGCCGAGCTGAAGATAAGCGCCAAGCTTATTAACTACTTCGGCAGGGAGCTGGGCGGATTGACGCTGGAGGCTCAGCTCTATGATGGGGACAAGCGGCCGGTGCTGCGGGAAGCTCTGGCGACTTCGATCACGGTCGAAGGCGAGGACTATACGAATGCTGCGTTGTCCGCATCGGTGGAGAAGCCGCTGTTGTGGAGCGCGGAGCAGCCTAATCTGTACACGCTCGTGCTCGCACTGAAGTCGAGCGATGGCACAATATTGGAGACGGTAAGCTGTCGGGTAGGCTTCCGCCGCTTCGAGATCAAGGATGGCCTTATGCTCATTAACGGCAAGCGGATTCTGTTCCGAGGCGTGAACCGCCATGAGTTCTCCTGCGATACCGGCCGTGCGATCGACGAGTCGGATATGCGTCGGGATATCAAGCTGATGAAGCAGCACAATATCAATGCGGTGAGGACTTCCCATTATCCCAATCAGTCGCTCTGGTATCAGCTCTGTGACGAATATGGCCTGTATGTGATCGATGAGAACAACTTGGAGACGCACGGCTCATGGAAGTACGGACAGCAGGAGCTGGAGGAGACGATACCAGGCAGCAGGCCGGAGTGGACCGCTGCGTGCATCGATCGTTGCAATTCCATGCTGCAGCGGGACAAGAATCACCCCAGCATCGTGATCTGGTCGCTGGGCAACGAATCGTTCGGCGGAGACAACTTCCACCGCATGTATGATTTCCTCTCGGAGCAGGACCCGACGCGTCTCATTCACTATGAAGGGGTATTCCATTATCGTCCGTCCGAGGCGGCCTCTGATATCGAGAGCACGATGTATAAGAATCCGATGGCGGTGGAGCAGTATGCGCTGAGTTCGCCGAAGAAGCCTTACATCATATGCGAATACAGTCATGCCATGGGCAACTCCTGCGGCGGCTTGCATCTGTATGGCGAGCTGTTCGACAAGTATCCCGTTATTCAGGGCGGATTCATCTGGGATTGGATCGATCAGGCGATTCGGGTGACGGATGAGGATGGAAATGCCCGCATGCTATATGGCGGAGATTTCGGGGAGTCGCCGCATGACGGGAACTTCTGCGGGAACGGGCTTATATTCGCAGACGGCGCCGTCTCGCCGAAGCTGCAGGAAGTGAAGAAGGTATACCAGCATGTGAAATTCAGGGAATCTGATCTGAAGCAAGGAAGGATAACCGTCTCCAACAAAGCGCTATTCTTATCCCTGGATGAATACGACTTCAAGTGGTCCGTTGCTGTGAACGGGCAGACAGTGCAGGAGGGCAAGCTGTCCGTCAGCGCTGCGCCGTTAACAGATGTGGAAGTGGAAGTGCCGTATGTACTGCCGGTATTGCAGAATATGTCCCAGGAAGCCGTGTTGACCGTTAGCGTTCATCTGAAGGATACGGCTCTGTGGGCGGAAGCAGGTCATGAGCTTGCGTTCGAGCAATTTATTCTGCCGGCGAAGCTGACTGCCGAAGCAAGCGGCGATGCGCTGCGGCAGCAGTCGGAATCCAATAGTGTACTTGTCGTGCAGCAGCACGAACATATTCTTGCTGTGAGCGGCGGAAGTGGAGAAGGGAATACCACGTTCACGATCAAGTTCGATCAACGCACGGGCGATCTGGCCTCCTATGCATGGAACGGCAAGGAGCTGTTGTATTCGGCGCCTGCGCCTAACTTCTGGAGAGCTTACACGGATAACGACCGCGGCAACAGAGGGAATGAGCGGTGCGCAACCTGGAGACTGGCCGGGGCGGAACGCGAGCTGCTGAGCATGACTTGGCATAGAGGAGCGAGAGAGATCGAAGTGGCTGTCCGTTACGCATTGCCCACTACTGTGGTCTCCTATGTGAACATGTTCTACAGAGTGCAGTGGGACGGAACGGTGGACATCAGGGAAGAGCTTCATCCTGGCGGCGAATCCTTGCCGGAGATTCCTGAAGTAGGTGTCATGCTGCAGATGCCTGCAGCATTCGATACGGTAAGCTGGTACGGGAAAGGCCCGGAGGAGACGTATTGGGATCGCCAGACCGGAGGGAAGCTTGGGTTGTATACAGGCAAAGTGAAGGATCAGCTGGCTCCGTACATTCGTCCACAAGAGACGGGCAACAAGGTCGGCGTGCGGTTCGCATCCGTGACGAATGCTGCCGGCGAAGGGCTCAGCTTCCAGGGCAACCCCAGCTTCGAGCTGAATGCCTTGCCTTATACGCCTAGCGAGCTGGAGGCGCATGATCATCCCCATCTGCTGCCGCCTGCAGAGAAGACGGTTGTCCGTGTGAACGGCTTGCAGATGGGTGTGGGCGGCAACGACAGCTGGGGCGCACGAACAGAAGCGCCGTATGTGCTTCATGCGACGCGGGTGTATACGCATCAATTCTCATTTAGAGGACTATAACGATATCAAGAATGCGCCTTTAGCAGCCGGATAGCTGCTAAAGGCGCCTTGATTTGTTTCATTCGAATCGTCTTGCACATTTATTTTAGAGTTGGGCGAAGCTTTCGCAACATAATTCGCCAACTCACTGCGGCCACTGTCCATACCGCATATCCGATTAATCCACCGAGGACGTTCAAGATGAGATCATCTACGTCAAAAGAGCCGAGACGCGCACCTAGCTGGGTCAGTTCGATGGTGAGGCTGGCCAGCATCGTCCAGACGATGCTCATCGAGAAACGCCGTGCCTTAGCGAATAGGATCGGCAGCAGGAAGCCAAGCGGGACGAAGAGCAGCACGTTGCCGAAGAGATTAATGAACCAAGTATCGAAGTTGAGACTATGGTAACGGTTGGCGTAATTCAGAATGGTTTGAAAAGGAATAAAGTTGGGATTAGGCTGTTCCATGTGACGTAGCATAAGTCGCGATGGGCTCAAGAGTAGTTGATATACAACGATCATTGCATAAGACGTCAAGAAAAACCACAACAAGGTTCTCAGCCATTTTCGATTCGGTGATACTGCTTTGTTAATCAAGTCTCCTACAAGGTTCGACTCGCCAAAGTCGGCAATAGCCAACTTAATCGCATGTTCATCTTGCACACCCTCGGCAACATAGCTCCTTCTTCAAAAGAATTCATGCGAATCCAGCCTTTCTGCACGATTGAATCAGTGCGTGTACTTGATCCCAAGCGGCCAGCTTGTCGGTCAACTCCGCTTTTCCAGTTTCCGTGAGCGCGTAAAATTTCCTCCGACCGCTTGCTTCGTTGTCGATCCAATAGGAACGAAGTAACCCTTTGTTTTCAAGTCGTTTTAGCGCGGGATAGAGCGTCCCTTGACTCATTTGGTACGAATCCTGGCTCAACTCCTTCAACTGTTGGACAATCTCGTACCCATAAGTATCCTTGCGCGCTATTATTGAGAGCAGAAGGATGTCGATACTGCCTTTCAAAATCTCTTTGTCCATGTCGTTCACCTCTTAGTTACATTGTATAGCGACATATGTCGCTATACAAGTCTATTTTCTAAAAAATGTTGAATTAGAGATGGATTGGTGGTGGGAACTATTTGAAGGTCAAGGGTACAACGATGTCGAATATGGTTATGGTGTTAACGTGGGAGGGATAACTGGAAAAAGTACAGTTGATTGCGCTTGATTCGCATGTTTTTCCTGATGTAAATGGAAAAGCTACAGTTGTTTTTGCCATTTCAGCTAGAAAACTCTGAAAGACTGGATTCCAACTGTACTTTATCCAATTAGTTGTTACCTTGCTGCCCATTTTCGAATAATCTAACTGTACATTTTCCAGTTAGTCGTCACCTGGTGTACTAAACGGAATGAAGAGGTGATCCTTAATGACGGTTCTATTCCGTCCCGTTCAATCCCCGACCATGCATAGCGAAATTCAACTGCCGGGATACAGCTATCGCGAATATCGGCCGAGCGGTAGGCTTGCAGCGTATGTTGCTTGTTATTGGTCGGTCGATTTCGATCCCAGAAGCGGGATGCAGTCCCATCGAATTATTCCCGATGGCTGCGTGGATATTATCGTCGATCGAACTGCAAGCTCCAGCAGCGGGGCCGCATTCGCCGCAGGGCTCATGACGACGTACCACGTGCTTGATTTCGCTGAGGAGCAGTCCTCATTCGGTATCCGTATGTTCCTGGAGTCCGCCCGTTCCCTGTTGCGAATCCCGGTCTCCGAGTTGACCGGCGGGCGGGTTTATCTGGAGGAACTATGGGGAATGGAAGGACGGGCGGCGGCCGAGCGACTGCTGCTCGCAAGCGATGTGCCCGAACTGATTGAACTTGCCGAGCGGCTGCTAACCGCCAGATTGTCTCGATGGGAGGCCTCGGCAACTCCCGGGCTTGTACAACACGGACTGTATTATATGTATGATGCCAATGGCGCGTTGTCTCTGTCCGAGCTGGCAGATAAGTTGGGGTATAGCGAAAGGCATCTCAGACGGGTGTTCGAGCAGGAGCTCGGCGTCGGACTGAAGGAGTTAGTGAACATTATTCGTTTCCAGAGCTTGCTCCGCGGATTGCGGGACGACGCCTACGCCAGTTATGCGGAGCTGGCTGTACAATACGGTTATTATGACCAGTCCCACATGACTGGCGCATTTAAGCGCTATTACGGCAAGACGCCGACGCAAGTGTGGAGAAGAGACGAGAAGGTATCCGATTGATTTTGCAGCCAGGGGGAGGTCGGATCATGGAGTGTTGTGAAAGAGTCCGTTTTTTCCTATTATTCGATCGAGAGTAAGGGTAAGATGAGAATGAATAGCAAATAACGGAAAGCCAGCGAATCTTCGCGGATTCGAATGGCATGGAAGGAGAATAGCGGTATGGGAATTCGCTTGGATATGGTGGGCATCGTAACGAAGGATATGAAGAAGGCGCTGGATTTTTACCGACTGCTGGGATTGTCCATTCCGGAAGGGTCGGACGACGCCATGCATGTTGAAGCTGAGGGACAAGACGGCATTCGGCTGGCGTTCGACAAGCAGGAGATGATTGCAGACATTTATGGCGGCTGGGAGGAACCGGCGGGCCATCGGATTGAGTTGGCTTTTCTATGCGAGAACGCCGCTGCGTTGGACAAGCTGTACAGTGTCATCGTAGAGAACGGCTTCGAAGGCCATCGCGAGCCATGGGACGCGGTCTGGGGCCAACGTTACGCTATCGTGCGCGATCCCGACGGCAATCTCATCAGTTTGTTCGCATAGGAGGCAGTCATGGAGATTACGACTTATGACGAGTTTGCGCAGTTAGTGGAGCGATATCGGATTTTTCCATTCGCAGCGTTCGTCCCTGAGCATCCGGCACTGACGACTGTCACCGCTGAGAGCGCCTGGCATACGGAGACGGAGACCGATCCGTGGCTGTGGCGCATCCGGATTGCCCAAGAAGGCAAGGCTACGTACGGCAAATTTTTCGGGGCAAAGGCTGCATTCATCCAGAGCGAGCTGTTCCCCGCTATGATGACGTTGATGACGGGCAACCGGACGGCGAAGGAACGGTTCGAAGCCGGTTCGATGTCGCGTGCAGCTTACCGGATCTATGACGTCATCCGTGAGAACGGCAATGTAGATTCGCGCAGTTTGAGGAAGGAAGCCGGTTTTGGGGCCAAGGAGGATAAGAAGGAATACGACAAAGGGTTGAACGAGCTTCAAAGCGGCGGCTACATCGTCATTACCGGCTCGGCCAGGCAGAATGAAAGTTGGAGCAGCATGTGCTACGAAACGTCGGAGTCTTGGCTACGATCGGTGTTGGAAGACTACGAGAGCCTGTCCGTGGAGGATGCTAAACGGCGGGTACAGGAGACACTCGGGTCGGCGTGCTCGGAGAAGGCTTATGCATTTTTCGCGAAGAAGCTGGGATTGAATCATTAAGCATTAAGCAGACGAAGGGCGAGCAGGGAGTATCTCCGGCTTCGCCCTTCGTTCTATTAGAGAGTTAGTTCTGCTCCCTGAGATAGATGCGGCTTGTCTCTTCCCAGATGGCGCCGGGCTCAAGCGTAACCAGTCCGATCTCTTCGGCAGGAAGCGTCACGTTAGGCGCATTGACGAGATTGAGCTGCGGCTCCGGACAGAAGAAGCCGGGTGTCGCCTCGTTATTCCAGATCATCCACTGCTTGTACGATGCGCCGGCATCGTATACCAGTGTCACGCCTTCATGAGCGTCGGTCAGCTCCATCATATTGCGTCCATTCTTCGTCGTGCTGGAATAATGATTGTCCATGATAGCCCAATAAGGGGACAAGCCGGTCGTTCGCATCGCTTGCTCTTCATCGGACAGCGGGAGATATTCCCCTGTCGGCAGCATGCGCTCATTCATCTCCCACCGCTTGTCGATCGTCATCGTGAAGCGGCAGTCCTCCGGCGTGCTGCCGGGAGCGAACGGCGCGTTGATCGCCGTATGGAAGCCTAGCAGGCATGGCATCGCGTCCACGCCCCGATTATGCACCATGACATGCTGGAGCAGGCCTTGATCGCTCAGAGAATATCGCAGTCGCAGAGTGAATTCATGCGGCAGATAGCGGTGGATGGGATGGCTGTCGTCTATCGCAATACTTAGCGAGACATAGCTCTCCGTTGGGTTCGTGCCATAATCGTCGACTTGCCACGACGCGGTATGGAAGAACCCGTGCAGATGATTGCCCCTCGCCACTTCGTTCACGGGGAAGGTGTACGTGCGGCCGTTCCAAGTGAACGTGCCGTTGTCGTAGCGATTGGGCGGGAACAGGATGGGGATACCATGCACGCCGGGACTTGCCCGGAATGCGTCCATCTCATCGGAGGCAGGCTCTCTCAAAAAAGTATATTGCCGCGCAGTGTCGCGGAAGGCAATAAGGTTGGCGCCCACATGGGGCAATACAGCCGCTTCGTAGGGCCCCCACTGCAGCCAGACGGCTTCTTCGTCGTGGAACGGCTGACGGAATGCTTGTGCTTGCTTAGTCATAGTATCCTCCTAGAATCAATGGATGTTCTTTCCTATTAATATAGCAGGGCTGCGAATAACAAACAACCGCCCCCTTCACGTGTAAAGACGAGAAAGAGGCGGTTGTCAGTTATGACGAAACTTAGTTTGAATTTTTCACTTCGTTATTCTTCTTGCGTTGCGAGAACAACTGCTCGATGACGAATTGCTTGCGGCGATTGACAGACAATCGCTTCGTATCCGAGCTTGCCGTCCCGAAGCATACGGTACCGTTCTCAATTGATCGGATTCCGGAAATATTAATGTAGCAGTTGGAGCTAATCTGGAAGTAATTGATTTTGTCCGTCAGCTGCTTGATCTCATCGGCGGTCATTCTTATTTTTCTATTGTAATAGGGACCGTGGAAGCTTACGAGACCTTGTACGCCGATCTTGAAGTAGAGAATATCCCTCTCCAGATCGAAGTCCTTGTAAATATTCCGTTCATTTAAAGCTACCGTTGCTGCATTCATCATCCTTTTTCCCCCTTTTAAGAATGTGAACTTCAGAATTGTTAGCGCTTACATTATAACATACTGCATGGAGCTTGTGAAGAGAAACCTTAAAAAAATTTAAGGTTCGAGGAAGCCGAGCCTGAAAACAGACGGTAAAAAAAGGATTGTCTGCCGATGAAGCTTGTGCTATGTTCACTTTAGCTTATTAAATGAAAGAGATAGGAGTGAGGACAGGCGCGATGAAAAGGGGTTGGAAAGATGGGCTTCTGTATATCGGATGCTATGGCGAGCGGAGCGAAACGACCATTCACGTGTGCCGGCTGGATAAAGAAACGGGAGGGCTGACGCTACTGCAAAGCACGGCAGGGGTGGAGAATGCATCCTATCTGGCGATGCACCCCGGCGGCGAATGCCTGTACGCGGTGAAGGAGACAGACAATAGTGACGGAAGAGCGGGCGGCGGAGTCGTCAGCATGACAATAGGAGCCGGCGGATTGCTGGGAGAGACGACGAGCAGTCAGTCTTCTGAAGGGGCGCATCCCTGTTATATCAGTGTTGCCGCTGATGGTCGCGCTGTATTCGTGGCGAATTATACGGGGGGCCGTGTCGCGCTGTTGCCGCTTACGTCGAACGGCGAATTGCAACCGGCTACTTCTGTGAAGGGAGGAGGCCGGGACGAAGAGATTGCCGGTGAGGGCCAACATGTGAAATCCAACGCCCACTGCATAACCGCAATGCCAGGCACTGAATATGTATGTGCGACCGATCTGGGTCAGGATGCAATTATTACTTACCGCGTCAATCTTGATAGGGGGACGCTGGACCGACATCATATATGTCGGCTTCATCAAGGGGCTGGACCGAGGCATCTCCTCTTCCATTCCGCTCTACCCGTGGCTTATGTCGCGAACGAGCCGGACTCCAGCATAACATTGCTGCGTGTCGATAAGGATGCGGGAGCGCTAACGCCGCTGCACACCTATTCACCGCTGCCTGCAGACTACGACGGCTACAATGATTCGGCGGATATCCATCTGTCTCCGGATGGCCGCTTCTTGTATAGCTCCAACCGGGGTCACAACAGCATCGCGGTCTTTGAAGTGGATACGGCAAGCGGCAAGCTGAAGCCTGTCCAGCATATCAGCTGCGGGGGCGAGTTGCCGCGCAACTTCGGCATTACACCGGATGGCGGCTACTTGCTGGCGGCCAATCATAAGAGCGGCACCGTTGTTGTATTCCGCCGTGATACGGCAAGCGGCAAGCTGATGCAGACGAAGCACTCTCTCGCGTTATCCTCGCCGGTATGCGTGCGTTTTGCAAATAGCTAGATTACATGAATAGATTAATTGGAAGGCAGGTCCTATATAGTGTCAACTCAAGCTGCGGGAACCCGTACGGAGAGCGCATTGCGTACGACTACCGTATACACCATGTTATTCGCGATCAGCACTGTGCATTTGCTGAACGATTCTATGCAGTCAGTTGTAGCCGCCCTTGTTCCTGTATTTCATGATGCAATGCAACTATCGTTCGCCCAGGTAGGGTGGATTATCTTCACGTTGAATATGACTTCTTCCATTATGCAGCCCGTCGTTGGGATGTGGTCGGACAAGCGTCCGACACCGTGGATGCTGCCGGTCGGGATGCTGTGCAGCATGGGCGGAATGATCGGTATGGCTTTCGCACAGAATTTTGCGCTGCTGCTATTGTCCGTTGTATTCGTCGGATTCGGATCAGCTGTCTTCCATCCGGAAGGCTCACGGGTTGTCTATCTCGCCGCAGGCAACCGTAGAGCGTTCGCACAGGCGATCTATCAGGTTGGCGGCAACTTCGGTCAGGCGCTTGCTCCGCTAATGACACTCTATATCTTCTTGCCGCTTGGGCAGCGGGGGGCGATATGGGGAACGCTGCTGGCCCTTGCGGCGATTGTCATTTTATACCGGGTAGTGCCATGGTATTCGAGACGGCTGGAGGAGCAGGGGAGAGCAACTGCAGCTGCGAAGCAGAAGGAAGTACATGCCGGGCAGGATGGAATCGGCTCCTTCACGCGCAGAGCTGTCGCTATCGCGCTATCCTTGCTGTTATTCATCGTCATCGCCCGTACTTGGTACGCAGCGGCGATCGGCAATTTCTATCAGTTCTACGCTAAGGAAACGTATGGCATCTCAATCGGAATGGCTCAGATTCCGCTCTTCCTGTTCATGGCAGCAGGGGTAGCAGGCACGTTCTTCGGCGGTCTGATGGGGGATCGGATCGGAAGGAAGCAAGTTATGCTGTTCTCTCTGCTGGGTTCGGCTCCGTTCGCTATAGCGCTGCCTCATTTGCCCTTAGCTTGGGTCTATCCGGCAATTGCGCTAATGGGCTTCATCCTGCAGTCGGGCTTCTCCGTCAGCGTCGTCTACGCCCAAGAGCTGCTGCCGGGCAAGATTGGAACAGCCTCAGGCCTGATTACAGGCCTAGCGTTCGGCATGGGCGCGCTTGGCGCCATCGTCTTGGGGAATATGGCGGATATGCACGGCATAGCGCCTGTTATGATAGGAGCAAGCGTATTGCCGCTGGCGGGCATACTCGCGATATGGCTGCCCAAGGACCGAAGATAGGCGAAGGAGACATTACTCCCGTATATGATCAGGAATATGGCTAATAATTTCTTTCATCGTAAAGGAGATGCAACTGATCCTTCTGGACTGTACGGTCATGGTCCCGGTGTAAATTTCCGTTAGCTCATAGGACGAGCCGGCAAGCTCATACTGCTCCAGTGCGCCATTGGCGGGATCGACGATCCAGTACTCGGGAATTTGGTAATACGCATACTTTATCAGCTTGTCCCGCTTGTCGCGAAGAAGTGTAGAAGGAGACAGAATCTCCACGACCAGATCAGGGATTCCTTCTACTCCTCGCTTGCTTAAAATATGCAATCTGCTGCGATGTATCATGACGAGATCGGGCTGGCGCACTTCATGCTTGTCCAGAATAACGTCGAGAGGCGCAAACAATACCATATATTCCAGTTCGCATGTGCGGGCGATATGCTTTTGCATCTCAAAGCTCACAATTTGATGCTGTGCGGAAGGGCAGGGACTCATCAACTCCAGCTTTCCTTCCACCAGCTCGTAACGCTGCCCGTCGTCGAAAGCGGCGTAATCCTCGTAGGTCATCGGCTGTTCTCGCAGCACGTTTTCCTTTTCCTTCTTGGAACTCATCGTGTGCACTCCTCTCTACTACATGCTTTTTCTAAGATCGTACTTTATTTCGCCGCATATGACAACAGAGTTCAGAACAAGAAAAAGCCCCCAACTCCGCTTTTGTGAGGAGGGGGTATCGCTGTTTTCGATTATGGGCCGGAATAGTTAAGGCCAGCTTATCTATGCCGACGAGAACGGCGGTTCAGCTCATTATAAGTGTTAGGACGTCGCTCTTCTTCATAAAGACTGCGACCCTCGCCGTATCCTGGTCCGACCGACAGCCATAACGTTCGGAAGCGCTCATTCAGATCGAGCTCCTCTACCAGCACCTCGCGTTCGGGATGCGTTGATTCCGCAAGAATAACGCCTTGCGGATTGACGATGCGGGACGGCTTGTCGCCGTTCCAGCCCGCTACGACCATATATTGTCCGTTAGCGATCGAATCAGCCAGACATTGCTTGACGGCGTCGCCCTTCGTAGAGACGAATACGATCTCGCAGCCTTGCAATCTCATCATGCGGGCGCTCTCCGGGAAAAAGTGGTCCCAGCATACCAACATGCCAATCCTGCCGAAGTCGGTGTCGAATACCGGATAATCACAGCCAGGATTAATGCCGTTTTTCGCTTCTGTCACCGTCAGATGCACCTTCCGGTACTTCCCTTCGATCTCGCCTGCCCGGCCGATCAGGACGCTTGTGTTGTACAGGAAGCCTTCCGTATCCTTTTCATGGATGTTCACGATAATATAAGCACCGATCTCCCGCGCTTTCCGGCAGAACGCCTCCGTTACCGGACCTGGTATCGTCTGGGCCGCTTCCATTAGCGGCACGCCGTCAGGCCTGATCATCAGCTCGGAGAAGCAGATAATATCGGCGCCTTGTCTGCCCGCTTCATCAGCCAGCTCCAGCATCGTCCGCACATGCGAATCGACGGTGGCTTGCGGATCGTTGTCGATCCGGAGGAACGTTGTCGCCACCTTCACTTTGCGAGGGGCAAGCGGCGAAGTCTCGGCTGCGACGGGCTGTCGCCACTTCACCTTGCCTGATGCCGTGCGGAAGAAGATCAGCTCCAACTGCAATTGCCCCGCCTCAGGAGGGGCTTGTTCCGTCAGAGACAGCTCTATCCAGCCGTCAGGCTGTCCGGAAGCTTCTGTCAAGTAGTCGGCCTGAAGCAGCTTGCCATCGGCATCGTTCCATGTTGCCAGCGCATGAACTGTATTGGCGTCTTCATCATGATCTTCGCACGAATACTGTACGGAGATGCGATAGGTCGTCCCCGCTAGAATAGGAATCGCGGAGCATATCCAGCGCCCGTCCATCTGACGTCTGCCGTTCGCTGTGATCGTAAGGCATGCTGCATCGCCTTCTGTTGCTTTATGAAAGATCGGAGTCATCTGCGGCATGGGCGACCATCGTTCCCATGCATCCGAAGCGATCGGTGGCGCTAAATTCGTGTTAGTAGTCGTCATTCAGAGATCCTTCCTTTCCATACGGAATCCTTGTGGCTTATGGCATACGCTTTTCATCCCGCAATCACTAGTTTCATCGTAGGATTGTGATACGAACACTGTCAATTTAAAAAAAGTGATTCTAGAATTTCTTAAACGCAGTGTGAACGGACAAACGCGCAAGCACGCAGACGCGCAAGTACGCAGACACACAAGCACGATAATCGCGTGCTTGCGCGCCTGCGGTAAGTGAATTAAGGTGTCGGGTTCGTGCCGTACACTTCAAGCTCTTTAATGTAGGTAAGCGGGCTGGTCGCGCCGTCACCGCTCTCGTATCCTCCCACCCAGAAGCGGATGTAACGCGCCTTCTTCGGCGCCATCATAATTGTTGTTCCCTTAGGCGTTGCGATGAACTCCTCATCTTCGCCATAGCCAAGTCCGATACTGTTATCCTCATCATTGTTGTAAATCGTGAATGCGTCGTAGAAGTCTGCAGTCTCGGATACTTGAATGGCCAGATCCTTATACGTGTACAGATGGCTGCTCGCCTGGAAGAACATTTTGAACATGCTGACATCTTTATAAGAGCCGAGATCTAGCTGGATATAGGCAATCGGGTAGCCGGTATTGCCGACGACGCTTGTGCCTGATACGGTAGACCCGTCCGTCAAATAGACGGGATTCGTCACCGTGCCGGGATAGCTTCCGCCAGGGATGCCGAAGGTCGGTGCAACGCCTGTCGATACGTTCGCCAGAGACATTCCGCTATATTGAACGGCGCCCATGCTCGGCTTCGAAGGATCGCCCGGATTGCCGAAGAAATCGACGAAGTCTGTGCCGTAATACGTTACGTCCGTCACTTTGGCGCCTTCTCGGAGAGCGGAAGGCGAGCCTGCCGTTAACCGGAAGTCGCGATTGGCTGCATCCACGAACAACGGGTCCAATTGTGTATTGTCCGCGCAACTGGCACAAGTGGCGTTAAGCTCGGATGCAGTTTTGCTGTCCGCCGTATCATTTTTGAACTTAACGGAAGGTCTCGTGGCGCTGCCGTCCCAGAAGTTATTGTTGTTCACGTCCAGATTCCCAGTAGATTGCCATACGTTCAGAGCGATGTCGCCGACATAGCTCTCATGCCAATTCGTCATAATGTTGTTGGAGATGACGTTGCCGTCTACAATATCCGTCCCCGTAGCGCCCGATGCTGTGCCAATGACCATGGAAGCCTGCTCCGATTCGGAAATCGTATTGTTGATGAAACGGTTATTCCTTGCTTCCATGTATTGTCCGGCGCTGCCCAGATACCATGTGTTCATATCGGCGGCATAGGGCTGATGGGAGTGGGGGATAACTTCCGTATCTTTCACCCCGGCGAAGATATTGCTGTAGTAGTGATTATAGCTGCCTTGCACATGGCTGGTCGTCGTATAATCGTGCATGTAGTTTCTTCGAATCGTGTTATTTGTTGTCTTGCCTGGAATCCCGATGACGTCGATCGTTCGCGAATAACCCGCATCCCCGCCAGATACGTCATTACGGTCAACCAGTATGTTGTGAACGCCCGGCATAGTCGGCTCGTAGCCTGTCAGTGATATGGCCGAGTGGCCGAAGTTAATGATTCGGTTATCTTTAATAACGCCGCCGTCCACTGCATGCATATAGCGAATGCCGTCTCCGTATTCCATTGTGTCGGCTACCGTCATGTGGTCCGCCCATACTTTATCGAAGAAGCTGTTTGTCACGCTAATGTTTTCTACTATGGCGGATGGAGCTGCTGTGTCCAGATTATGTACGGATATGCCGTACTTGGTCAGCTTGGTAACGGAGATGTTGTCGAACGAAATGTTGGAGCCCGGTGCATGCACTTCAATGGCCAGCCAAGAAGATCCGCCGCGGAAGTCGATACTGCTTACTTGCACATGATGAGTATCGTTCATGACCAGAACGGGGACACTCCCCGCTGGAGGAACGGGATGCACTTCCACATTCGTCGGAGCAACCGTGTCGGACCCCGTATTGACATAGACGTAAGTGCTTGTCATGGCCCATTCATCAGGCGTATTGACATGAGCGGAGGTAGGCTGCCTCAGCTTCGGAACGTCATTGACATAGAGGCGATAAGCATCCGTATATCCGCTAATGGCATGTCTCCACTGATAAGTGCCCGCAACGTTCTCCCATCCCGCATCGTTCAGCAGGTCCAGATTGGAGATAACGGGACGGGGACCGGCGCCGTAGGCATCCCATACGATCGGCTTCGCAGCGGTTCCCGACAGGCCGGATAAATCAACATTGCCGAGCGGAATATTCCAGGCGTCCCCGCGTTTGAACTTCAGAATATTTCCTTCTCCGCTTCCGGAGTCGACTGCAAGAGCGACGGCAGCACCCAGTGTTTGCTTTGGTGTAGCTTCCGTGAGTCCGTCATTGCTATCGTCCCCGGATGTGGAGAAGTAGTACGTTGTTCCGCCGGCTGCATAAGCCTGTTCCGGAGCGAGACTTCCCCAAGGGCTGGACATCAAGCACAAGGTCATGCATACCAATAGAATGCTGCGAAGCGTGATGCGGTTGTTGCGTTGTAAAGCGTTGTTCACATCCATTTCCTCCTTTGTGTATTGATTTTTAGTTGCACGATCATCATAATTCGTTGGTGACAGCGTTTTCAATTGTAAAATAACTACTCTAGAATTTTTTAAACAGCTTGAAATAAAGTACTGGAAAAAGGGGAAACCCCTACCCGTTGCTTCTGAACTGGGTAGGGGTCATGCCGGCGTGCTTCTTGAAGCAGGTGACGAAGTAAGAGGTGCTGTTGAAGCCAACCATGCCGGATATCGCAGCGATATTCTCGTTTGTTGTCAGGAGCAGCTCCTTCGCCCGATTCATACGGAGCTGGTTCACGTATTCCGTGAAATAGATATTCTCGCTTTCCTTGAACAGCTTGCCAAGATAGCTGGAATTCAAGCCGATATGCTCAGCTGCCGCTTCAAGTGAAATCGAGGTTTGATGATAGTTGCTTTCAATATAATCCAGCACTTTATTAATCGTATGAGGACGATCATTGTCCTGCGTCTTCAATTGCTCGATGACATGCTGGCAATAAGTGGTCAGATTATGCTGGAATTCAGACAGCGTAACATAATTCATTAAGCTGTTATATTGCCCGTAGTAATCTAGATCGATGGAAGCGTCCTTCGAAGCGGTCAGCTCCTTCGTCGCTTGCAGCACATGATACATTACCTGGTTGATTGCGCGCATAATATCGTTCATGCTGTAGGTATAGAGCTGCTCCGTCAGCTCGACGATATATTGCTCACAGAGATCTGCGTTCAATGCGCGGAAGTTGGTTAACAGTTGCTGTTCAATGTTTTTCGGATACAGGTTATAAGCTTGAATATCTTCGTTTACTTTAACGTCTTGAATCATGGAGCCAAGTCCATACTTCAGCTTGTAGGTCAACAGCTCTACGGCCTGCAGATAGGAATTCCGGATATCGGAGCTTCCCCGGCCGATAGCAATTGTCGGCTTAGACGAAAGCTCGCTTTCCGCAGCGGCCTGGATGCCCTGCAGCGCCGTCGTCATGTTCTCCGCAAGCTGGTCGTCTCCGCTTTCGAAATTAAGAATCAAGATGACATGGTTCTCATGCATGCCATAGATGGCTTCGCAGCTGCATATCGGCTTCATGTCGCCTTCTATCATACGGATTAAGGCATAGCGAAGCTGATTGTCCGCTTCCGGCTTGAAGGTCGGTGAGGTTTTGACAGCCTGCTCCAGTTCGAATAGGACGACACTGTAATGATTATGTGTGAAGTTGGAGCCAAGCTCCTGCAGACGTTCTGTCGCAAGCTCGCTTTCCAGTGAAATGCGGCCTTCCAGCACATTTTTGAAGAAATCCTGTTTAATGACAGGCATATTGTCTTGCACATATTGATTCAGAGTAGCGGCTTTGTTCTGATTGTTCTCAATGAGCTGGTCTAACAGCTCAAAGTCATTCCCATATTCCGATCGGTTCCCTTGGTCGTCTTGCGTGCGCACATGCTTGTCAATCAGCTTCCGTAGAGGCTGATGGAAATAGGTTGCGATGATGATGGCCGATATGATTCCCAGTATAAGAATTGCGGCGCTTAAATTGAAGGTTTTCGATCTTAAGGCGATAGCGGACTCTCGAACGACTTCATATGGCGTTACGCTGAAGAAGGTATAGTCGAGCTCTTCGGAGTTGACATAAGTGACGAGTGATCGGCCGCTATGGCCCTTGTGAACAAAAAAACCGATATCCTCTTGACGTTCCATTATGCGTCGCAGTATCCCCTCATCTTGAGAGGGATGGGGAACCGCATGTTGCTCGGATGATGAGAAGACGGGATCGCCGCTATGATTAATTGCGTTAATCTCGCTTTCCTTCATCGGATTAATGCTGAGCAGATGGTTCCTTATGTCTGCTTGTCTGACGTTCACGATCATAAAGGAGTCGTCCTCGGTACTCTCTCTTCTCTGGAAGAAGATATAGGAGAAAAGCTCGTCCTTCTGATCTGTAAGCCCTTGCACATTCGGAGTGTGCGGATCGAATTGGATGACGGCGCTTCCCAGTTGCTCGGGATACTCTCTTGCGATCAGGTCATGAATGAACTGGCTGTATTCATCGGCGTTGATGGTATGAGAAGAAGGACTGCCCAACACCAGATTGGCGGCTGGATTGACCACATATGCCGAGCTGACCATAGGATTGGAGAAGAGAAATCCGATTAAAGTGTCCTGAATAGCAGAGTAAGTCTCATAAGATGGTTTCCTGCTGTTCATCATTGTGCTGATCTCGTTGTCCCTTGAGGTGAGGAAGCCGGTGCCGACGAGAGATTTCTCCGTAATCTCCATCGACTTAGCTGTATTCTGCAGGACATGAACGGCCATTTCGCTATATATCTTCACATTATCCTTGGCGTACCAATTGTACAGAGAGATAGAGACGGCAATAATAAATGCACTAATCATTAGAGCGAGAGATCCCATCCATTTGACGATAGTCTGCTTGAAGAACGATATGCTCATGTATGTCATCCCCCATAAGTTATTACACCCTCATTCTCATTAGAATACAGCAAGCATGTAGATGCGTAAATTTAAAAAAGTAGACAATTGTTTTAAAAATATAACATATCGTTAAAAGGTCAGCCGTATGGGGCAGAAACAAAAAAAGCCCACGGTGAGATAATTGGTTATCTCGTCGTGGACCGTTTTCGCAATTATAAAAAATGCCGTTTACTTGGAAGCCAGGAATTCATCGATTTGTTTTTGAGCTTCTTCAATAATTTTATCTTGGCCGGCTGCTTTCATTTGCTTTGTAAATTCTGGCCATATCGTTTCCGGATCGACGATACCGGAGTTCAACGTACTGGAGTAAGCGTTGAATACTTGCTGCGCTTGCGCCAGCTCCGTTTTCACTGACTCCGGATTAAAGTTGAAGCCCATCAGCGGGCTGAATTCAGCGCCCTCATCCCATTTTTTGATTTTCTCGATATAGTCGTCTGTAATGCCTACTGCGAAGCGCTGCAAATTCATATTTTTAAACATCCAGCCAGGGAACGTCACGTAATCCTCATTCAGCATCTTCACGCGCTCGTCGATAATTTCGTAGTTGACGCCTTCGATGCCGTATACGTACAAGTCATAATTTTCTTGGCTGGAGAATACCCAGTTGACGAACTTGATGACAGCCTCGCCTTTTTTTGTCTGGGAGGTCACATAGATGGCATCGCCGCCGGGGCTTCTAATATATTTCTTCTCCGGTCCGAAGCCTTGATTGTTCAGCACGGCATCCTTCACATTGTTGGCGATGACATTCTGCTGGTCGGCAGCGGACATGGCTGCGCCGTTCACGACTGCAGTCGCGCCTGCAGTCAAGCGTGCAGTCACATCGCCGATATTCAGAATATCTTCCGGAATGAAGCCCTTCTTGTACCATTCATGCACCAGCTTGGCAGCCTCGCGCAGACCTGTCATCTCTTGCGTCGGCATGACGGTAATGGTGCCATCTTCGTTGATTTTGAACCCGGCGGAGCTGCCTGTTCCAGCCAGATATTCTTCCGGACCGAATTGATTCATAAGAATGTATGCGACTGATGCGGATGTCAGAGGCACCAGATCGGGCTCATTGTCCTTAATGCCTTGCAGGAAGGCTTCAAAGTTTTCAACGGAATCCGGTACCGGGAGATTGTGCTTCATTCTCAAGTCATCTCTGTACAGGATGGATTGATAGATGTTTGCTTTTGGTGAATTGCCAGTGCTCGGAATACCATACAGCTTGCCGTCCATTTTCATGCCTTCGAACAGCATGCTGTCAATGTTCTCATAGATGGCTTGGCCATGCTGCTCCATCAGCTCGTCAATTGGCGCCAGCAGCTTCTGGGAGTAATAGTTGACCAGCTGCGAAGAGCCATTCCAGAAGAAGTCGATGGAGTTGCTTGTAGCGGCATCCAACGTAATTTTGTTCGCATATTGATCCCACGGCGCGAAAGTAAGCTCCAGCTTCACGCCGATGTCCGCTGCCATTTTTTCGTTTACTTTAGCAAGTACGGCGTCCGTACCGGCGGGCTTGTCACCAGGGTAAATGCTTTTAATCGTGACGATCTCTTTCTTCTCTTCGGGAGTCGCAGTGGCTTCCGATTTCCCGGAGTTGCCTTGGTTGGCGCTGTTGTTATTCCTCGAACTGTTGCCGTTCCCGCTGCTGCAGCCGATGACGGTTACGGCGAGCAAGATGGCGACTAGCACAGTAGATAACATTTTCTGAGTCTTGCTGGACATGGTCATTCCCCCTAATATCATTATAATATATGCTCAATCGGAATAAACCGAATGATGCCTTAGCCTTTCACAGCTCCAATCGTAATCCCCTTCACGAAGTGCTTCTGGATGAACGGATAGACGAATACGATCGGTCCGATGGTCAAGATCGTCGTTGCAAGACGAACACTTTCATTAGGCAAGATGATGGTGGCGCTAGACGAAGGCCCTTCACCATTCGCAGAGGAGCTGGCCAAGTAATTCAATGTGGAGAGTATGCGATACAAGTGATATTGGAGCGATACGAGATGCTCGCTTTCTATAAAGAACAGGGATAGGTAGAAATCATTCCAGTACATGAGCATGTAGAACAGAGTTACCGTCGCAATAATTGGAATCGAGATGGGCATCGCGATTTTAAGGAAGATGCGGAACTCCCCGGCTCCGTCTATAATCCCGGATTCTCTTAGAGACTCCGGAAGGTTCTGTAAATAAGATTTCATCAGAAAAGCGAAGAACGGATTAATGCACATAGGCAATATAAGGGCGAGCAAAGAATCCTTTAAGCCCAGGTAAGAAACATTCAAAATGTACCAAGGGATCATACCGCCTTGAAACAGCATCGTGAAGTAGACGAAAAAGGCGATATGGTTCCGATATTTTACCGACTTCAGGCTAATGACATATGCGAGCATAGACGTAAGCGCTACGCTTAATGCCGTTCCGACGATCGTGACGAAGATGGTCACGCCGTATGAGCGCAAGATGTCCTTATTCTGCTCGAATATAAAGGTGTAGGCGCTAAAAGTCATGTCCTTAGGGAAAAAGCTGACTCCGTTGCGGACAATCTCGACCTCCGGCGTTAACGATCCGATCAGGACGAGGAGAAACGGCGCAAGTGTAAACAGCGACATTCCGGTCAATACCATATACAAGATGATAGTGAAGGGCGAAGTTTTTTTCTTTCCGGTTATCGTACTCATCGATGCTCACCTCCTAGTAAAGCGCGTAGTCGCGGTTGTATCTTCTTACAAGCCAGTTGGCCGTTATGATCGTAACGAAACCGAGGAATGATTGCAGCGCTCCTGCCGCACTTCCCATTGCAATACTGCCCATGCCGCCGCCGGTACCCTGGAAGGAGCGATAGACATAAGTGTCGATAACGTCAGTCGTTTCAAAAATAAGCACGTTGCTCTTGACAATATTGAAGATCATGCCGAAATCACCGTAGAAAATGCCACCGATAGCTAATAGCGTCAAAACCATAATGGTAGGCATCAGCATCGGAATCGTCACGTATCGAATAAGCTGCCATTTGTTGCAGCCGTCAATCTTGGCCGCTTCATAGATCGTAGAGTCGATGCCGACGATAGCAGCCAGATAGATGACGCTGCCGTAGCCCACCCACTTCCAAATATAAGTAGCTGTAAGAATCGCCGGCCAAAATTCCGGACTCTGATACCATGGCATCGGATCGATGCCGAACCACCCCAACAATCCATTAAGCATGCCGGTATTCGTGGCGAAGATGTAGTAGACGAATACGCCGACGACAACCCAGGAAATAAAGTATGGCAGCAGCAATAAGGATTGGCTGAGCTTCTTAAACCATGACTTGCCCACCTCATTAAGCAAGATAGCAATGCCGACCTGGAAGACGGTGCCAAATCCGATAAATAACATGTTCAGGAACAATGTGTTGAATGTGATGCGAAAAATATCGCCTGATTTAATGAGGAAATCAAAGTTTTTCAAGCCGTTCCATTCACTTCCGAAAATACCGTCGATAACGTTGTAATTTTTAAAAGCGATGACTATACCAACCATCGGCAGATAGTGCCAAATGAAGAAGTACAATATGCCGGGGATAGCCATCAAATAAAGCACTTTGTTTTTAAGTAATTCAAAAATGAAACCGCGTTTTCTCTTTACTTCAACTGTTGATGTCGGGCGGCTGTCATTCGGTTTTACCGCTGCGCCTGTTTGCATGTTATCGTGCTCCTTTCATGCATCACATTACAGCAAGCGATGACCGTCGTAAATTTTAAAAAGCAGAGAAATATTTAAAAAAGCCCAGTTCATAAAGTGAAAAGGGCTTTAAAAATTCGAGATGCATGAAAAAATAGGCGTATGGGGGGAGGGGAAAGGGACTATTGCCTTATAAGGCGTTCACTTGGCTTCGTGCCAACTATAGGAGCTCCGAACTGATGGCGCTCTTCTCCTTCCGCTGCATCGCCACGTAGTGGGATGGCGGATAACCCATAATGCGGGAGAAGGCTTTGCTGAATGATTGAATCGTTTCATAATTAAGACGTTCGGCCGTTTGCTTGATGGATAAATTTCCGAATTTCAGCATTTCCAGCGCTTTTTCGATTTTTTTATGATTAATGTAGCGCTGCAGCGTCATGCCGGTTTTATTTTTGAACGTATGGGACAAGTAAGTATAGCTGTAGCCTAGCTCGTCCGCGATGGAACGGATCGTCTTCAGCTCGTAAATATGGTTCTCGACGTAACGGATGATGGAATAGACGGTTGAGCCGACAGAATGGCCCCACTTGTCCGGCGAGTATCTAGCTGTCTTGCCCGTCTCCTTCTCCCGGAAGGCGCGATAGGACAAGATGATGATTTCCTCCAGACAATTGCGAATCAGCATGTGCGAATAAGGCTTCTGCGAGAAGAATTCGTCAATGTTCCGGAAGAAAGGCACCATTAGATGATCTGCGCCAGTCGCATGCCGGTATGGAGCCGATTGGAAATAGCTTTGAATATCCCGCATCTCTTCATCGGCTCTGTCATTCAAGACGAAGCCCATATAGACGAAGCGGAGCATGCTATCCCTGTCCGCTTTGATCGTATGCCGGTGACCGACAGCATTGCAGACGATATCGCCTTCCTTGACCGTAATGCGTTCGTCATTAATATAGAAGCTGCCGGTGCCCGATACGATATAGCTCAGCTCCAGACAGACTTGCTTGTGAGAGGCAATAATATGGCCGCACTCGCAGGCAATCTCGCCGAATTGATAAAGATTAATTCCGCCGTAATGGGCTTGATTCGGCGGGAAGGCATTGTCAAAATGGAAAAGGCATCCTGCCTGTTGTTCGTTCGTCATCGAGATCCCGCCTTTGTTGTCGCTTTGTATGTATAAGTATAAAGATGAGTGTAAGGATAAGTATAAGGATGAGTATAGCAGTAAAGACGGGCCGGCGGGCCCGTCTTTCAGCTCTATATGTTCGTAACTATCCGGTACGCAGGCGTGAAACGGTAATTATCCGCGCGGCAGCTCCAGCCACTGATGAGGCGTCTTCATGGCTTTGTGCCCGTATTCAATAACCGTGATGATCGTCAACGTCTCTTCCTGAGGGACGGGCGGCTGGCCGCTGCGGAAGAAGGCAACCATGCTGGAGATGAAGCTGCCGAAGAAGTTGGACTCTATCTTATAGCTTATCGATCCGCCTGCAGCGTAGTTAACGGAAGTCTGGAACGCGCAGTCGTGAAAGTGATGAATGGTGGCGAACCTTCCGCGGGAGAATCCGATATGAAGCGCCGGTGTGGCTTCGGTTCCCGTCCACATGACGCGTTCCGCTTCACTGCCCATCAAAGCGACGATCTGCTCCACCTGGTGGATGGAGTAATTCGCGTACTGACCCGGTCCGAGCGTCACGATCGTGTCGATGCCCTCACGCCTGACGGTGTCCGCTTCCGCGGCGAACCGCAGAGCGGAGCTGGAGAAGAGGGGCGTTCCGGACTCCGCAGCCCATTGGAACAAGCGCTCGGCCGTCGCTCTGTCAGGAGCGAACGTCTTGTCGACGTAAGTCGGCTTGCCGGATTGAAGCGGAAGCCGGCACAGTTCCTCGTGCTGCTCCGGATGATCGGGGGACAGCACGATCAAGTAATCGCTCGCTTCCACGACGGATTCGATGGAATCCAGGAGCTGGATGCCCTTCTCCCTGCACCAGGTCGCATTGTCCAGACCGTTGTCTGCATCCCGCTTGCCATAGGCGTAAGCGACAATCATCTCTCCGCCTGACGCCTCCTTAATCCAATCCGGGTACTTGTTGGCGTGCCATTCGTCCAGATAGTAGTCTATGAATCCGATCTTCTTCATACTTCACCTGTCAGATTGATTTCAGCCCGTTGCTCTGAGGAGTCATAGATGGCTTGAATAATCTGTGTGGACAGAATGACCGTGTCGATATGGGACGGCAGCTTCTCCCCACTATCGATGCAAGCGAGGAAGGAATCGATCTCGTTCTGGAACGCATCCACAGCGGTGAATTCCGGCTTCGTCTCATACAATACGCCGTCTTTGAAGCTGTATACTTTGAACTCCTTGCCGTATTGCAGGCGAATGCCGGCTTTATCGCCAAGGAAGTCGATATACATCTCGTTCTCTCCGATGTTCTGTGCCCATGCGCCATTAAGCGAGATGCTAGGACCTTCCGTTCGCACCATCGCCGTTACGAAGTCGTCGACGTCGTATGTACCGTCGAATCTCGGTGGACCTGCCCACATACTTTTGTATGCATAGTTCTCCATATCCTTGCCCAGCTTGCAGTAAGCTTGGCCGCTGACTGTAAGCGGCTTGGGATCGCCGGAGCAGTACATGACGATATCCAGGAAGTGAATGCCCCAGTCGATAAGCACACCGCCGCCGGCAATGCTCTTCGTCGTGAAGGTGCCGCCCAGTCCCGGAATGGAACGGTGGGAGCGGAAGCTGGCATAGATATGGTAGAGCTCGCCGAGCTCGCCGTTGTCAATCATCTTCTTAATAAGATTGACGCCTGTATTGAAGCGGTTCACGACACCGATGATCAACACTTTGCCCGTCTCATGCTGAACGCGCTGCATCTCCAGCGCTTCTTCGTACGTTCTGGCCGCCGGTTTCTCGCACAATACGTGCTTGCCTGCGCGCATGCATGCGATAGAGATTGGAGCATGAACATGGTTCGGCGTACAGATTGACACCGCTTCCACTTCCGGGTCGTCTAGAATGATCCGATAATCCGATATGGCTACGCCGCAGCCGAAGTCGGCTACCGCTTTCTCGGCTCGTTCCAACTGCTGGTCGCAGAAGTATTTAATTTCGGATGTAGGATTGGCCATATAGGCTTTAATATGAGTGCTGTTGGCGAGCGGGCCGCAGCCGATGACGGCCACTTTAATTTTACGCATGACGATACCTCCAAAAAAGTAATGTTAGGATGATCCTACTTATACAGAAAAAAGCCGTTGTGCTAGACATAGGAATGCGTTACAAGTTCATTGTAGCGCAATCCCTCCTGAACACAAGGCATATTTTCATGTTATTACTTATCCCGATTTGTCTTTTTAGAGCTTTCTCCACTGGCTAGGCGTATGTCCTGTGCATTTTTTGAATACGGTCGCAAAGTGCTGACTCGTCTTGAAGCCGAGATCGAACGCAATGTCTGTCACCGCTCTGTCAGGCTGCCGTGCAAGGAGTGAGCACGCTTGGTCGATTCTCAGTCGTTCGATATAGGCGGCGGGAGATTGACCATGCATCTGGCGGAATACACGATATACATGTGATTCACTAATACCGAGCTCGTCGGCCAGCCGTTCAATCGTCCACTGCTGATCAGGGTTCCGCTCGATCGTCAGGGCAAGGGAAGCCATCGCTTCCTGCAAGTCCGGCGGCAGAAGATTGGCGTCTCGAGGTTGCATTGCCTGCAAGAGTACGTCAGTTAGGCAGTGCCGGATTCGAAGGGCGGCATACGGATCGTTCTGTTCCACCGCTTCTCTCATCAGATGAAAATTGCTCCTTACCCGCGCGTCGACCGCAATAACTCTGGGCAGGCTGTGCAAGGCGCTCTCCAGCGCTTTCTTCTCATCGTCAGGCAAGCGAAGCCAGTGCTTCGAGGTGCAGGGATCGGTTACGATGATCCACCAAATGGAGCAAGGCTCAATATGATGCAAGCGTGCGCGATGCCATTCATTCGGACGGGTATGGAACAGCTGGCCGGTATGAGACGCGTATGTTTCTCCGTCCACGACCCACGACGCTTTGCCGCTCTCCATATAGACGAATTCGAAGCAATGCTCATGCAGATGATCTGTCAAGGACAACGCTTCATTGAAGCGGTCGTAACCAAGCAGCACCAGCTCGGGGACAGCGGCGGCAACATGATGATTGTGCATAGAGGGATCGAACAGCCAGCGGATGGGCATATGCTTCTCATTCATGAAGAGACACTCCTTATATTGTTTCAGTATGTCGTAATGTTTCTAATCCTACTTGATCATAACTGAAAAGTAAAACGGAGTGTTCATCCCCTATTATAAAGTCATATCATTCATGAATGGGGTGGCATTGTGTCAGTTATCAAGTATAACGTAACGCAAGAAGATAAGGATGTATTCAATAGAGACGGGTATTGGATCAGTCCCAAGCTGATCGACGACGAGACGATTGAGAAGCTTCGTGGGGCGCACGACCGCATCTGGAGCAAGGACTTCGATGGCGACGGTTCCCCGTTGTATCCTGTAGCTCGTCCCAAAGACAAGCTTCAGATCAGGAAGCTGGATAACGGCTGGTGGATCAACGACGAGGTGCGTTCCTTCGTGACCGACGAGAATCTGGGAGAGATCGCGGCTGATTTGCTGAATGAAGATGAAATCCGCTTGTGGCATGACCAGGTCATTCTGAAGCCGGGATCAGGCGGCGAGGAGACGAAGCTGGGCAATGTGGGCTGGCATCAGGATTACGGCTACTGGCGCTGCAGCAGCACGACGAACATGGTTACCGTATGGCTTGCCTTGCAGGATACGGTCATCGAGAACGGCGCGATGATGACGATACTGGGCTCCCACAAGTGGGGCGAAGTAGAAGGCAGCGATACATTCTTCGATCAGGATATGGACAAATTAAGAACGAAGTTCGCTACTCGCGATTGGGTGGAGGAGCCTTGCATCTTGAAGGCAGGGCAGGCGAGCTTCCATCATGCGCTTACGTTCCACGGCTCCGGGCCGAACATGACGAACGATCCGCGTCTGTCCGTCGTTGCTCATCTGATGCCGGGACATACAGCATATCGCAAAGGCAGACAGCATCACAGCAATGTAAACTTGCTGGGACCGCGTCCTTATAACGGCCAGCCGTTCAACAACGATTATTTCCCGCTTCTTTACAGCCGAAAGGCGTAAGACGGAAGGTGTAAGATGTAAGGCGGCAGGTATAGACAGAGGGCGTAAGATGGAAGGTATAAGAAGGTAGGCACAGACAGAGCAAGGAAAAGGGCAGCAGCTTCGGGACGAACGTCTCGGACTGCTGCTTTTTTTTGCGGGATAGGTATGTAATTTCGGGGTGAAATCGATATTCTTACCATATTCGTCCGAAGAGGATCGAGGTTAAACCGATCTCTTATAACCATTGCTATTTTACAAACGTAAATATATAATGTCTATAAAAAATATAAACAAAATAATAAATTGTTTGTTGATTAGGAGTGGATTAACATGAGTTTGGATGAGAGGTTCTGGTCAGCGTCATTGGAGGAGCTGAAGCAAGGTTTTGTGTTGGATGAAGTAACGGACAGTTATTGCTGTCTCATCTGCGGAGAGAGCTTCCAGAGAGGGGAAATATTCAGGCAAGGGGAGCGATTGTTCGAGGCGGGCAAATATGCAAGCATTCATACTAATGAAAGGCATGGTTCTATGCTGGACTACTTGCTGCGGATGGATAAGAAATCGACAGGTCTGACGGAATTGCAGAAGGATCTGCTCAGACAATTCGCAGCGGGACTATCGGATGCAGATATTGTGAAGCGGGCTGGCGGCAGTGCATCGACCATACGCAATCATCGGTTTGTGTTGAAGGAGAAGGCAAGGCAAGCGAAGATGTTGCTTGCCATAATGGAGCTTATGGAGCAAGGTGCGGCAAATGCGCCCAAGTTCGTGCCGATTCATCGGACCGCTACGCAGGTGGATGAAAGGTATGCAATGACGGAAGAGGAGAATGCGAGCCTGTTGAAGCAATACTTTCCGGATGGACTGGATGGGCCGCTTTTATCATTCCCCCGCAAGGAGAAGCGGAAGATCGCCGTGCTTCGTCATATCGCCACTTTCTTCGAAGGCGGAGAGAATTATTCGGAGAAGGAAGTGAATGAGCGGCTCCAGCAATTCTGGAGCAAGGATTATGTGACACTACGGCGTTATATGATTCAATACGGCTTTCTTGATCGCGAGGAGGATGGCTCCGCTTACTGGTTGAAGGAGACGGGGAGAGGTGCGACTGAGGAGGCAACTATGGCAAGCCGAAGTATAGAGCCGAACAGCAAGAATGGAAAGGGGAAAGTGGCAATGAGCAAATCAGTGGGCTTATCCAAGGAGCAGCGCAAGCTGCTGACTGCGGAATACCAGGAGCGTGAACGTTCCATGGGCGTGTACCAGATTACGAATGAGAAAAACGGCAAAGTCTTCATCGGCGCTTCCAATAATCTGGACGGACTATGGAATCGAGAAAGGTTCATTCTCGATATGGGGACGCATATGAACAAGGGGCTGCAAGGAGATTGGAAGCAGCATGGCGCTGAGGCGTTCCGCTTCGAGATTGTGGAGACCTACACGCCGGAAGAGAAATTGCGCTATGATTACAAGGATGTGCGTGATGAGGAAGGACAGGAGCTCGCAGAAGTGGTGCGGGACTACAGGAGGAAAATGGATAAGCTAAAGAAGCGATGGCTGGAGAAGCTTCAACCTTATGGCGAGAAAGGGTATCATTAGTGTAGATTAACTCATACCTTGATGGCTGAACGGTGCGGGAACAGTAGGAGTGTTGGTGGAAACTGGATGGTGCTAGTGTGGCTGGAATGGTGCTGATGGGGGTAACGGATTGACGTGTGAACTAAAAAGTGCCTCAAAAGTGTTGACAACGCTCAGCCTGTAAAGTAACATTGTGGTAGATTTTGGCGAATTGATAAATGCATATAGAGATAAATGTGAAGCGAAGCACGCTTTTTCTTACGAATCGTAAGGGAAGTGTGCTTTTTTGCATTGGGAAATGTTGAAATTCAAGGAAAGTTGAAGAAAAATGTTGGCAATTGAGGTGATAGGTGGTACAACAAAACGAGTAACTTGTTACTAGAAAACATGAAAGAAACTATAGAGGAGGATGTTGACAATGTGGAAGAAGCTTTTTAGTTCCGTGCTTGTATTTGGAGTAGCTGTGGGGATTATAGATGGAACGGGTGCTGTTGGTGATGCTCAAGCTCAGGAGATAGAAGCGGTTTCTGGAAGTAACACTACTTTTACGGATATAGATGGACATTGGGCCGCATCGGATATTCAGCAAGCGGTGATGAAAGGTTATGTGGAAGGGTATGATAACGGCACATTTAAGCCAGAGAGAAGCGTGAAGCGGTCAGAGTTTATCAAGATGATCGTTTCGGCCATGGCATTAGATGTAGAGGACGTAACGAAGGGCAATGATTGGTATAAGGCTTATGCGGCCGCTGCGAAGGAAGCAGGTATATACCAGGACGAGTTCGGATCGGAGCAACAGTGGAATGAAGCGATCACACGGACGGAAATGGCGAAGTTCGCGGTAAAGGCTGCCGGTAAAGATGAAGGACAATACTACTACATCGACTTCAATGATCCAGGATACATGTACTTGGCAACGGATGCCGGCCTTATTCACGGGAAAGGCGGGGGAAAGGTAGCTCCTGAAGGGTTAACGACACGCGCCCAATCTATTACTGTTATTGAACGGTTACTGAAGCTGCAAGATGGGGAAGTGCTGCCTAAAGCGGATAAGCTGACACGTTCGAACGCTGAGTTCAATTGGAGAAGGACGAATATCAATACGATGCTGGATGATTACTTGGCAGATTCCTATCATCCATATGATGAAAGCTTTATGGTGGAGTCCCGTGATGGATTATACAAAGGCGAGTTGATTCGAATGACGGTTATTGACCTTGAGGATGAAAACGATCCTAATCGGAATTTAGTAGATATAAATGGTTTGCAGTGGGGAGCTAGACCCCAATACAAGCCGGAGAAATATAATTACTATCCGCTTAAAAACCTCAAAGAAAGTTTTTTGGTTGTTTTTACCACTAAAGTTCACTATGTAAAGGATACAAAGAAATACGGTTCGGGGGATTATGTCTCTATGAATAATTACTATGGTAAATATAGTTCTGACGATCGGGATGAATTGAATCGTGGGGTTCTGAACGGCATTCCATTTCTGTTTTCTATGGAAGGGGAAATTCAATCGCAAATGGTGCTGCTTCCTAAAAAGGTGATGGAAAGTCATAACAGTGTGTTGAGATTTGGATTAAAATCAAGTGCAGTCACTGTAGGTATAACAGATATTGAGGTTTTTAAAGGAGTTATAGAGCATGAATAGGTTAGGTGACAAGTAATGAAACGAAAAAAAATACTTTCTGTAGGCATTATTATTGCGGTCATTACTTCTTTGTTCTATGGGATATTTATAAATGAGAGAATAGATGCTGCTCCGATCATCAAGGAAGTGGAAGTCTCATATAACGGTGTAGATGATAGTGAAATCATTAAAGGCGGTTCGAAATATCATTACACGGCTTACAAGGATATGGTAGCAAACATAGATATTCCCGAGATTCCCGGTATGAAAATTGTTGACCTTGCATGGCACTGGGGGAGCGAGAGAGATAATAATGGGGTCATTTCAGCTGCTCTTGGGAAAAAATCATGGTCAGGCGCCTATACAATAACAGGTGAAGCGTTTGAGGTAATATCCGAAGGAAATACATCTGCGCAAGGCTGGTATGCTTGGGACAGATACAGTCTAGGCAGTACAGGTTCCGGCAGGATATGGTATCCCGGCGGAGGGTCTGAATTGGCCTTTTGTAACGGTGTTACCGAATCTCAGACACCTGCTGGCAATTCGCTCCCTTCTAATAATCGAGATCCTAGAGTGCCGGGGCCTAACTATATGCCAAAATACCCCGGATGCAAATCCGAACAATTGAAGCTAAAAGCGACTCGTAACCAGCCATGGCAATTTGTTGGGGATGATAAAACTTGGGTGAATCCTGTTATGGTTTCCTGGTATAAAGAAGACGTGGAAATCGATCCTTCAAACGATGTGAGGATCAATGAAGACGTAGAGATACTAGGTCCTGGCGGTAAAACAGGTTATGTAGATAGCGACAATAATACAGCAGCTAGAGAAGTGAAAATCTTGGATTCAGAACGAGAAAAATATGAAATCACATATGAGCAAGATTTTAATACGGATACGTACAACTTGCCATGGGCAGCGGATTACGCGCAAATGAATATTTACTTCGCTGCATTTACGGTAGATATCCATTCTAAAACCTACCGTCATTACAACAAGCTCATTGTGACGTATGATGATGAAATGCCCAACATCGAAGAATCAGAAGTGAAAGTCAGGCATATGGTTCGATCATCGCCAAGCGGTGCATTCATCAAGAAAAATGAGGATACGTTCACCTATAACGAGATTCTGCCGCACACAAAATCATTCGAAGCAGAGGGCAGTTTCGGTAACGTATTGGGCCATAGTTTAAGTTATACCGGATATGATGCCAGTTTTACGGGTGGTTCAACGGTCGAAGCAACGTTGACCGAAACCAATAAAATAGCGTATGTATCGTTTTACTATGAACAAAGTTTGCCACAGTTCACCGGCGACTTTGATATCGTGCCGAATGTGATCAATTATCGGGAAACGTTTGAACTGGTGCCTAGAGATTTCGTGATGGATGGCTGTACTTACATCAGTCATCGGTATCGAATCGAGAGGAACGGGAGTGCGTCAGGGACAGATAGCGTCAGCGGTCAAACCAAGAGCAGCGTGTTCCCTTATGCGAAGTATCCCCATGTCATAGGGGTAGGGGAGCATACGGTCAGCATTAAAATGAAGACGAGCTGCGGCGAATCCGAATGGATGGCGCACAAGATATTGACGGTGAATGACATTGAAGGGAATAATCCACCGATTTTTGAAGCTGGTTGGGTTCCGCCGGGCTTGCACTATAAGCCTTACGTAAAGCAGATTGTGCCTGTTGGGACAAAAATGGACTTGGTGTACCTTGAGCAGCCCGAGCCATACGATCCGGACGGAGATTTACTCGTCTATAAAGGTTTTGATTTTTCTGAATTTAATGAATGGTCAAAAAACATTCCCGATAGAGGATTCGAATCATACAACGGGTATCGCAATATCACCTTGGATACGGTCGGCTTTTTTTGCGGTAAAGTAACGATAGGGGATATTTGGGGCCTGGATACGTCTCGCACAGCATGTATTGATGTTGTCCCTCCCAATCCGGTGCCGGTCATTACCGGATCAATTGAGGTCATTGAGGGCAGACCGCTTAAAGACGAACTTAGCTCTGAAAACAGTTACAGCCCTTATGAGAATCGGAGCATTGATCACTCACGCGATGAATGGTCGAATAAAAAGTCGGTATACACGACGATTGGCCAGCAAATCGTCACGTTAGACGTATACGACAATACAGGACTCAAGTCGTTGTCTCCCGCCGTCCACAAGATTAACGTGAAGCCTGATCTACCGCCTATTCCAACACTGAAATATACCGATGTAGGAGTCAGGAATATCGATATCGGATTCACAGATGAATCCTACAGTCCTGATGGGGATATGATCGTAGCGCGGGAATTTTCACTTGTCTATGATAAAAACAATGACGGCAATTTCGATGAACCGGCTACTGCTATTACGGTTGATGCTTCAGGTAAATTCAACTTAAAGCCTGAAAAGGTCGGCAGATACATGATCTATGTGCGAGTAACGGAGGATTGGGGGAAAACAGCGCTTAAAGGATTCCCATTGGAAATCATTAACGACGCGCCTACTGTCTCCTTCCATGTGGAGAGCGAAACCGCCCCACCGCCAGCGGCAGGAAGGGTGTTCACGATTACGCCTGGCCAGCTTATGGGGAATGACTGGAAGAACACGAACGTAGGTAAATCGTGGTCAATTGATCCTTTGGAACAGTCTCTTTCTACCGTCAATTTGTTTAAAACAAATGCAATCAAGGTGAGTGACAACGTCAATTACGATTGGAGAGGTGTATCTCTAGCGACAGCCGATATATCTCCAGTACGCTTACTGTCCGATGCCCCACCCATACAGTTATTTGAAAGCTTTACTCTCGTAGTTGAAAAAAATACATCTCATGGCAAAGAATCGGATCTATACGTCTACAGTAACGGTGTCGAAGTTCGGAAAATGCTCAGATCAGAAGTAAGTTTTGTCGATTATTACAGTCAATTACTATACATTAGAGATTCCTCGAAAAGCATAGATGAAGTATTCTCCTTCCGAGGATTCGCTTTAGGTGAGGGGGCTTTAAAAAGCAAGCCGGGAAGAAGGGCATGGAATTGTATCAGTAGTAACTGCTGGATGGCTGGAACTCACTCCTTACTTGACTACAAACCCATGTACTTTAATCACGACATGAAAGAGGTCTATACCACCAAAACATATAAACGAAATGATGGAACCTACGTTTGGAATGAGGGAAAGGATTACTCGAACAACTACAGTTATGATGCGCCTACTGTATGGAAGAGTAAGACAGACTTCCAAACTGATCTGTCTGAGAGTAATGTGAAATCGGATGGAACGATATATGAGCATAACTTCAAAGGTTACGACAGTAAAGGGAACGTTTACTACGAATCATGGGACTATCATTCAGGTTCTGAAAGCAGTAGAAATTATCACGGTGCCTATCTGACCATGCTCGATGGAGATACGGGAGAAATGGTTAGGAATTTTTATGACGGAGGCACCATTAATTGGTCGGATTTATCTGTAGGTACAGGGTACAGAGGTAAAGTTGTAGGAAATGATGCAGGCAACAAGATTGCGTATTCATTTTATAACACTACGTTCAGTCAAAATATCCATAAAATCATCGTTAGAAATAAGTCTAACGGTTCGATAGCGAGTCAGACAGATGTAGGAGAATATGAAGAGGTCGTATCCAGCTATAAAAATTTGGTCATCACTAGACAGGGTGACATCATAAGGGCGCGTGATTTTAACAATATTTCAACGATTAAATGGCAGCGCAACTTAGGGGATAAATACCAATTACTAACAACCATCATTGTTTCGACAAACGGTTTTATGTATATTGTCCCCAATAACACAAATGTGCTGAAAGAAATCGATTTAGCTAACGGAAGTGTGTTTAATCTCAATCTTCCGGATTTTGAAACTACGTCTCTTAGTCTTCAACTCACTCGCGAGGGCGATCTTAAAGTGTCTTCCTGGAACAAATACGTATTGATATCCGGTAAAGAGCCTATACGGAGCAGTAATTACGATGTATACGGGACGTTCTATTCCGATAAGTTGCCTAAGTTGGACAATTTCATTTTCTCGTACAAGTTTAAAACAAATTACTTTACGGACTATGATCGCTATTCCGGATTCTCTTTCAGGTCGCAAGACAATACGTATCAGAACACATTTAGAGTCGAAACATCATTTGATAAACTATTGCTGACCAAAATCGAGAGTGGAGTGCGAAGTGTCGTGGCTGAAGTGAATTACAGCTTTGACCCGCATATGTACTACAATATTTCCGTCAAGACGCTTCATGATTCCATTAAAGTCTATGTGAACGGTGTACCGTTGATCGATGTATCCGATGATACCTTTACGTCTCCAGGCTACTTTGGCTTGTTCTCTGCCGCAGCTCTGACGGAGTTCAAGGACATCGTGATGACGGAAGTCATTGCGACGAAGGAAACGCAAGAGAACGTCGTCATCGTGAACGAGCCTGTAGAGTACGTGACAAGCTATGTCGATACAGAAGGCGATGATCTTGTACAGGCATTGAGCAAGTGGCATTACGATCATGTCGAGCCCTATAAATTTTTGGACACTGGCGACGGACATTATGGCCTGTCCGCTTTGCACGGGAAAAAGAAAATAGCACCATTATCGCCCGACAAGCTGGGATTGTATCGAATCACCTATCAGGTTCCTGATGACCCTAACCGCGATTACTTGTATCCTAGTGCCGTGTTCGATGCGTACAGGGAGTATTCCAATCCTTATTCGCAGAACATTATTGTCCACCGCAAGCCTATCGCACAATTTAGCTTAACGGTGGATGGCGCCAATAAGCGGGTGGTATGGGATGACAGGAGCTACGATCCGGATCGATATGCATCGGATACCAGGTATTCGACCGAAAATACCGGTATCGACTATCGCAAGACGCGTGGAGTCATGGAGAGAAGGTACTACTACATTACGCCAAGCGGTGAGTACGTCGCGGAAAAGCTGCTAACGCCTACAGAACGAGGCATACATGAAGTAGGGTTGGCGGTGAAAGATGAATACGGCGCTTGGAGCGATTACTATGTCGTCACTATAGATGTGACCCATATACCGGCTCCCAACACCCCGCCTGTAGCTGGATTTACAGTCAATAAAAAGACAGCTTACAGAGGGGATACGATCACGATAAACTCCACCGCTTACGATAAGGAGGATGGAAATCGGACAAAGATCAAGCATTACTATTATCTGAAAAACATGGATACAACGGATGTGGAGCTTGAAGTAAGTACGAGCAGGACAAGCTGGAGCAGGGTATTCCATGATTTCGGCACCTACAGGATACGGCAGCTAGTGGAAGACTCCGTTGGCGCTACTGATCAGGCGATTGATGAGATTGAGATTGTGAATCGAATACCCGTCGGCCATATTACCGTTCCATCCAGCTCGAATGCCAGTGAACCCACAAAATTCACCACGCTTAGACCGACTTTCAAGTGGACTTATTGGGATGCGGATGGAGATGCACAGAAAAAGTACCAGCTGAGAATATACCGATATGGCGGCTATGTCATGCATGAGTCAGGCGTTCTCAATGGCGCGGATTTGGAATGGACACCTTTGTTCGATCTCATGGAGAAGCTGAATATGTATGTTCAAGTGAGAGTATATGACGGCTATGACTGGAGCAGCTGGAGCCCGGCGAAGTACTTTTATATTGAAACGAATCGACCGCCTACGGCAGACTTTACCTGGTCGCCGCAACCTGTATATGAAGGTGATAATGTGACGTTCGCCAGTGCTGTGCACGATTCTGACGGAGATACGTTGACATTAGGCTACGAGTTGACAAGTCCATCTGGGACGAAGCGAAATTATTCCTATACTGTCCACCCTCCGTATCCTTCAACGGGGCCGGAGTATCGGATGACGGAGCTGGGAGCGTGGCGCATGAAGCTGTCAACCAGCGATGGCAAAAGAAGTCCGATTGTCGTCGACAAAACAATCCATGTGCTGCCGCTTGCGATTGCTGGAACTGTGGAGCATACGGAGGAATGGAACGACCGCCGAAGACAGTACAACAGGAACAAGAGCGGCAATCCGGAGACGCCCCGTGGAGAGGCGGTGTTCTGGGCCGGTGAGAAGCTGGTGCTGAAGGCGACGACTACGGAGACAGGAACGGATACGAAGGCGTCGCACGTAGAGGTTCAATTCCAATCCGTTACAACAACCTTGCAGCCAGCAGAAGCTGAGGCGGACCAATGGAGCGGAGAGCTGTGGGAGGAGTCGTTCCTGGAACTGGAGGATGGGCCGTATAATGTGACATTCACCGCATTCTACAATAACGGTACGATAAAGACGGCAACGGTAACCATTGAAATCAAAGGGAATGCGTCAAGCATAAGCGGCGTGCATCGGGTGAAATAAGCGGGCTAATGCCCGCTCTTCACCTCTGTCCAGAACGCTTCGATCGCGTAATAGGCTGCACCGCGCACAGCGGATTGCTCCCCCAGCTCGGCGAATTGGATGAGCAGCCGCTTATGATGAAAGCGAAGCGTGCGTTGCGATACGGCTTGCTCAATGGCTGGCCGTATCCATTCCGCCGCTAGAGACATCCGGTTGCCGATGATGACAGCTTCCGGATTGAATATATTGGCAATATTGGCGATGCCGATGCCGAGATAAGTGCCGATGTCATGGAAGAGCTCTCGCATATGCGGTTTATTCTGCTCGGCAGCTTGAAGCATGGCATGAATATCATGATATCCGTATGCAGCGCCGGCTTCCAGCAATGCATGTTCCGAAGCGTACAACTCCCAGCACCCTTGATTGCCGCAACTGCAGCTCCTGCCGTCGAACTGAATAGACAGATGTCCCAGCTCTCCCGAGAAGCCGGAGCTGCCCTTGTATAGCTTATTATGCAAGACAATGCCCGTACCGATGCCGATACCGGCACTGACATATATCTGGTCTCGGTATGGTCTGCCCGCTCCGTAGATATGCTCGCCTAGTGCTCCCGCATTCGCTTCGTTGTCGATCATAACCGGCAGCTGGTAAAGCTTCTCCAGTGCGTGCTTCAATTCCACCTGCGACCATCCCATGTTAGGGGCGAATACGACTGTGCCTTCTTCGTTCACGATACCGGGAACGCCAACTCCGATGCCTATAATGCCATAAGGGCTGTCGGGAGCTTGCTGCTTGAATTGATCTATACATTCCGATATTGCCGTTATTACAGCGTCATGGCGGCAATCTATCACGGGATGATGAAGTTGCTGCAGCATCGTTCCGTCCAGATCGGTCAGAATGCTTCTCAAATAATTCACACCGACATCGATTCCGATTGCGAAGCCGGCTCTGCTATTGAACATGAGCATCACAGGCTTTCGGCCGCCGCTGGATGCTCCCGCTCCGACCTCCAACACCAGCTGGCGGTCGATCAGATCCTGTACCAGACTAGAGACGGTCGCTTTATTCAGTCCCGTCTTTTGAGCGATAGCAGCCCGGGATAAAGGGGCATACTGCAAGATGCATTCCAATACGATGGAAGTGTTAATTTGTTTTATTAGAGCAGGATCTCCTGTCGGTTTTGCCATGCTTCTTCAATAGCCTCCGTTTGCATAAGAACGTTCGTATAAGTGCCAGTATAGCATAAAGTTAGTTTGTTTAATAGACAAACTAAGTCAGCGTATGCTATTCTGACGGTATATTTCGTATAGGGGAGGAATTGTGGCGATGACTTATTTTTCTGTAGACCGGATTCAATATGAGGGGGTAGCAAGCGGCAATGCGTTCGCATTCAAGAGGTATAACCCAAGTGAAGTCGTACTAGGCAAGACGATGGAGGAGCATCTTCGCTTCGCTGCGGCGTATTGGCACACCTTCAATGCCAACGGCTCGGACCCGTTCGGAGCGGGTACGATGGTGCGTGGCTGGGATAAGTACGATGGGCTGGATCGCTCTAAAGCTCGTGTGGAAGCCAATTTCGAATTTTTGGAGAAGCTTAACATCCCGTTCTTCTGCTTTCATGATGTGGATATTGCGCCGGAGGGTGAATCGCTGCGGGAGACGAACAAAAATTTGGACGTTATCGTCGCCATGATGAAAGACTACATGCGTGACAGCGGCAAGAAGCTGTTATGGAATACGGCGAATATGTTCACCAATCCAAGGTATGTGCATGGCGCTGGGACGTCCTGTCATGCGGATGTATACGCTTATGCAGCCGCTCAGTTGAAGAAAGCGCTGGAGGTCGGCAAGGAGCTGAACGCGGAAAATTATGTGTTCTGGGGCGGGCGCGAAGGTTATGAAACGTTGCTAAATACGGACATGTCGCTGGAACTGGACAATTTGGCACGGTTATATCATATGGCGGTAGACTATGCGAAGGAGATCGGATTTCATGCGCAGTTCCTGATTGAGCCGAAGCCGAAGGAGCCGATGAAGCACCAGTACGATTTCGATGCCGCTACGACGATTATGTTCCTTCAAAAATACGGACTGCAGGATCATTTCAAGCTGAATATTGAAGCCAACCACGCGACGCTTGCCGGTCATACGTTCGAGCATGAAATTGCAGTCGCGGCGATGAACGGCATGCTTGGTTCGCTTGATGCGAATCAGGGCGATCTGCTGCTGGGATGGGATACGGATGAATTTCCAACGGATCTGTACGCCACGACGTTGGCCATGCTGGAAGTGCTGAAGGCGGGAGGGCTCGGACGGGGCGGCATCAATTTCGACGCGAAGGTACGTCGGGCTTCGTTCCATATGGACGATTTGGTGCTGGCTCATATAGCGGGGATGGACAGCTTCGCATGGGGATTGAAAGCAGCGGCGAAAATAATCGAGGAAAACATACTGGAAGAAATCGTTGCTGAACGCTATCGCAGCTTTAACGATGGAATTGGCGCGGATATCGTAGCGGGAAAAGCGACCTTGCAATCATTGGAGCAATATGCGTTGAACAATCCCGTAGCACGGCTTCAGTCGGGACGTCAGGAGCTGCTGCGACTCAAGCTGAGTGAAGTCATATTCAGCGTATAACTATTGGTTAATCGGAGGGATAGCATGCGCTATGTAATCGGTATCGATCTGGGGACGAGTGCAGTGAAAGCGCTGCTTGTCGATCGCAATGGGCAGGTGGCTGGAGAAGCGTCGCGGAGCTATCCGCTTATTCAGGAGCGATCAGGCTGGAGCGAGCAGCGGCCCGAGGATTGGGTTGAAGCGACAGTGGAAACGCTATATGCCTTAATGCAGAGCTCTGGAGCAGCGCCGGATGCAGTGGAAGGAATCAGCTTCTCAGGGCAGATGCATGGACTTGTCTTGCTGGATGCGGGAGGTCGGCCATTACGCAACGCGATTCTATGGAACGATACGCGAACGACTTCGCAATGTCGCCATATTGAAGCAGCGCTGGGCGACAAGCTGCATGCCATAGCACGGAATCCAGCCCTGGAAGGAATGACGATGCCCAAGCTGTTATGGGTACAGCAGCATGAGCAGGAGCTGCTTGCGCAGGCGGAGACGTTGCTGCTCCCAAAGGACTATGTGCGTTATCGGCTGACTGGAGAGCTGCACATGGATTATTCGGATGCGGCGGGGACGCTAATGCTGGATATTGCGGCCAAGCAGTGGAGCCGAGAGCTGTTAGCGGCAGTGGGGCTATCAGAATCGGAGAAGCTGCTGCCCCCATTAGTGGAATCCCATCAGGAGGTAGGCGCACTGCTTCCCGCTATAGCGGACCGGACCGGATTGGTTGGTTCCACCAAGGTGTTCGCAGGGGGCGCGGATAATGCATGCGGGGCTATCGGCGCCGGTATTTTGGATGAGGGATTAACGTTATGCAGCATAGGCACCTCGGGAGTTATTCTGACCTACGAAGGGAATGTAGGAAGATCGTATGACGGAGGCATGCACTTATTCAACCATGGCAAGCAAGATGCTTATTACGGCATGGGCGTTACTCTTGCTGCGGGTTATTCACTGAGCTGGTTCAAGAATACGTTCGCGGCGGGTGAATCCTATGATGAATTGCTGGCTGGCTTGAGCGAGGTGGAGGCTGGAGCGGGCGGGCTCTTGTTCACCCCTTATCTGGTCGGAGAGAGAACGCCGCATGGCGACGCCGTTATACGCGGAAGCTTTATCGGAATGGACAGCTCACACGAGAGGATTCATTTCGCCCGGGCAGTCATGGAGGGGATAACCTTCTCGCTTAATGAGTCGCTACACTTATTCCGAGCGGCAGGCAAGCCGATCGACAAGGTCGTATCAATCGGCGGCGGCGCCCGCAATCCGGCATGGCTGCAAATGCAAGCGGATGTGTTCGGCGCATCGGTAATCTCACTGAAGCATGAGCAAGGGCCGGGGCTTGGCGCGGCAATGCTGGCGGCTTACGGATGCGGCTGGTTCGACAGCTTGGAGCAATGTGCGCGGCGGTTCGTAGATTACGGTATGACATACGAACCTCATCCCGAGAGGACGACCAAGTATGAGGAGCTGTTCCAGATATATCGGGACGTGTATCGACAGACGCGCGGCTTGAACGAGGCTCTGGCAGCGTATAGGTTGTAATTGGCAAGGCAAGTAACATGAGCATATGTCTATGCGGCTGCAGCAGGTGACAAGCAGCTGGGATCAAGAAACACTTTTCTAATTCATGAATCACATATACAGCGTGAAGCATACGCCGTTATCTCTTGGTTTGAGATAGTCGGCGTGTTTGCGTTTCATGGCGATCATTATTTTGTGGAGGGTTGATGAGGATGTCATTTGAAGTGGAGTTTCAGGCTTTCCTGGAGAAGCAGATATCAGAAGCGACCGGCACTAGATTGGATATGCTGCAGAAGGAACTAGTCGGTGAGAAGAAACTTTTTCAAGAAGTATTGTGGCCTATATTTCAAACCTTCGAAGGTTTCGTTCTGGAATATGAGCTTCAGAGCTCTTCGGGTGTGAAGATGTATATGGATGCATATTTCAAGCCGTATGGTATTGCGTTTGAAAGCGACGGTTATGTCGTGCACGGCGAGAATATTTCGAGAAGCAGATTCAGCTTCGAAAAGCAGAGGGTGCGAACGATGGCAAAGAGCGGTATTGTGTACATGCCGTTCAGTTGGGATGAGTTGGATAAGAAAGCGGAGCAATGCAGAGCTTCCGTATATGAATTGCTCAGCCGTTTTCGAGCATCCCCCGATTCAACGCTTAACGTCTACGAGAGAGAGGCTATTCGGTATGCACTGAGGCTTGGCAGACCTATTAGAAGAGAAGACTTATTCAGTCTGCTTAAGAAAAGTGATTGGATTGTTAGAAACGTAATCAAATCACTAGTTGACAAGAGTTTGATAGTCCCTCTTAAACCTAACAACAGTAGGCATTATGAATATGTAGTGGATAAAAATGCGATTAAGTTCATTTTGTGATTGTGGAGTGTATGTGGCATGCATAAGAAAGGCGGATCGGCGGAAATGGGGCGGCTGAGTGTATGTGGCATGCATTAGGCGGGCGGATCGGCGGAAATGGGGCGGTGGAGTGTATGTGGCATGCATTAGGCGGCTGGATCGGCGGAAATGAGGCGGTGGAGTGTATGTGGCATGCATTAGGCGGCTGGATCGGCGGAAATGAGGCGGTGGAGTGTATGTGGCATGCATTAGGCGGGCGGATCGGCGGAAATGAGGCGGTGGAGTGTATGTGGCATGCATTAGGAGGGCGGATCGGCGGAAATGGGGCGGTGGAGTGTATGTGGCATGCATTAGGCGGGCGGATCGGCACAAATGAGACGGTGGAGTGTATGTGGCATGCATAAGAAAGGCGGATCGGCGGAAATGGGGCGGTGGAGTGTATGTGGCATGCATTAGGCGGGCGGATCGGCACAAATGAGACGGTGGAGTGTATGTGGCATGCATAAGAAAGGCGGATCGGCGGCGGAAATGGGGCGGTGGAGTGTATGTGGCATGCATTAGGCGGGCGGATCGGTGGAAATGGGGCGGTGGAGTGTATGTGGCATGCATTAGGCGAGCGGATAGGCGGAAATGAGGCGGTGGAGTGTATGTGGCATGCATTAGGCGGGCGGATCGGCGCAAATGAGGCGGTGGAGTGTCATGAATTGAGCCTAATATAGGTATGCTATAGAGAGCTAAATTACTGTAAAGGGGCAAATGAAAATGACGCATCAAGCAGCGATTATGTTCGACTTCAGCGAGGGAAAAAGCGCGAGGTTGGCTTATGATATGTTGAACGAGCTTGGTTATGATCCTGTCATGCATGACGAGACCAGGCTGCATATTCATGTAGAGGGCAATGACCTCACTTCCGCACTGGAAATCGCACAGTCTCACGGAGGCAGACTTGTAGAGCAAAGAAGCATGAGCGAAGAGGATATAACCAGTTCAGCATATGAACTGGATAGCATCACAATTCCGGCCCATGTTGTCAATGAGGATCTCATTCAAGCTGAGGATGGTGACAACGGGGAGAATGTTGCTGATAAAGTTGATGAGTTTTTGCCCGATTCAGAAAGCTACAACCACTTCTCCGGAGATGTGCACATCTGAAAGAGAAATAGCCCATCTAACAGCAAAAAATCCATACCCATGAAGCCGCTTCACGGTACTCCCAAGGCGTACACGAGGCGGCTTCATGGGTATGGCTTCAAATCTGCCAAGTGGTATTCAAACAGTTGCAACGATTTCCACGAATTGTCGTTATTATTACTTTGCGGTTCGAGCTCCCTGTCACGATTCCGAGAGCGCTGATTGCGCCGCATGGAGGCCGGCATTGTAGCCTGTCGAGAAAGCAGCGGTAATGTTGTAACCTCCCGTATAGCCGTGGATATCCAGAATTTCACCACAGAAGTACAGTCCGCCCATCAGCTTGGATTGCATCGATCTCGGATCAACCTCCTTCAGATGTACGCCGCCGCCGGTTACGAAAGCTTCCTCGATCGAGCGCGTGCCGCTGATCCACACCGGGAATGCCTTCGCTGTCCGCGCCAGCTCCATCCACCCTTGCTTCGGAATATGATCGAATGTGATATCCTCCTTAACGTCGGATAGCTGGAACAGTAGCGGCAGCATGCGCTCAGGAAGAACAGATTTGAGGACGTTCTTAACGGCCTTCCGCGGTTCGGAGCCGCACAGCTTCAATGTGTATTGGAACAGTTCATCCAGGGACCATTCCGGCTTCAGGTCAATCGTTGTCTTCACTGAACACCCAGAATTCTTCTTCAGCTCCTTCACGACAAAACCGCTGCAACGAAGCGCAATCGGTCCCGACAAGCCGAAGTGGGTGAAGAGCATATCGCCCTCATGCTCGATCAATCGCTTGCCCTTGTTGTTCCAGACGGAGAGCGATACGTCTCGCAACGACAACCCTTGCAGTAGCTTGTTCTGAATGAACGGCTCCCTGGATGTCAATGGCACTTCCGTCGGGAATAGTTCCACGATTTTATGGCCGGCTTCTTCCGCCCAAGCGTAACCGTCGCCGGTGGAGCCGGTATGTGGAACCGATTTGCCGCCTACCGCAACAATAACGGAACGGCTGTACAACTGTTGGCCTCCTTGCAAATGTACACCTGCGACGTGACCATCCTTATACAGCACTCTTTCTACTGGGCTATTCGTACGAATATCTACGCCCAACTCCTGCACCTTCCGCACGAGTGCATCGACGACGGATTTGGCCTTGTCTGTGACAGGGAACATTCTGCCGTTATCTTCCTCCTTCAGCTTGATGCCAAGCCCTTCGAAAAAAGCAATAATGTTACTGTTATTGAAAGTGGCGAATGCGCTGTACAGGTATTTTCCGTTACCAGGGATATGCTTGATCAATTCGTCAAGCCCCTTCGCATTCGTCACATTGCAGCGTCCCCCGCCGGAAATGCCGAGCTTTCTCCCCAGTTTGTCCCCTTTGTCGAGAATCAGCACTTTAGCGCCGTTCTCGCCTGCAGCGACCCCAGCCATTAATCCGGATGATCCTGCGCCAACGATAATTACATCATATTTCATAATATTGCTCCTATTGTCGGTATTAGATATCGTTAACAAAGTCTATAGTCAAATGCAAGCTATACAGTATAATTTAGTTATTATACACCAATAAGGAGGAAAATGGTGAAAGCGGCTCGGACAATGCCGGTATGTTGTAGCCGCTTACCAGGAGTAAGGCCATAGCCCAACAGTCGTTTATTCAAGCGGAAGATGCTTAGGATGAACGTTATTGATGAACTCCGATGTTGTAGACGGAATGCTTATGCAACGGGACACCTCGGTTGTATAAACCTGAATATCTCTTAAATTCCAGTTAAAGGAGGCGCGGTCTTCAGTGCTGAAGGATTTGTTGCTTCAATTTTTCCTATCCGTTCTACCCGTCTTTGCATTTCTGCTTTGGCATGATAAAGAACGCGGCTGGCAAGGTTTCAAAGTGTTTATTACGGCCACAAGCGGAGTGGCAATGATATTATGTATCCTTACTTCTACTCAACTCCATGTATATGATCTCGATTTTCGCATGGTTCCCTTGGTTATCGGTTCGCTATATGGGGGGTTCCGCTCCCTTGCTATTCTTTCCGCTCTGTACATACTCCTTAGAATTCCGTTTTTGGAGACGACGACTGAGGTGATCACATTCGTGGTCTTCATGCTTGTCGTCGTTCCGCTACTATCACTTACAGTCCGCAAATTTCAGAATGTCAGTTCGCTGCGCAGAGAGAGAATAGGCACAGGGATTATTGCCGGCATCATTCTATATTGCACCTTATCCATGAACGCTTACTTGCTTTTTACCGGAATCGGATGGTCCTACAGCGTTGGTATTACATTCCTGCTTGCAGCCATCGGCTTGTGGCTGGCTTGCTGGCTATCCATTTATATTATCGAAGGCATTACGGAGAAGCAGTCGCTCTACGATGAAGTCAAGCAGTTGTCCGCAAGCTACCGTAACGAGGTAGAGAAGCTGCAGCAATTCATTGACAAGGCGCCGCTTGCCGTCATGATTGTAGATCCAGAAGGGAAAATTACGCACGCGAACGAAGAATCGGTGAAGCTGTTAAGCCTGAAGGAGCAATATATGAAAGCGAGCAGCTTGCTGAACGAGAAATATGACGACGTATTCCAGAGGGATGCTGGAGGCACCGGGAAGGAGTTGCTCCACGGCGCGCTGAACGGATCAGCCTCTACGTTGACGCCTTATTTGGAAGAGGAGAAAATGCTTCTCTACACGTCTGTCGCGATGTGGGATGTGACAGAACAGCATATTTCCGGTGCAGCTATTATTGCTCAGGATATTACCGAACTCAGTCAGCTTCGCAACGAAGTAGGCCGTATGGAGCGGTTAAGTCTGGTGGGGCAGATGGCCGCCAGCATTACGCATGAAATCCGCAACCCGATGGCCGTCATCCGAGGCTTCGTCCAATTGATTCAAGAGCGTAGTCCGGAAAGCCAATTCGAATATTTCCGCATTATAATGGAGGAACTTGACCGCACGAATCTGATCATTAACGATTTTCTCTCGCTGGCTCAGAACAGGGAGCTTAAGATGGAACCGGTGTCATTGAACAATACGATCAAGGATCTGGTGCCGCTGCTCAGCGCAGATGCGAATCTGCGGGGACAGACGCTTGATGTGAATCTGTGCGACAATCTGCCGCTAATGATGCTGAATGATCGGGAAATGAAGCAGATGCTGCTTAATCTGGCTCGAAACGGTATGGAGGCGATGGAGGAGAAAGGGGTGCTTTCCATTAGTACGACGTATACCGATGATGAAATATGCGTCTGTATAGCTGACGAGGGAATAGGGATTCCTGAAGATAAGATCAATCGGCTGTTCGAACCATTCTATAGCACGAAAACAAGAGGCACCGGGCTTGGTCTTCCCTTGTGTCTCAGCATTGCGGAGCGACACAGAGGCAGAATCGATGTGACGAGCAACGCAGGACAAGGTACGACTTTCCATGTGACATTCAACATTTCTACTCCAATTCCAGAGCATAATAAGTTGTGAAATGAATAGAGGAGGAGAGCGAATGTCCCATCGTAAGAATCACAATGATTCAAAGGCGCAGAGGAGACAAGCAGCGGACAATGCCACCAGAAGCTCGATAGCTGATGCAAGCGGCATGGACAAGAAGCTGAACGGACCGAATCGCCCATCCACATAGTATTACAAGAGCAGCCGGAGCGTATAGCTTCGGTTGCTTTATTTTCACAAGGAACGTTATAATAGTAGCTAAATTGGAATTATTAAAAGGAGTGTATGATATGTCAATGTCATTCGAGAGATATATGCTGGATATGGTGCAGCCGATGCGCGATGAGTTAACCAGATTGGGGATTCAGGAGCTTCGTACTCCTGAGGAGGTAGAGAGCAATCTCCCTGATGCCAAGGGAACGGCGCTTGTCGTCATTAATTCCGTATGCGGCTGCGCGGCGGGGCAATGCCGTCCTGGCGTAGCGGACGCGCTCAAGCACAGCAAGACGCCGAATCATCTGTTCACCGTGTTCGCAGGACAGGACAAGGAAGCTACAGCGAAGGCTCGCGAATACTTCGCGCCGTATCCGCCGTCGTCTCCTTCTATCGCGCTAATGAAGAACGGCGAGTTGGTTCACTTCATCGAGCGGCATTCCATCGAGAACCGCTCTGCAGCTGACATCGCTGCGGATCTAACGGAAGCTTTCGACAAATATTGCGACTAAAGGGTGTATGTCCATGAGCTTGCAGAAGCAAATTATTGAACGGCTTGGCGTCAAGCCGTTGATTAACCCGCAGGAAGAGATTCGCAAGAGAGTGGATTTCTTGAAGGAATATGTGAAGAAATCCGGTGCTTCCGGACTGCTGATCGCCATTAGCGGCGGCATAGACAGCGCTGTTGCGGCCGGATTATGTAAGCGCGCGACTGACGAGCTGAGCGAAGAGACGGGACAGCCGTATATGACGCTGGGGGTGTTCCAGCCTTACGGCCAGCAGTCGGACATTGCTGATAGCTATGCCGTCGCGGAAGCGTTAGGATTGGCGCATAAGGCGGAGACGAATATCGAGGAGGCGGTCGACGAGATCTCTCTCGAGGTGGAGCACGCCTTCAAGTCACTCGGCATGCCGCGCCACATTAGTCGCGGAGGCAAGGGGAATGTCAAGGCGCGAACGCGGATGGTCGTGCAATATGCGCTCGCGTTCGATCTGAACTTGCTAGTCGTCGGTACAGATCATGCATCGGAAGCGCTGACGGGTTTCTTCACGAAGTGGGGCGACGGAGCGGTCGATATTACGCCGCTCAGCTCTCTGAACAAGCGGCAGGTCCGTGAGCTTGCGTCCCATCTGGGCGTGCCTCAGTCCGTGCTGGATAAGGCGCCGACCGCAGGGCTCTGGGATGGTCAGACAGACGAAGGAGAGCTTGGCATCAAGTACAGCGACAATAACGATTATCTAGAGGGTAAGGAGATCTCGCCCGACATCCGCGAGAAGCTGGAGCGGCAATACTTAAAGACAGAGCATAAGCGTTCTCCGATCCCCGGTATATAGCGGCAAGCGAAAGTCAAGACTGCTGGCAGATGCAACAGGCTGTCCGGCAGTCTTTTTTTCGTGTCCATCGTCCATCATACGTTCACAATGTTGTTGGCGATATGACTCGAAGGAGTCATGCCGTTCGCGCGAGTACTTGATACAATGAACGTTATGGGAAATTAGGGTGGCGTTAGCATCAGAATACGTCAATAGTCATGTGCTGAAAGAATGGAGGTACATATGTTGAAACGAATACTGGCAGCGGTTTTTATGACAACGGCCATATTAGCAGGTGTGCTTTTGCCGATGACGCTGGGAGCGGATGGCATTGTCTTCGGACAGGATGCTGCGGCCATCGCCGAAGCTGCAGGGGAGCATGATCATCATGCGGATGGCGATGGCGATCATAGCCATTTCGGCGGACAGCGGCTTATGGTTGTGATGCGGATAGCGGAAGTGGTCGCTGCGGCAGCGGCGGGGGGCTTCCTGTTTTTCCGCTATGTGTTGTATCGGAAGGAGAAGCTTCCTATTCCAGGCGCATTCACTCCGGAGGCGGAGCGGTACTTGATGTTCGTCGTTGCCATGATCTGGCTCATGACGGGGTGGGCAAGAATCGGGATGCTGATGGATCAATTCGACGGGATCCCGTTCGGCACGATCGTGGCATCGACGACAATTGGCAAGATGGCGGTCATTCGTCTCGGCGGAGCATTGCTATTGGCCTTGCTCACATTCGCGCCGGAGCGCGAGAAGCTGTGGGCCAATCCGCTGAAGGGGGTGACGGTGATCGGCCTGATCGTCACCTTCCCGCTGACGGGTCACGCCTATGCCGTTGCTTCCGGAGCTGCTGCGGCGGTCTCGTCACATGCGCTGCACATCGCTTTCGCGTCTGTCTGGGCTGGCGGGCTGGCTGGGTTATGGGCTGTCAGCTTCGGCATCGACCGTGCAGACCAGCTTAACCGTCTGGCAGTGACATTCTCTCGATGGGCGCTCGTCAGCATCGTCATTATTATAGGCAGCGGAGTGTGGCTGGCGATCGTCCATCTGTCCTCATGGCGGGAGCTCTGGATGAGCGAGTACGGCATCATTGTTCTGACGAAGAGCGTGCTGATGCTGCTTATCGTCTTCATCGGCATCCTTCACCGCAGCAAGCTTATGGGACTGCTGGATCGGGGGCAGGAACGCAGCTTCCTGACAGCGGTCCGCATGGAGATCGTGGCGGCGGTCGCTCTGTTCCTGCTGGCAGGCTGGCTGTCTTCGACTTCACCTGCTCCGGTGGAGGCGAGCGCGCTGGGGGACAAGCCTTTCTATTGGCATGAGATGGGCGAGGAAGCTCATATGACGCTTCGCATGAATGAAGGTGCAGCTCCAGGCGAGCAGCTCGTGAGGCTGTATGTATGGCTGCCGGAAGGGCAAGGAGCACCGAAGTCTATAGCAGTCGGCTACCGTAGTGGAGATGACGACACTACTGCCGAGGTGAACATTCCGATGGAGCCGATGCCGGAAGGGCAGGAGAAGACGTTTGATTTTCCGGGGTTCACGAAGTACAGCTACTCTGCTGAAGGCGGCTACCTGCCACCCGAAGCGTCCGGCGAGGTCATCGTGAAGCTAACGGATGCCAACGGGAAAGCATTTCACTATAAACGCCAATTTCCTTAGTACTGAGCGTATTAGCATTATCGTTAAGCGTTGACTTTGCATCCGTCATTTGCTAAGCTCACCAACAAAGACAAGAACGGGTGATGGTATGATAACGGGAATCGGTCATGATATGACGGATGTGGCACGGATTGCGGAAGCAATCGAAGGAAAGGCGGGACAGCGCTTTAGAGAACGAGTGCTGACGGAGGCGGAACGCAAGCTGGCCTCAAGCTATTCGGGAGCGCGGCTGCACGGCTTTGTAGCGGGGCGCTTCGCCGCCAAGGAAGCCGTTGTGAAGGCTTTCGGCTGCGGTATCGGCGCCGTGCTTGGCTTTCAGGATATAGAGATTATGCCTGATGGGAGCGGCAGGCCGATCTGCACGCTTGACGAAGCGGCTTGGAGCAGACTGGGCTTGCCACCGGAGGGCATTCGGCTTCACGTGACGATTACGCATGAGAAGAGCATAGCTTCCGCATTTGCGGTTGCGGAGCGAGTATAAAGGGGACCTTTTGCCCATACTTGGAATGTATTGTAGCAAGCAGGGCGAAAGGAGTGATCATTCATGAATGATGATGATAAACGCGGTGTAAGGCGGGGGAGACCGCATCGCTTCAGGACGGGAGAATGGGTGCAGTGCGGCGGCGTGTACAGTGACGATTGGGGAGAGAATATGATGCTGCTTCAAGGCGATCTGTTCCCCGGCAACCCGCAGATGGGACATACAAGCTGGACGCTGCAAGGGCCTTCCATGGGCATTAGGCAACCGAATAGCGGCTGGAACCGGTATGATGCCGGCTTCTAGAGCAAAGAAAGGATATGCCGGGGTTGCCGTAAGCAACTGGCCGGTCATATCCTTTTTTTTGCTGCTGGGGCAACTTTCTTCCTTCAATCCAATGCAGAGCCTGCAAGCCACGCGGCAAGTCCGCTAATCTCCTCCTCGCTCAGTATGTCCATGTACGGCTGCATAAGTCCGCCGCCCTCCTGTATCCGCGTTGCAATTCCCTCGAAGCTCATGCGCTCGCCCACCTGCTGCAGATTCGTATTGCCGCCGACCAGCCCCTGAAGCTCGCTGCCGTGGCAACTCAGGCAATGGGCTCTATATACGGCTTCTATGTCGGTGGGAGCGTCCTTCAGTCTGACCTTGTCTTCATCGCTGCTGCTGCCGCAGCCTGAGAGCAGCATAAGCAGCAGCAGCGCTGCGACGGCGATGAGAGGCGTGGCAAGGCTTCGCCTCCGTTGAAGTCGTGCATATGGCAGACCAGTCATCTTCATAAGCGCATCCCTCCTATGTTATTAACCTATTAACCCGTATAATAAAGGATAGTGTATGAACGAACAACATGGACCGCACGGAATGTGCGATAATGGACACAATTCGTGTAACGCATTATACACAATTGTGGAAAGGCAAGGGGAACAGGAGTCATGATGACAATGTCAACAGAGCAATATTTCAGTACGGAGCTGCTGGCCTGGTACCGGCTGCAGAAGCGTGATCTGCCGTGGAGACAGAATCGCGATCCTTATCGCATATGGGTATCGGAGATTATGCTGCAGCAGACGAGGGTGGATACGGTCATCCCGTATTATCTGAGGTTCATGGAAAAGTTCCCGACTGTGCGTGCGCTGGCGGAGGCGCCGGAGGAGGAAGTGCTTAAGTGCTGGGAAGGGCTCGGCTATTATTCTCGGGCAAGGAATCTGCAGGCTGGCGCCAGAACGGTCGCAGACCTGTATGACGGCATTATTCCGGATGACACGGCCTCCGTATCGGGCTTGAAGGGAGTGGGCCCCTATACGACCGGCGCCATTATGAGCATCGCCTTCAACCGCCCTGAGCCCGCCGTAGACGGCAACGTGATGCGCGTGTTGTCGCGCTACTTCTGTCTGGAGGAGGACATCGCGCGGCCGGCTACTCGGGTCAGCATCGAGAAGCTTGCCGCATCACTCATTCCGGAAGGAGAGGCGGGGGATTTCAATCAGGCGCTGATGGAGCTAGGAGCGCTTGTCTGTACTCCGAAGTCGCCGGGCTGCCTGACCTGTCCGGTCATGGAGCATTGCGCGGCGCGTATCGCGGGCCGTGAGCTGGAGCTGCCCGTCAAGACGAAGGCGAAGCCGCCTCGTGTGGAGCTGCGAGCGAGTGTCATCGTCACGGGGCGAGGAGAACAGGAGGGCAAGGTGCTCGTCCGGCAGAGGCCGGATTCCGGACTGTTGGCTGGTATGTGGGAGTTGCCTCATATCCTGCTTCCGGACGGCGGCAAGATGTGGTTCCCGGAATCGGAGCGGGAGCGGAACAGTGAAGCTACGGAGCAACTGGCGCGGCTTGTCGACGAGGAAGCAGGCGTGTTGATCCGGCCGCACGGCATACGTGAAGATGCGGATCATCTATTCAGCCATATTCATTGGAAGATGCGCATCTACGAAGCGGATACGGGGAAGGCAGACGATGCGGTGGAACCGCTAGCCGCGGCGGAAGCACCAGCTCCCTATCACGTATCTTCGCCTTATAGATGGATTGGCAAGGAGGATATGGGGGAGCTTCCGTTCCCGAATCTCTTCCTGCGCATACTGAACGACTACTGGGAAGGCAAGAGACAACGTTAACATGCAATCATATTCACAGATGATAAGAAGGGGATGGCAATCATGGCACTAGAGGGGAATATGCAGGAGCTGCTGCTGAAGCACAAGATTGTTGCGATATTAAGAGGGGTGGAGGAGTCTTACGCCGACGATACGGCCAGAGCGTTGATCGAGGGCGGCATTCGGCTGATGGAGATCACGATGAATACGGAAGGCGCTACCGGCATGATCGAACGATGGCGGACGATATTCGGAACGAAAGCGGCGATCGGTGCGGGTACCGTCACGGATATCCGGCTAGCAGAGCAGGCGGTGGCTGCCGGTGCGCAATTCCTCATCTCGCCCAACTTGGACGAAGAGGTAATCGCGTACGGCAAGGAGCGCGGCGTTGCAGTGTGGCCAGGCGTGATGACGCCAACCGAGATTGTGAAGGCCTGGAAGGCGGGAGCAGAAGCCGTCAAGTTATTCCCGATGGGAACGCTCGGCGTCGGTTACTTGAAAGAAATTCGCGCACCGCTCGACCATATCCCGATCATGGCTACAGGAGGAGTCGATCTGCACAACATTCGGGATTACTTCCAAGCGGGAGCATGCGCGGTCGGCATGGGCGGCAAGCTGGTCAATCTGGACTGGGCCAGTGCGGGTGAATTCCATAAAATTGCGGAACGCGCCAAGTCCTTCACGGATGCAATAAGAGACCTATAAGGTGAGGAGGCGGTTCTAGCGCAATGGAATTAGTGGGGATTGCACTATCTGCAGCGGCTGGGGCAGCGCTGCTAGCCGCTGCCGCATTATGGCGAATCGGAGCAGCAAGCCAGCAGCCGAAGGTCGTGCCGAACGACGCCGTGCCGGATGAGCGCATGCAGTGGAACGAGACAGCCTTCTCAAGCGGCGGCTCCCGACTGGCAGGTTGGCTGCTACGGCCAGTTGGCGGGGCGAGCGAGAGCACGCCGCTGGTTATCATCGCTCACGGCTGGGGCTCCAATCGCTCCAGAGTGCTGCGTTATGCGTATCCGCTGTGCGAAGCAGGGTATGCCGTGCTCCTGTACGACGCTAGAAGTCATGGGGACAGCGAGCGTATGAGAGCTCCGTCGGCGCTTATGTTCAGAGACGATGTGTTGGCCGCTGTGCGTTATGCACGGACGCTGCCGGGTATCGATCCCGAGCGAATTGCGCTGCTGGGCCATTCGCTGGGCGGCTTCGGCTCCTTGCTTGCGCTTGCGGAAGGACTGGACGTGAGGGCGATCGTGACGGACTCCATGCCGGTCAAGTTCGAGACGATGCTGCAGGCAGAATTGAAGCGCAAGGGATTGCCGAAGTTCCCGCTGGCGTATGTGATTCCTGCGGTATGGCTGCTTCGGGCTGGCATATCACGGGAGCAGTTCCGCAGGGCGGATATCTCTGCAATCTTGCAGGATAGGTGCCGGCGTACGGAGTCCCGCATTCCGATTCTGATGATCCATTCGCACGGAGACGATTTCATTCCGGCCTCCGACTTGCAGCAGCTGGAGAAGCAGTTGCCGGAGGGATGCTTGCAGACGTTGTATGTGTTGGCGGAAGGGCATAGCGCCTCTCAGCAGGACCCTGCGTTCTGGAATAGCGTGCTGCCGTTCCTGCATGCTGCTTTTCTGAAGGAATAACGCGCTGCTGATTAATGGGCGGGCGGCTGCGTTCCGGGCATCATTTTGCGTTAGCAGCATAAGATGGGTATGAGGACAAGGGAGGCGATGACGGGTGAGAAGGACAGTTATGAAGCTGGTATTGCTGTTGCTTGTGGTGGGCGCGATATACGCTATGGAGCTGAAGCTGGACCTGTTCCCTCCGTCCACAGAGACAAGGGACAGCGTATCCGTCCATTACCGCTCGGCGGAGACGGAACAAGCGGAATCCCCCCTTGTCCAGACCGACCATCGCCAAGCTGTCGCCCCTCCTGTCGAAGAGGAGTACAGGGAACTGGAATTGGAGATTGCCGAAGGCTTCCGCTCCAGATTGGAACGGTTCACTCTTTCCCACAAAGGGGAGAGAGAGAAGCTGTCGGAGATGATGAGCGATATTGTCAAATCCGCGCTAAGGCGGGACGATTACTCCGCTTATATATTGGAGTCTTATTTGTATACGATCCGCAGCTTGGGCAATCTGTCCAGAATTACGATCGAGGCGCATTATCGTGAGACGAAGGAGGAGACGGCTGCGGTAGACCGCAAGGTGAGCGAGACGCTGGCCGGGATCATTACGCCCGCTATGGACGAACACGAGAAGGTCAAGGCCATTCACGACTGGATTGTTACGCATGTCGCTTATGACGAGTCGTTGACTTATTATACCGCTTACGACGCGATCGATCACGGACAGACGGTATGCCAAGGCTACGCCTTGCTGGGCTATAAAATGCTGAAGGCGTCCGGCATTCCCGTACTCATAGCGGAAGGGACGGTGAACACGGGCGAGCATGCGTGGAATATGGTTCAGCTGGAAGGGGAGTGGTACCATCTGGATCTGACATGGGATGACCCCGTAGGCGCCGACCCGGAGGGGGCCATAAGCTATAAGTATTACCTGAAAAGTGATGAAGAGCTTCGCAGTGACCACGCCTGGACGATGAGCTATCCTGAGGCTGGCGTAGTCTATGCGGATACATTGACAGCATTGGCGGAATCAGGCGGAGAACGGGAAGCGCGGCGATACGCCAGGCTGAAGCTGGCACTCGGTCTGCATTGGCTAGATGCGGAGCGAACGGTAAGCGGCGAGGAGCAGCTGAAGAGGATCATTGCGGAGGCGGTGCGTACCGGTTCATCGCAATTGCAATTCCGTTATGTCGATGGCCCTTCCTTCCCGGATGCGCTCAAGGCCGCCGTACAGCATGAAGGAGGTTCGTACGGATACAGAGCGAGCTACGAACCTTATGGGCGCGACGGCTCCTTACTTGTAGATTTGCAACTACAATACCGGTAAGGTGATTGGGCCGTCCAGCCTTATAACATGCCTCTTAGAGTGGCAACAGACTAACCCGCAAGCTTATGCTTGCGGGTCTTCTCTACGCGCTGCGGTCATCTGCTGCCATATGGTGCCGGCTGCTTCTTCCCCGCGCTGGATGCGCTCCATCGCGATCTTCGCTTGCAACTGCACTTCGAATTCAGGATCGTTGCCCGCTCTCTGCAGGGCCGGAAGCGCGGTGTCGTCCCCGACTTCATAGAGGAAGCGGGCTGCGCGCCAGCGAACCAGCTTGTTCTTATCCTCCAGCGCATCGATCATCGCGCCGATCGCATCCTTGTCACCGAGGTCGGATAGCGTATCGCCGGCCGTCCGTCTGACGGATGCGGAAGAATCCTTCAGCGCCCTAATCAGCAGTCGCAGCGCGTCCTTATTGGCAATATCGCCGAGATAGATAACGGCGAGCCGTCTGATAGAGGCATTGTCGTCGGTGATTGCCCGTTCCAGCAGAGGCAGGCCTTCAGGGGCGCTGACGTATCTCTCCAGCGCTGCATAGCGAGTCTGCCACATCTCCGACTTGAACTGCTCCTGGACCTCTTCCAGCGTCAGCGGAGCGGGCCGGACGGGAATTGTAGCTTCTCTCATATCCGATGCTCCCATGGCTTGAGCGGCTTTCACCAGCTCGTCCAGCCTCTCTGATGTATAGGAGGCTTCCAGCTCTCGTACAATCTCAGAGGCGATCTCCTCCGGATCGCCGTAGCGGACGCCGAACTCCTCCAGCTTGCGCTCCAGAATCATGGAAGCTCCTGCGGCGTTGCCCACCGCCTCGGCGAATTGCGGCGGCAATGCAGCACGGACCTCGCTGTCTCCTGTACGCACTCGCACTTGCATCGGAATGCCGCGATACATCTGGACTAGCGCTTGTGATTCTCCGAAGCCTGTGGCGATGCCGTCGCCGCCTGTGGCGCGGTCTGCGCCGTCTTCGCTATTAAGAAGCGCTCTGACGTCCGTCAGTATGCGGGCCCAATCCGCTCCCGGCTTGCGATCCAGCGCAATAAAGTCGGCCGTTCGGAACAATCCTCTTACCCCATCGATTCGCAGTAGGCTGCCGAGAGGCTCTGGCGCCTCTTCATATTGCTTGGCTGTATACGTTAAGCGTCGTCCGCGCGGCAACATCTCGTCGACGTTCAATTTCATGGAATTCGGACTTGGCGTCGGTTCTATAGAGATCAACTTCATAATCAGTATCCCCTCCTTACCTGTAACTATATCATGATTGCGAGATAACGTTCAAAATAGACCGCTGATCGCTATCTTTTCGGTCGCGGTCTCGTCCACGCGAACAGCTCCCGGAATTTGCATTGACTACTTCACGCTGGTATCTTTAAGGAACATCGGAAATGTCAACATAGATGCTTTTTAGAAACAAAGACGAGACGACAAGGAGGCAGAACGTTTGCGCTTTAAAAGATATGCCAATCAAGAATTTATCGAACAGCACAATTCCTTCAAACAGTTCAAGAGATGGCGTCAGGAACGCATTCGCAAGCTTCGAGATAAGGACTACTCTTATATCATACCCCATGTTGAGCCCGATAGAGCATTCATTAAGGCTAATAAGCTGCTGCCTACAATTACCTGGATTGGCCACTCTACATTCTTCATCCAACACAGCGGTCTCAATGTCATGACGGATCCCGTATGGGCGGAGCAGATGGCGTTCCAGAAGAGGCTTGCTCCGCCCGGTCTGCCGATTGACGACATTCCTCCCGTCGATGTTATCCTTATCTCGCATTCTCACTACGACCATTTGAATGTTGCATCCCTGCGACGATTGACAGGAGAGAGGCTCCTGCTAGTGCCCTCCGGACTGAAGTCCAAGCTGAAGCTGAAGGGGTTCCGGAAGGTGGAGGAGCTGAACTGGTGGGAGTCCGTGACGGTAGGCGATGTCAAGTTCACATTCGTTCCCTCACAGCACTGGACGAGGCGCAATCCGTGGGACATGAACACCTCGCATTGGGGGGGCTGGGTGATGGAATCAGTCGGGGGCAGTTTAATCGACGGGAGTGAAGAGGCGGCTGCGCAATCTAACGTCTCAGCAGCGCAAGAATATACTCCTGAAGCCGATACCACGCCACTACATTTGCCTGCGCGCAGGGCCCGCCCGACGGTTTCGCCGGCGCCTACTGTTTATTTTGCGGGGGACAGCGGCTACTTCAAGGGCTTCAAGGAGATCGGAGATCGCTTCTCGATCGATGTAGCGTTAATGCCCATCGGCGCTTACGAGCCGGAATGGTTCATGGGTCCGCAGCATGTGACGCCGGAGGAAGCACTTCAGGCGTTCCAGGATGTAGGCGCTCGCTGGTTCGTCCCGATGCACTACGGCGCGTTCAAGCTGGCTGACGATACACCGCTTGAAGCGCTGGATCGACTGGAAGCGGAGCGGGCAAGACGAGCAATCGATACCGAGCGACTGATTCTGCTGCCCCACGGCGAGACATGGCGCTTATGGACAGAACAGTAGATGGGCGAAGAGGATTATCATGCAATCCAAAATGCCATAAAGCGTTCGTTTCTTCATTGGACTGTGCTATAATAGTTCGAGAATAATGAAATAGTGAATATAGATAAGAAGGACGGGGTATAATCCATGATTAGCACAAACGGTGTCACGCTTCGCTACGGGAAGCGCGCGCTTTTTGAAGATGTAAATATCAAGTTCACGCCTGGCAATTGCTACGGTCTGATCGGGGCCAACGGCGCGGGCAAATCCACATTCCTGAAAATATTATCCGGCGAGATCGAGCCGAACTCCGGCGAGGTTCATATGACGCCCGGAGAGCGCTTCGCGGTGCTGAAGCAGAACCATTATGAATATGACGAGTTCCAGGTTCTGGAGACGGTCATTATGGGTCACAAGAAGCTCTATGACGTTATGAAGGAGAAGGACGCGCTGTATGCGAAGGCGGACTTCACGGATGAAGACGGCATGCGCGCCGGCGAGCTGGAAGCGGAATTCGCCGAGATGAACGGATGGGAAGCGGAATCCGAGGCGGCGGAGATGCTCAATGGTCTGGGCATTACACCGGATATGCACGACAAGAAGATGGCTGAGCTTGACGGCAATGAGAAGGTTCGCGTATTGCTGGCGCAAGCATTGTTCGGCTCGCCGCAAATCCTGCTTCTCGATGAGCCTACGAACCACTTGGACATCGAATCGATACGCTGGCTGGAGAATTTCCTGGCTGACTATGAAGGTACGGTTATCGTGGTCAGCCATGACCGTCACTTCCTGAACACGGTATGTACGCACATCGCGGATATCGACTTCGGCAAGATCCAGATGTACGTCGGCAACTACGACTTCTGGTACGAGTCCAGCCAGCTTGCTCTGTCGCTCATGCGCTCTGAGAACAAGAAGAAGGAAGACAAGATCAAGGAGCTGCAGGCGTTCATTCAGCGCTTCAGCGCCAACAAGTCGAAGTCGAAGCAAGCAACTTCCCGGAAGAAGCTGCTGGATAAGATCTCGCTGGATGACATTCGTCCATCCAACCGGAAGTATCCGTTCATCCAGTTCAAGGGCGAACGCGAAGCAGGCAAGCAATTGCTGCTTGTGGAAGGACTGACGAAGACCATTGATGGCGAGAAGGTCATTGATAACTTGACCATTACGATCAATAAAGGCGACAAGGTCGCATTCGTCGGGCCGAACGGCTTGCCGAAGACGACGTTTTTCCAATTGCTGATGGGCGAGCTGGAGCCGGACGCGGGCACTTATTCCTGGGGCGTTACGACGAAGCAGGCCTACTTCCCTAAGGACAATTCCGCCTACTTCGATGGGGTCGATCTGAATCTGGTGGAATGGCTGCGTCAATATTCTACAGATCCGGACGAGACGTTCCTGCGCGGCTTCCTGGGCCGTATGCTCTTCTCTGGCGACGAGGCTATGAAGAAGGCGAACGTGCTGTCCGGAGGTGAGAAGGTGCGCTGTATGCTGTCGAAGATGATGCTGGAGGGCGCGAACGTCTTCTTGATGGATGAACCGACGAACCACTTGGATCTGGAGTCCATTACCGCGCTGAACAACGGCCTGATAGAGACAGACTGCACTATTCTGTTCACTTCGCATGACCATCAGTTCGTGCAGACGGTTGCGAATCGTATCGTCGAGATTACGCCGGGAGGCGTCATTGACCGCATGACGACTTACGACGAGTACTTGGAGAATAAGGAAATTCAGACCATTCGCGAGCGCATGTACGCAGACCAATAATAATGGAACCGCCGCTTCGGGAACTAACCCGCAAGCGGCGTTTGCTATTTCAGAGAACGATACACCAGTAGTTGTTGCATCCATGCATAAAAGTACGCATAAGGTCAACACTGTTTCTCTAGACCCACACGACTTGAATCGGGTATGATACGAAATGACATTGTCTAGAGATTGGCAGGAGGCGTAACAACATGACTCAGTATGATGATATCAAACAAGGCGAGAAGGGCGCTTGGGTCAGCATCAGCGCATATGTGGTGTTATCCGTCCTGAAGCTGGGAGCGGGCTATTGGTTCTTGTCCGGAGCACTCGTCGCGGACGGTTACAATAATTTGACGGATATTATTGCTTCGGTAGCCGTATTGATCGGATTGAAAATATCGCAAAAGCCGCCAGACAAGGATCATCCCTACGGTCACTTCAGAGCGGAGACGATCTCCGCGCTTGTCGCATCGTTCATTATGGCAACCGTCGGTGTACAAGTGTTAATCAGTGCGGGCAAGTCGTTGATGGAGGGCTCTCAGCATACACCAGACATGATTACGGCCTGGATTGCGCTATTGTCTGCTGCTGGAATGGGCGGCGTCTACTTGTATAACAGCAGGCTGGCGCGCCGGATTAACAATAGTGCGCTTATGGCCGCATCTAAGGACAACCTGTCTGATGCGCTGGTAAGTATAGGAGCCGCTGTCGGCATTATCGGGGCTCAATTCGGCTTGCCCTGGCTTGATCCTGTAGCAGCGCTCGCGGTAGGCATCATTATATGCAAGACGGCATGGGACATCTTCTACAGCTCCACGCACGCGTTAACGGACGGCTTCGACGAGAAGGAGTTGGAGACGCTGCAGGCGACTATCGCGAAGACGAAGGGCGTTCACGCGATTAAGGACATCAAGGCCAGAGTACATGGAAGCAATGTGCTTATAGATGTCATCGTGCAGGTTGATCCGGAGCTTTCCCTTATAGAAAGCCATAGAATCAGCGACGATATTGAGCGACGTATGGGAAGGAAGCATAATATTATGAGCGTGCACGTACATGTCGAGCCGCTTGACGGCCACCCAAAGCTGCCTCAGTCGCAGTCTTAAACCGGCTTGATCCGGGAATCTACAGGCTAGTAAATTGTGGGATTTTGCTTGATTATGGTGAAAAATGAGTCAAAAGACCTATTCCATTAATGAGAGAGTCCTAATGTATATGAGAATATACTCATGATGAAAATGTCAATTATCGCTTGAATAATCGTCAATTAGTACATGATGGGAAAGGCGTCTCCGAGTTCGGAGACGCCTTTTATTAATTTTTTCTTAGCAAAAAAGGGTAATCCGCTGTTCCCATAAGCCCCTGTGCCTATTTAGGAACATCGGTCGATGACTGCCTCCCCGCATCCCACTTACAATGAATGCGAAGCGCCGGACAAGCGGCAGCAACAATTACTTCTCAGGGAGGCGTATTCTTCATGAATTATTCCATAAAGCAAAAAGCGGTGACCGTAACCTTATCGGCAGCGCTATTATTGGGATCGGCAGCCATGCTGCCTGCTCCTGCAGCTTACGCGGCTACAGCAACTGCCGAAGTGCAGTGGGGTGTGAATATGCGAACCGCACCTTCTACATCAGGAACGATCATCCGCATGCTGAAGAAAGGCGAAGAGGTTGCAATTATCGAGCAGGCAAGCAGCGGCTGGTACAAAATAAGCGACAGCAGCGGTCGGACAGGCTATATTTCATCCTCATCCAAGTATACGAAAGTAACAGAATCCGGTTCTTCTTCCTCATCAGGACAAGATGCTGTGGCGGCTATGAATGCGGTCGTGAAGCGCTCGGTATCCTTCCGTCAAGGACCGTCGACGTCCTCGGATCGTATTCGCTATCTGAAGAGCGGCGAGCAAGTGCAAGTGACAAGCAAGTACAACAGCTACTGGTACGAAGCAGTTGATTCTCGCGGTGTGAAGGGCTATGTATCTGCCAACTCCAAGTATTTGGACCTGAATGGCACTGTTTCCGGTGGAAATGGCAGCAGTAGCAATACTGGCAGCGCGGGTTCGGGAGGAAGCAACTCGACGGACTCCGGACAGAATGAGGGTACGGCAAGCAATGCTTCTGTCGAGAAGGTAATTGCGGCGGGCTTGAAATATTTGGGTACGCCATATGAGTTCGGCTCTAATCGTAACTCCACCAAAACGTTCGATTGCTCCGACTTTGTAAGACGCGCATTCATTGACGGCGTCGGCGTTACGCTGCCGGCAGATTCCCGCCAGCAAGGGGATTATGTGAAGAAGAAAGGCAATGCGACGACGAATATTAATAATTTGAAACGCGGCGACCTGATGTTCTTCATGTCCTATAAAGGCACCAGCGCGTCCGCATACAGCGGCGTGAACAAAGCTTCTCAGCGCATTACACATGTAGGCATCTACCTCGGCGACGGGAAGATTCTGCATACGTACTCCAAAGAGAGCGGCGGCGTGAAGACAAACAGTATTAAAGGCACACACTGGGAACACCGCTTCCTGTTCGGCGGAAGCGCATTGTAATCCCGCTGAAGCATAAATAAAAAAGAAAGTCTCCGATTCCCAGCTCTTGCTGTGCTAATCGGAGACTTCTTGTCTATAGAGACATTATTTTTATGGATACTGAATCTCTTTGCTTGGCTTGCTCGGCAAGCCTTCTCTTCTTGCGTACCTTGGCGCGAATGAACAGGAATATTAAAATGATCGGCGTGGCGATCAGGAAAATATAGAGCGAGACGTCCTTCACCATCGACTCCGCGGAGCGACCATACAAGTAGAACATGGCTCCGACGACGTAGAACTTGGCAGCTCTTCCGACTGCGGCATAAGCCATCAATCGCCATAATGGAAAGTTGAGAACACCCGACAGGATTGTAAACACTTTAAAAGGGATTGGCGTAAAGGAGCCTAGTAAAATGGCGGCTTCGCCATTTTTCTGAAATTTATCGGTAGCGGCATCAATCCACTCCTTCTTCAAGAAGCGGTACAATACGGACTTCCCCATCAGCTTTCCTAGATAATAACCGACCGGCGTGCCTACTAAGCAAGCGATGTAACCGACGGTTGCCAACCATAAGGCTGAAGTAGGATTAATCAAACTTAAGGACACCTGTGTGAAAAAGGCCGGTATGGGAAAAATAACGGCATCCAGAAACGAGTGAATGACGAGTCCCCAAGGGCCGTAATCCTTCAAAAAATCGATTACAGCTTGAAACATGTAAGAGGCTCCTTTGTGTTCGACTTATCTGTTAAGTATAGCATAACGCCAATGCTCCATCCTGCAAAAATAATTGGATTACTCCCTGAGCAAAGCTGCGCATAATAGTCACTACGTAAGGCAAGGAGTATAGTTTCAACAAATATAAGAAAACCTATATGGCGCTTATAACCATTCAAAAATAATTCTTCTCCAACCGATTAACATGTTCGTAAAAGGTTAAGAAAAAATAGCGGCATTGCTATATACTAGAAAGAAATGCTTGATCATGGAGGGGTTATCTTTGAAAAAGTATCGCATGGCGCTAATTGGCATTGGGGGATTCGGGGCTAGTCATGTAAAAGTGCTGCTTCAGTTGGCGAATGAAGAAGTATTAGAAGTGACAGCCTTCGCCGAGATGAATGTGGCGGCACAACAGCAGTCCTACGAGAGACTGACAGCAGTTGGCGCTAATCATTACATAGATTACGAGGAAATGCTGCAGGCTCATCCGGACATCGACTTCGTAGTCATCTCGACACCGATTGCTACCCATAAGCCAATCAGCATTCGTGTTATGGAGATGGGATTCCATGTGCTTGTGGAGAAGCCGCCTGCGGTGACAATTCAAGATGTGGATGAGATGATCGCAGCGAGCAAAAAATACGGGAAGTATTGTCAGGTTAACTTCCAGATGACTTCAGGCAGAGCATTCCGCAAGATGCTCACAGAGCTTAGGAACGGATCAATCGGGGAGTTACGGCAAGTGACGGGCGTTGGCATGTGGCAGCGGACGAAAAATTATTATTCCCGAACGGGTTGGGCGGGCAAGCTGGTATATAACGATCAATACGTATTGGACGGCACTTTCATGAATCCGCTCGCACACACGTTGAATAACTGTCAAATCGCCGCCTGTGCGGCTTCGAATGACGTCTTGTCCGTGACTCCGGAGTGGGTGCAAGCGGAGCTTTATCATGTGAATGATATCGATGGAGATGACGTATCTTGTATTCAGACTCGCATGTCTAACGGTGTCGAAGTGAATTTCTACGGCATGCTGTGCCATCATAGGAGCGACGTTCCTTATATCGTGCTGCGAGGAAGCAGCGGAGAGATGCGCTGGCAGTATGATCATACAATGACCATTAACAGCGGCGACAGGCTGGAGAAGCATACCTTCGACGATGGGGATCTCATGGGCAACATGTACCGGAACTTGATAGACGCCATCGATAACCCGGAGACGGAGTTGCTGGCATCGCTTGAGGCTTGCCGCAATTATGTGCTTATAGCCAATGGGGCTTATGAATCCGCGAAGAAGGTAGTAGACATTCCACGGCAATATGTGGTGGAAGAACAGCTGCCTGAGACGAGTGTCAGACTGCTGCCGAGTCTGTCCGAGAGGATCCTGGAGATCTCGAATGCCGGCCTGTTGTATTCGCAAGCAGAGCTGCCTTGGGCGGTTGCGACAGACAGAATGGATATGACAAGCTACCGTTATTTTGAACTGCCTGAGGGTTTGAGGTAAGCCTTGCATATACTGTTTCTAGTGGAATGAAGGACAGATCATTTGTAGGATCTGTGATCCTCTTGCAATGCTTTTTTACGATTTATCGTACAAAACCCGCCCAATAAGCGTCTGCAGGACCCAGTTTGTACGATTTTTCGTACAACTGAGTCGAAGTTACGCCCGATCCCGAGCACTTTGTACGATTTATCGTACAAAGCTTGCTGCTCTACCGTCGGTTGAAAGTGTTTGTTTGGAATCACGCTCCCCCCTTCCTCCACACCTGACCATCTCCCGTATATTAGACGCCATAAGGCGTCTTTTTGCATTTTCCCCTGTTTTTCTTCTGCAATCTCTCCGGTTTTGCCCCTGTCGGTCTCTCTCTATAATGAGATTAACTTCAGATGCTTGCGAGAGGAGGAGACATTATCGCACCACATACGACTGCGTCGAACGGCGCATCCCCCAGGGCGCAATCTGATCAACGGGGAAAGCAAGCAGCTGCCGGAAGGGGATGGAGGAAGCTGGTCTCGCAATACCAGCTTATGCTCATGTCCGTTCCATTCATTGCCGTTCTAATCGTGTTCAGCTTCTTTCCGTTATGGGGATGGATTATGGGGTTTCAGGATTACGCCATACCGAAGGGAATTGCCGGAAGCCCATTCGTAGGCTTGGAGCAATTCGCCAAGCTGTTCAGCGACGACTGGTTCTACATCGTGCTGCGCAATACACTGGCGATGAGCCTGATGAGTCTGGTGGCCAGCTTCGTCTGCGCCATAGGTCTGGCGCTGCTGCTGAACGAAGTGAGAGTAGCTCTGTTCAAGCGTACGGTGCAGACAATTACGTATATTCCCCACTTTGTATCGTGGGTCGTCATCGCCAACATTGTCACCTACGTGCTGTCGCCGGACGGCGGACCGCTGAACGAGCTGCTGATCTCGCTCGGCTGGCTGGATGAAGGCATTTACTTTATGTCGAAGGAGCACTGGTTCTGGGGCATTCATACGCTTGCCAGCCTGTGGAAGGAGCTTGGCTGGAGCACGATTATTTATTTGGCTGTTTTGACCGGCATTAATCCGGAGCTGTACGAAGCGGCAGACGTAGACGGAGGGGGACGCTTTCGCAAAATGCTGCATATCTCTCTGCCGGGTCTGATGCCTACAGCCGTCATGTTGCTCATCCTTGCCGTCGGCTATCTGATCTCGACAGGCTTCGAATCGCAGATGCTGCTGGGCAACAGTCTGGTGATGGAATATTCGCAAGTGCTGGATCTGTATGCGTTGGAGTATTCGCTGGAGATTGGAGATTATTCCTACGGCGTCGCGATCAGCATGTTCAAGTCGGTAGTCAGTATTACGCTGGTTCTGCTCGTTAACGCTTGGGCAAGAAGACTTGGCCAGTCCCATATTCTATAAGCGGAGCGGACAATATGACAAGGAGGTTAGCCATGAGTAAATTGAAATTTGCGGTTGTCGGCAGCGGATGGGTTGCCGGTGAATATTTGCAGGCCATCCATGCGCGGGAAGATGCGGAGGTTCGTACGGTCGTCAGTGCCAACAAGGCATTCGCGAGCGGACGATTGGCTGAGCTGGGGATTGCTGCGCAAGTGACGGAACGGTTCGAAGAAGCGGTCAAGGACGACGGGATTGATGCCGTTGTGCTCTGTTCCACCCCGAACCGACGCGAAGAAGAAGTGGCGCTGGCTGCACAGTGCGGCAAGCATGTGGTCATTGAGAAGCCGCTTGCGATGAACCGGCAAGGGCTGTGGAAGATGGCGGAGGCATTGACCAAGCATTCCGTGGTTACAGCCGCCAGCTTTGTGCTCCGCTGGAATCCGTCATTTGTCAATACCAAATCGCTGATAGAGGAGGATGCGCTCGGCCGCATCTTTATGGCGCAAGTGGACTATTGGCATTACGTTGGCCCGCAGTACGGGCAATACCGCTGGAGCAGGACGAGTCAGCTTGGCGGCAGCAGCATGCTTTCGGCTGGCTGCCACGCGGTGGATGCGGTGCGATATTTTGCCGGAGACATTGCTGAGGTGTCCGCCTACAGTTGCCGTACATGGGCGGATTCCGACTATGAGTTCGATCCCAATGCTATCGCCATCCTCAAATTGAGAAACGGCGGCATCGGCAAGGTATCTTCATCGCTGGAATGCAAGACGCCATACAAGTTCAATGTGCATCTGCTCGGCGAGAAAGGCGCAATCATGAACAATCAGCTGTATACCCACAAATTGCCGGGACAAACCGATTACGCGACGATCCCCACCATACTGCCCGATAGCGGGGACGTGTCCCATCATCCGTTTGTAGAAGAAATTAACGATTTTGTACACGCGGTTCGATCGGGCGGAACGACGCGCTGCGACTTTTTTGACGCTTATCATACGATGGAAGCTTGCTTCGCTATCGATGAAGCGATCGCCTCAGGCAAGGCGGTTCAATTGCCTCTGGCACGATAATTGGTACAAACAAGGAGGTGCTGCTAGCTATGCGGAAGCGATCGCTCGGGGGCGCTTTGTTCCAAACCTGCAATGTAACCTTTCTTATGCTGCTTAGTATGGTGACGATGTACCCGTTCCTGAATCTGCTGGCGATCTCGCTGAACGAGTCGCTGGATACGCTGCGTGGAGGCATTCATATCTTGCCGCGCGCCTTCACGCTCACCAACTATGAGCTGATCTTCCAGAATCCGCGCCTGTTCACGGCGTCGTGGTTGTCAGTTGCCCGTACCGTGCTGGGAACGGTGCTGTCTGTCGGCGCCACCATCATGGTGGCCTATACGCTAAGCCGCAGGGAATATATGCTGCGCAAGTGGCTCAATACGATCATCGTCGTCAGCATGTATGTGAACGGGGGCATTATTCCGTACTATCTGCTCATCAAGAGTCTGGGACTGACCAATACGTTCCTGGTGTACATTATTCCGACCCTGCTGGTCGCATTCAATGTCATGATTATGCGAAGCTACTTCGAGCAGCTGCCGGAAGGCTTAATCGAGTCGGCCAAGGTGGAGGGGGCGAACGAATTTCAGATTCTGATGCGCGTAGTGGCGCCTGTCAGCCTGCCTGTCATTGCGACAATCACCTTGTTCGTATCGGTGCAGCACTGGAATTCGTGGATGGACAACTTTCTGTTCAACAGCCGCGAGAGCCTGACGCTGCTCCAGTATGAGCTGATGAAGATTCTGCTGCATTCCACGGAGCAGATCAATGCGACGCCGGGCAATGTCGACGATGCGCTCATGCGGATGACGACGCCGCAGTCGATCAGAGCGACGATGACGATTATCGTCACGGTGCCGATTCTGTTCGTGTACCCGTTCATGCAGAAGTACTTTATTAAAGGGATGACGCTTGGCGCTATGAAGGAATGATATCTCCGGGCTAGTCCCGATGATATAATGAATAGAATGGAGAGGGTGTTGACATGAAGAAAGGGACTACATTATTGCTTGCCGTCATGCTCATGCTGGCCGCATTGGCAGGCTGCGCAGGCAATGAAGGAAGCGGCGGGAACGAGGGCAAGTCGGGAACTGCAAGCGGCGAGCAGGCCGGCGAATCGACGAAGGAACCTGCGGCTGCTGAGAAGCCGAAGGAGCCGATTACGGTTCAGGCTGCCAACCTGTTCCCGAATCTGGACCCGAATAACCCCGTCATGCAAGAGATTGGTAATCGGGCGGGCGTGAAGTTCGACCTGGTGACCGTGACGGGAGACCGCAATCAGAAGTTCGATCTATGGCTCGCTTCCGGCGATTATCCGAAGGACACGCTTATTCTGAAGCCGGACTATATCTCGAAGTACAAGGAAGCCGGAGCCATCATCCCGCTGGAGGAGCTTATCGAGGAGCACGGTAAAAATATAAAAGAAAAGTATGGTGAGTATTTCGACCTGCTGAAGGATGAGAACGGACACATTTACTCCCTGTACGTGCCGAATATTGCGACGGAGCCCGCTCCGCAAATTCAGGCGCCGTTCGCCATCCGTTACGATGTGCTGGAAGCGGCGGGTTACCCGGAAGTGAAGACGCTCGATCAATTGTTCGACGTATTGAAAGCGTTTTACGATGAAAATCCGACGATTGACGGCAAGGCGATGATTCCGTTCTCCGGATTCAGCACATCCGGCAGCGGAGGAGAAAACTTGGGAGGACCGTCATTTAATATCGCCGGACTAACGAATCATGGCAGATTTTATATCGACGACAGCGACCAGGCCCGTCTGATTTATGTATCTGATGCGCTGAAGCAGTATTATCAGTTTTTGAACAGACTTTATAATGCCGGTATGCTGGACAAAGAGTTCTTCACGCTCAATATGGACGGCTTGACCAAGAAAATTACAGAAGGCCGCGTACTTGCAGGGTATTTCCCCGATTGGTACGTGCAGCCTGAAGTAGAGAAGACGATGCGGGCATCCGGCGATACGGATCTGATGTACGCTTACTTCCCGCTAATGCAAGATGAGAATGCGAAGGACCGTTCATTCGTCTCTCTTCGCACCCGTTCCAACTGGAACTGGGCGATATCGGACAAGTCCGAGCATCCGGAGGAAGTGATCAAGCTGCTGGATTATATGTTCTCCGATGAAGCTCAGATTCTGATCAATTGGGGAGTGGAAGGCCGGCATTATGAAGTTGCAGACGGCAAGCGAAGAGTGATGGATTCTTACAAGCAGCAGTTGAAAGACAATCCGGACGCACTCTGGAGCGAGCATGCCTCCATCTTCTACGGCACTTCGATGTACTTCGCTCACGGGACGAAGCTTGCCGACGGAGACTATGCAACACCGCTTACGAAGGATTCTATTAAGGAAGGTTATGATGAGCGAACGAATGAAGTGCTGGCGCAATACGGTAAGCAAGTATGGTCGGACTTCCTGCCGGAGCTGGAATACATTCCTGCCATCCTGAGCCAGCTTGGCGAAGTGGAGGATGTGCGTGCGGAGATGAAGCGGGTAGAGCAAATCTGGCTGAAGGAATCCGCCAATATGATCTTTGCCGGTACATCCGATGAGTTCGATCGGTTATGGACGAATTACGTTCAGAAGATCGACAAGGCCGGAGCTGCGAAGTTGGAAGAGGCTTATACCGAGCTGTGGAGAAAAAATACGAAGAAATAGTAGCACCCTGCCCGAGGGGGAGAGGGTGTGATATGCGAATGGCACTGGAGTGGTTATCGGATGATAGGAAGAAGAGGCATCATACTGGATCTGTACGATCTGCACGAAGCTTGGCCGGATCTGTTGCATGAAGCCGGGATCAATGTGCTAGGTATTCATAATTGGAGCGGGAGCAATCAATTCAGTGAGAAGATTGACGAGATTGCCGCATACGTCCATTCTCCGGAAGGCAGTCAATGGATGAATCGTCTTCAGCGGCTCGGAATTGAAGTGGAATATGAGCTCCATGCCATGAGTTGGCTACTGCCCAGAGACTTGTATGGTCGGTATCCGGAGTGGTTCCGGATGGATGAGCATGGCACTCGAACGCCGTCGGCCAATTTCTGCCCGTCCCACGAGGATGCGCTAGAGATGATTCGCGGCAACGCCGTTCGTCTGGCCCGCTTGCTGCCGCCTACAACGGAGCGCTATTACATGTGGCAGGATGACAATCAGCCATGGTGCAAGTGCGAGCGGTGCCGATCGTATTCCGACAGCGATCAGACGTTGATGGTCAATAACGCCATTGCGGAAGCGATTCGTACGGTAAGGAGCGATGCGAAGCTGTCTCATCTTGCTTATATGCATACCCTGGAATCGCCACCGCAGCAAGTGACTCCGGCGGAAGGCATCTTCCTCGAAATAGCCGGTCCGATCATCCATCGCCATGAGCATCCGAACTATGCAGACGGATCGCCTGAAGAGCTAAGCCGTCTGCGGGATGACCGCAAATTCGTTAAGGCATTGGAGCGGAATCTGCAAGTGTTCGGTGCGGAAGACGCTCAGGCGCTTGATTATTGGCTGGACGCTTCCTTCTTCAGCAAGTGGAAGAAGCCAGCCAGAGAGCTGATCTTCAATGAGGAGCAGACAGCTGACGATATTCAGTTCTACCGGGATATGAATATTGGCTCGATCTCGAGCTTCGGCGTATTCCTGGATCGGGAATACTTCAGCCGCTATGGTCATCCTCCGGTCGTTGCATACGGAGATATACTGGGTCGCACCAAGTAATCGGGCACTGCATAGCCAGTCAGAAGGGAGGCAAGCGACAATGAGTATTCGGACAAAGCTGTTTCTGACCAATAGCGCGGTAGTCATTCTGTTGCTTGCTTCCCTGACCTTCTTGATGGAGTCGCACGGACGCAAGTCGATGCTTAAGAAAATGATGGAGAATACCGGTTATTCTCTGTCTCAATTAACGGAAAATGTGGACAAGCTGTTGGGCTCGTATGAGCAGCTTGCCGATTTTCTGTATATGGAAGATTTGCTGCAAGACCGGCTTATGCATCAGTATGATTCCTTCCCCGATGCTCATCGGGATTACTTCGACCATGTGCTGCCGCTGCTGACCGCGCTGCGCTCGTCGAAGGACATTGCAAGCTTGAAGCTGTATACGGACAACGCCTCGTTCCATATCGGCGATGTCCGGCCGCTATCGGAGCTGCCGTCGCTTGCGGACGAAGCGCGATGCTCCAGAAGATCGGGCGCTGTCTCGGACAAGCGATGGAGCGTGCTGGCGGATGGTGACGGCGAGTTGCTGCTGCGGCTGACGCAGCGGTTGAATCATCTGTACTTCGACGCTTGCCAATTCGCCGTCATCGATACGGAAGCGGACATTGTGGCCGATCTGATCCGCAAGGAGAATGACAAGACGAACTTCGTCGTGTACTTGCCTGACGGCAGCATCGTACTGGATAACTTCCGGAGCGGCGATCCGGCAGCTGGCGACCGGGGGAGTGCAGAGGGATATTGGTTCTATCCGGAGCTGCTGTCTGCCGAGGGGGATCGGGTGGTATACCGGGACGAACAGGCCTATCTGCTGGCTCACCGGACGATAGACTCGCGCAACAGCGTTCGCGGCATCGGCGTCGTCTCGCTTGTGCCGCTGGATGAGCTGGAGGCGGAGACGAAGGAAATTCGAAGCATGGCGGTCATTCTGTTCCTCGCGGCGCTAAGCGTCTTCGTCGTAGCGAATATATTGATCTCGACAGGTCTTACCCGCAGGCTGACGGAATTGTCGCTTCGGCTGCGGCGCACCAATATGGACAATCTTCAGCCTATACCGCGAATTAAAGGCAATGACGAAGTGAGCCAGCTGGGACATATGTTCAACGGCATGGTGCAGCGGATGCAACGTCTCCTGCGCGAAGTGTACGACTCCGAGCTGGGCCGCAAGGAGCTGGAGCTGAAGACGAAGGAGTCGGAGCTGTACGCGCTGCAGACTCAGATCAATCCGCATTACCTGTTCAATACGCTCAATGCGATCAGAGGCAATCTGCTGGAGAACGGAGACCGGGCCAATGCGGAGATCGTCAATCTGCTTGCCCGTTCGTTCCGTAATGTGCTGGGCAAGGGCGGCGGTCTGGTCACGCTTGCGGAGGAGCTGGATATCGTGGAGACTTATCTGAAAATCCAGTCGTTCCGCTTCAGCGACCGGCTCAACTATCGCATCGAGGTGCCGAAGCCACTTCATCGGGTGAAGGTGCCGAAGCTTGCGCTGCAGACACTCGTCGAGAATGCGATCATTCACGGTCTGGAGCCGAAGGAGGATGGCACGACGATCGCGATCCGATCCGTCATTAACGATCAAGGGGAACTGCATGTCATCGTGGAGGACGACGGACTGGGCATACCGCCGGAGCGTCTCCAGGAAGTGCGGAGCGGCTTGAACGATGCTGGACAATCGCTTGCCGCCAAGCATATCGGCTTGCGGAACGTGCATCAGCGTCTGAAGATCAGCTTGGGTGAGCCGTACGGCATCCTGATAGAGAGTGAAGTCGGTCGAGGGACCAGATTGATCATGGTGCTGCCTTTGCAAGATTTCGTGTGATGGGAGTGGGGAGGAATGTATCCGATATTGCTGGTAGACGACGAGCCCGGAGCATTGAAATCGATGAAGTATTTGCTGGATTGGGAGGAGCTCGGCTTCACAATCACGGGCGAGGCGCGCAATGGGAGACAAGCGCTGGAGATGTACCGGGAAGGACATTATGCGTTGATCATTACCGATATCCGCATGCCGGTGATGGGCGGATTGGAGCTTATATCGCATATACGAGCGGAAGACGATGTGCCGATCATCATCATGAGCGGCTACGAGGACTTCGGCTATGTGAAGAAGGCGCTTTTGTACGGAGTGAAGGACTATCTACTCAAGCCTGCGGAGGCGGAGGATGTGCAGCGGCTGCTGGAATCGGTAGCCAGAGAGCTGGAGGAACGCCGCATCATGCATCAGAAGTTATACCACGGCGTGCAGGCGCTGCTGGAGAATACGGTGAGGAACTGGGCGACGGGCGTGATCGCGCCGGCGGAAGCGATGAGGCAGCTATCTCTTCTCGGCAAGGCGCCGAAGGCGGAGCCGGGCATCTGCTGCCTGGCGGCGGAGCTGGACTTGCCGCAATGGGAAGATCCGGACTGGAGCGACAAGGAGCTTCAGACGAAGCTGTTCGCCGCCCGCAATGTGCTGGAGGAAGCGGCGGGATCGTCAGCCGTCTTATTCCCGCTAGAAGAGATGCGCTTCGGCATTGTCATCAGCTCAATGGAGGAGCCGCTGCGGCAGGATATGATCATACAATTGGTCGAAAAAATGAAAGCGCATACGAAGGAATTTGCGAAAATCGGCGTTACAATGGGATCGGGCAGCATCGTATACGATACGGCGGACGTCAGCCGCTCCCTGGAGGAAGCGCGCCGCATGCTGGAGAAGGTGCTGTTCCTCGGCGAGCATAGCTGGACCGGGTACTCCTCTGCGGCGGATGCGCAAGCGGGAAGCTTGGCGTATGCACATGACATAGCCGCCATCGTCGGAGCGATGAAGGAAGGACAGTTCCGGCATGGCGAAGGGCTGCAGCAGCAGCTGTGGCAAGCAATCGCAAGCGGTCAGGCGCCGGCGTCCCATGCGAAGTCCGCGGTCGTGGAGCTGTATGTGGAGCTGCTTCGACTTGTCAGGGAGCTGGGCGCTCCCTATGAACGCCTCATTAGTCCGAAGCGCGACGATTATGAGACGATTATGGGCATGAAGACGCTTGCCGGCTTGCAGCAATGGTCGGAGCGGAAGTGCAAGGAGGCCGCGGAGGCGCTGGAGCTGCTAAGGCGATCGCCTGCAGAGCAAATGGTGGGAACGGCAATCAGGTGGGTCAATGAACGCTACGGGGAAGCGATCAGCATGAAGAGCATCGCTTCCAGCCTGTATGTCAATGCTGCCTATCTGGGCCAGCTGTTCAGGGACGAGACAGGCACGTCGTTCAACGAATATCTGCTTCGCGTCCGGATGGAGAAGGCGAAGGAGCTGCTTGCCACAACGGACCGGAAGGTGTACGAGATCGCCGCAGCGGTCGGCTACAACGATATCGACTGGTTCTACAAGAAGTTCAAAGGCTATGCGGGCGTCAGCCCGAAGGAATATCGCATGAAAGGATAGAGATAAGGAGAGAGCACTGCTGCAGGTTTGAATTAAACAGTGGAGGTGCTTCATATGAGAAATCGGAACTGGAAAAAAGTGTTGTGCGCATGGCTGGTTATGGTATTGACAGTGGGGGTGCTGCCTTTTGGAGCGGCGCCGCTATCGGTCGCTGCTTCATCCGACGCAAATGAAGTAAGCAGTTTGTCAGAACAGGATCAACAAATCCTGTTCCATGATGACGGTACCAGCCTGCAGGAGGCAGGCTGGATTTTGAATGCTCCGCCAGTGGAGGGGGTGTATATTACGGATTCAACCGCATCGCTGGGCAATCCGAATGGCGTGGATCTGAAGCAGGTGGAGGAGGGGCATTATCTCTTATACGGAAATAAAACAGCTAGCGACACCGTGAAATATTCTACGATGACCAAGTCTGTTCCGATCGGATCTGGCGCATGGACAGTCGCTTTCAAGGCGCGCTTCGTCGACCTGATGAAGCCGAGCCAGCATCCCGCGTACCGTGGAGTAAGCTTTGAGGTGTTCGCGGGCGGACAGGAATATAAGATTACTTTCAACGACCAGAACAAAATATTGGCCATGACGAATCCCGGCGGCGCTTATGTGCAGGAAGAGGTGATCATGCCGGCTGATGATGCTTTCCATCAGTGGGAGCTTTCCTATGACGGCAGCCGGAATGTGTCCGTCAAGCTGGATGGGGAGGTTGTCGCTTCATTCCAGGATATAGCGATCCCCGTGAGCGGCAGAGAGGACGCTATCGTTATTTTGAATGCGCCTCTGAACTGGGAAGCTGGAAGAAATGAAGTATATATCGATGATCTCACCGTCTTGAAGGGCAATACGGACTTGTTGTTCATGGACGATGCCTCCAGCTTGCAAGAGTCGGGCTGGAACAGGAGCAGCAATCCGCTGAGTGGGGTATATATTACAGATGCGGACAATACGCTCGGAAATCCGAACAATGCGGAGATGAAGTCGGTTGAAGCGGGCCAATATTTGTTCTATGGCGACGAGAGAGCAAGCCAGGACAGAGCCTACACGTCTCTCATGCGTCAAATGCCGATTGGAGCAGGAGCCTGGGTGCTGGAGTTTTCCGCCCGCTTCGTTGATCTAATGAAGCCGTCTGCTTATTACGCAGAACGCGGACTTTCTTTCGATATCCATGCCGACGGGAAGCGGTATAAACTGACGTTCAATGACGATAACAAAATATGGGCGCTCAGCGGGAACCAGCAGCAAGCAATCGCAATGCCCGAAGATGATGCCTTTCATAATTGGAAGATCATGTACAATGGGCACGATACAATCTACGTGCAACTGGATGATGCGACGGTTGCCCGCTTCGATAATGCTTCGGTGGCGACGACGCAATCTGATCGGCTCTCGATTGTCAACGCGCCGTTGGATTGGGAAGCGGGTACGACCGAGGTATATATAGACAGCATGAAACTGTACAAGACGCCATCCGGAGATCCATATACCCTTATTGCCGACGATGCCTCCAGTCTGGAGATTGCAGATTGGACGGTAACGCCGCCTACAGAGACGGCTTACTTCCGGGATCATGCCGGGACGGGCGGTACGGCGGATGGCATGCTGCCGGTTGAAGAGGGGATGTACTTCACGTTCGCGAATACGGCGTCTTCGACACCTGCCGCTATCTCGATGGAGAAGGCAATTGGAGATGGGCCATGGGCATTGGAGATCGAAGCCAGGATGGAAGAGCTGGTGCAGTCAGCTGCTTCGGGACCTGAGCAAGGCTTGACGCTGGAATTGGCTGCCGGCGGAACGCTGTACCGCATCATATTCAACAATGGGAATCAGTTATGGGTCGGCAATAGTGACGGCGGCTACGAGCGGATAGAAGCTGAGCTGCTCTCTGAAGCGTTTTTTGATCAGTGGGGAATTGCCTACGATGAGCATGGCCGACTAATGATCACCCAGAACGGAATCAAGCTTGGCTTGCTGGAGAATGCCGGAGTGCCTACTGACGCACCGGACCACCTTTCTATTATCAACAATGCAGTAGGGGCTTGGAGCGGAGAGACGCGTGTCTTCTTTGAACAAATCTCACTCCTGAAGGAGGAACTGCCGGAATGGAGCCAATTCCAGCCGGTGATTGCCGGGGTAACAGTGCTGCCGACATCGCAGTCTGATCATCTGGAGACGATCGTATCGGTATATGATGCCGATCCGCTGCGGTTTCAAGACGGGGGCAATCCGCTCTTGCTGGAGGCAGAGCTGTATAAAGGCGAAGCGGGTGAAGGAGGGCTGCTGTCTGAGTGGGCTCAGCCGGCAACGGGAGCTTCGAGCAAGCTGACGCTTCAAGCCGGCGGGGAGACGGGACGCATGCTACTGAAGCTTCGTCTGGTCGATGGGGCTAAAGTCGTTAGTCAGACGGATCATAATGTAGAAGTGTATAGCAAGGTGAATAAGCTTGTGCCTAAGAAAAAGGCGACGGCGGGGCCGGGAGAAATGTATTTGTTCACCGCGATGGAGCAGGCTGAGGCAGGGCATAAGCAAACGGCGGCTGAAGCGGGCTGGAATACGGCGGGCTATACTTATGAAGGTACGGATAGCGGCGGCGTCTATCTGGAAAACACCGACGAAGCGCTGGAGCTCAAGCTGCCAGTCAAGCTGAAGGGCTGGTTCGGCGTAGTGATCGGTTATGTGACGGGGACGGAAGGCTTCATCGTATCCGATAGCAAGGACGGGCAAGTGCATACCATAGTCATGGATGGAGATATGATCGCCGAGGCGTCGGAAACATACGGCGACAAAGCGATGAACGAAGTGTTCGCGTTCGCCTCCAAATTCCGGAACGGCACCGTGCGCATAAGCCCTATGGACGGCAAGAAAGCGCGTATTGCCTATGTGAAGCTAAAGGGATTGTCGGACGAAGAAATCGAATTGTATCAAAAGCAGGATGAGGGACCGAACGGCAAGCGCGTCATTTATAATAATGACGGCTATAGCGATTTTTTCAGCGGCATGTACGATACGAAGGAGGGACTCTACGAGCATGCTGTCGATCTATTCGAGAATCAAGATGTGAGCGCTCTGCACTGGGCGTTAGGCACGACGATGAACGTGCTTCGGGACAGCGCTGCCGCCGGAATGCCTTATGCCGGTATGACGCCGGAGCAAGAAGCGCTGATGCGGGATGGAGACAAGCATGTGCGGGATACGGTCTTAACTTATATAGATGCAGGCAACGACCCGCTTACGCTGGTGGCGAGCCGCGGCAAGGAGATCGGCTTGGAGACGATCGCATCCTTGCGGATGAGCGCCTTCTATAACGAGGCGCAGTATCCATGGCTTAACGGCAACCGCTATGGAGAGTTTACGGATAAGGGCTACCGCCAGGTGCGGAAAGACGGCTCGCAGGCCGTACAGATGAGCTATGCTTTCCCGGAATACAGGCAGTATATTATCGATGTGCTGAAGGAAGCGGCAACGGTGAGCGATACGGAAGGGAATGCGCTTGTTGCAGGAGTGGAGCTCGATTATTGCCGTTATCCTTATGTGCTCGGTTATGAAGCGATACTGACAGATGCTTATGAAGCGGAATACGGCGTCGACCCGCGCAATGAGACGTCGGCGGAAGGGCTGCAGAGATGGCAGCAATTCCGTGCGGATATAATGACAGCTTTTATGCAGGAAGTGCGTGATGAGCTGGAAGGCAAGTCGATTGCCGTCCGCATCCCGAATGTGGATTATTTCCAGTATGGACTGGATATTGATGCATGGATTGAACAAGAGCTGGTCGACATGCTTGTACCGTGCACAATCGGACATGAGGATTTCTTCGAAGAGATTGGACAGTTCCATGAGCTGACGGACGATACGGGAATTAAGCTGTACGGCAATATTAACGGTACGTTGTCGGGACATGATTTGACGAAGCGGGAGGAAGAATTGCTCAAGCGCGGCGTCAGGCTGAAGGTCGGTCATACGCGAGTCAGCAGAGCACAATATCTTCTTAGAGCTCATCAATATTACGAGGCCGGTTATGACGGAATATATATTTTCAACAGCTGGAGGGGGATTGCCTCCGAAGGACAATCAACGCTGGGGCTGCTCGGCGACAAGGTAAAGGTTGAGAAGTGGTACGGCTTGTCCTATCCAGCGGAATGGGTGCAAAATCTGGTGACGGTGGAACCACCGGGCAGTCTGGTTGTACCCGGAACGGATGTATTGGCCGCATCAATTGGATTCACGCTGTCTGATCATAATCCGAGCACAGGAGCGCTTTCAGATTTCGGCGCAACGTATGGCTTCGCGCTGGATTACGATTATCGCAGTGTCGGCGCCGATCTGGGGGAGGAGCAATCGTTCAACTCTATTGAGTTGTCCGGCACCCAACCTTTGAGCCGCGTGGAGAAGCCGGATCTGTCGCTCTATGTCAGTAACGATAATGCGACTTATACGAAGGTGCAGGATTGGGATTTCCTGAAGTTAGGCGAGAGAATCATCCTGTACAACTTCTCGGAGACGGCAAGGTATGTCAAGGTGCATAATCACTTCGATGATCCCGGCTTTACGTACCAGAATGCCAACCTGCAGCAGATGATGAAAGTATTCAATAGGCCGGCCGGGAGCTGGACGGCATCGGGCGGCGGAGACTGGAGCTACAGCAAACAGATTCAGGTTGCGAACTCCGGCAATGGCATATTGTATGATCGCGCCGTATATGTCACGAAGCAGTCGCTTGATACAGCCGGCCTTATAGCAGCCGGCAAGCTGCAGAGCGATTACCGCGATGTGCGATTCGCCGACGATAACGGACGGGAGCTGCACTTCTATATGGACGATGACGGCTTCTTCGTCCGCATTCCGGAGCTGGCTGCCGCTGATGATGCGACGATATGGATGTATTACGGCAATCCGGCGGCTTCGTTCCGCGGCGCGGCGCAGGAAGCGCTGCAGGTGGAATACGGCAACAAGACGCTGCAGCAGCACGATTCGCAAGGCGAGCTTGGATTCGGAGCCAATGTGAAGCCGATCCGGCTGCAGGACGGTACGCTGGCGCTGGTGGCACAGACGACGAAGACAGAAGGCATCCATGCCCAATACTCCTTCGATAACGGGCGCACCTGGTCGGCTCCGGAGCCGTTCATCTCTCCCGGCAGCCGAGCGGGTGTCTCGCTGGACAGCCCCGGCGGGGCATATGTTGATCCTGCGACGGGGACGGTGTACGTCATGTTCTATTCCTATCATTACTTCAATGTATGGAATAACGGTGCGGCGGATTGTCTGGACGCCTCGCAGTGCCGGACGGATCTCTACTTCGTGAAGTCGACCGGCTTCCAGCAGGGCAAGCCTGTATTCGGACAGCCCGTGCAGGTGACAGGAATGACGACGGCGGGTGGAGACCCCGTGCATTACGCGCTTACGTACGCCAATCCGATCCGGACGGACTCGGGCCGGCTGGTTGCTCCGATCTCTTACGTCATCGGAGCGGACGGTACATTCGGAGGCGGAGTGGTCTATTCGGATGACGATGGATCCACGTGGACGAAGAGTGTGAACGATCTGAGCATTCCTGCCGTTGGCGGAGAAGGCGGCATCTCGGAGAGCGCGGTCGTGGAGCTGGCGGACGGTTCCTTGAAGATGTACTTGAGACAGCAGCGGTCGGACAAGTTCAGCTTTGCCTCCAGCGTATCGACAGATGAAGGAGTGAACTGGACGCCTGTGGCCGATAGCGAGGTGATGAGCACGAATACGATGCCTGCTCTCAGCCGGATGGACAATGGCGATATTCTGCTCAATTGGTCGGGACATAATGCCATGAACAGCGGCAGCTATTACCGCAATGATCTGACCGCGGCATACAGCTCGGACGAGGCGGGCAGCTGGAACGGCTATCGCGACTTGCTGGGCCGGACGCGCCTGTCCGCGCCGGGGTGGTACGCCTTCGAACAATCCCGGCGCGTTACGGAAGCCGACCATGTGCCGGCGGGGAGCGGCGATTATTTGTTCGCTTGGTCGGGCGAGGGAGCGCACTCGATGCTGATTGAGGATTTCTACCGTTACCTCTACCGCAGCCACGGCGCTATGGATGATTTCGAATATGAGAATAACGGCTTGACGGAGAACGATGGCAGCCGTCTGGCGAACGACTACTGGTGGCAGACGACGAAGTTCGGCACGCTGGAGTCGAGTGCGAACCGCGCCAAGCAAGGGCAGCGTTCGCTGAGGCTTCACGATCATGAAGAGACGAAGCGGGTGACGGCGGGTTCGCGTATGTTCCCGGCGATGAGAGAGGGCAGCGTGTCGTTATGGCTGAATGGCGCCAGCTTTGACAGCGATGTGCATATTTCCTTGCAGGAAGGTTATTCGACGCACTGGAATGCGGTCGGCACTGCTTTCATGCTGCAGATCGATGAGAACGGCACCGTGCGCTATTCGGACGCTTCCCAGCCCTATGTGGATGTGGTGGCGGGCTACATTGCTGACGATCTATCGCCTGCGACGAGCAACTTGACGCATCTCGGGTACTCGGGCGGCTTCGCTCTGGACTACAAGGACAGAAGCATCGGCGTCGATCTGGGCCGCGTGGAGACGGTGCTGGAAGTGAAGCTGAAGGACAACGACGGCAGCAGCCGGATCGAAGCAGGCGATCTGGAAGTGTACGTGAGCGACAACAATGACGGCGACTGGACGCAGGCAAGCGGCTGGACGTTCGACAAGACGGGCGGCATTATTACGCTTTCCGGCATGTCGGTTCAAGCTCGTTATGTGAAGGTGCATCAAGCCTATAGCGACACAGCCTTCTCATTCGTAGGCGAGCTGCAGGACATGATGGAAGTGACGACGCAGGGCAATCAATCGGGCTCGCAATTCCAGCCGTTACCGGTGCCGACGAATGTCGCGCTGAACGAGTGGTTCAAAGTGAAGATCGACTTCGATCTGGAGGCGGGCCTTGCAGATATTTACGTGAATGGCGATCATAAGGGAACGGTCGCGGCGGCCCATCCGGGCGAGGCGGTAAAGCATCTGATGATCGCCGCAGGAAGCGGTACCGGCACGGATGTGTACATGGATGAGCTCATCATTCAAGACACTTCGCTAGGCAAGCCTCAAGTTACCTTGGTAGGGTCCGAGTGTTCGGTGCTTCCGTTGGAAGACGGCTGGAAGGATCGGGACGAGGCCATGGATGAGGATGATAGTGAAGAAGACGCTAGGAATGAGTGGTAGAGGAAGGTGGGGCTGAAAGCGGCGAGACTCAAAGCAATGCGGCATCTGTTGAAGCATGTTGGCAGCCAACGAACCAATTGTCTATCTTAATCTTAGCGATATGCCGCTCAATTCCTATGAAGCCGCTCTCTATTGACTTAAACCACTACTTGGAGTTGGAGGATGAGAGGATGAACAGACGGATTGATATCGCAGTCGTCGACAGCGCGATGAAGCAGGAGCCAACCCGTTTCGCCGTAAGCGAATTGGAGCGGTATGTACATGCAATGACGGGGATGCCAGTTTCCGTTAGAAGCTTTGAACAATATGACCATCTCATTCCGGCTATATGGGTGGGGGAATATTCGCAATTCTCCCTCCTGGCTAGCTCGAGCGGTTTTTTCTCTCCTTACGATGATGAGATAACCGTGAAGATGACGGGCTGCGAAGGAATTATCGCGGGACTTCATCCGCGCAGTGTCCTGCAAGCGGTCTATCGTTACTTGACGGAAGCAGGCTGCAGATGGGTGCGTCCGGGAGACGATGGCGCGTTTATTCCTTCCAAGCCGCTATATCATACCAATGTGGATCTGCAAGAGACTCCGTCCTACCGCCATCGGGGCGTATGCATCGAAGGCGCCGTGTCCATCGACCATGTAACGGCGATGATTGATTGGTTGCCCAAGGTAGGGATGAACAGTTATTTTATTCAGTTTAGGGAAGCTTATGTATTCTTCGCCCGCTGGTACCGGCATGCTCATAATCCCCTTGTGCCGGAGGAGGAAGACTTTGATCTGGTAAAGGCGGGAGAGTATGTGGCCCGAATCGTTCGCGAGCTTGCCAAGCGAGGCATGATCTATCACGCGGTCGGACATGGCTGGACGTGTGAGCCGTTCGGCATCCGCGGCATCAGTTGGGACGAAAAGTGGGAGGGAGATGTTCCGGAGGTAGCACTCTCCAGCATGGCGATGATCGGCGGAGAGCGAAAGCTGTTCGGCGGGATTCCGCTCAATACGAATCTATGCTATTCAAATCCATCCGTTCGCACAAAGATGGTAGCGGAGATCGCAGAATATGCCGGCCGGCATCCCGAGATCGATCTGCTGCATGTATGGCTGTCCGACGGTTCGAACAATCAATGCGAGTGCGAGGCATGTGCGATGACCACCCCGTCGGATTGTTATGTGAAGCTGCTGAACGAACTGGACGCAGCGCTGACTGCGAAGGCGTATTCGACGAAAATCGTCTTCCTGCTTTATATCGATTTGCTATGGCCTCCCGAGCACGAACGAATACAGTGCACGGATCGCTTCATGTTGTTGTTTGCTCCCTATACAAGATCGTATCGTCAATCTTTCGGGATGGAGGAGAAGATCCCGCCGCTCCCAGCCTACCAGCGCAACAAGCTGGAGCTTCCGCCGACAGTGGCAGGCAATCTGGCTTTCCTTCAAGCTTGGCAACGCTTGTTCGAAGGTGAGGGCATCGATTTCGACTATCCTTTTATGTGGGCACACTATCTCGATCCCGGCCTGATGCGAATTTCACGCATCGTCAGCGAGGACATCAAGCACTTACGCCACATTGGCTTGAATGGTTACATGAGCTGTCAAGTCCAACGCTCCTTCTTTCCGCATGGCTTGGGCATAACCGTAATGGCGCGCACATTGTGGAATGCCGATACCAATGTACGGGCAGAGGCAGAGGATTACTTTCACAGCACATTTGGCGATGACGGTCTGTTGGCTCTCGAATATATGGAAGCTTGGTCAGACTTGTTTGATCGCATTAATCTTGAGCAAGCTGGAGAAGCAAATCTCGAACTGCTGAAGGAAGTCCCGGGACTGATTCAGCGCTTCAGCGAAGTGCTGAGAAGAAACCTCAGCAATGACAAGGATTCCTTGCAGAATGTTCATATTGTGTCTTGGAACTACATTGCGCTGCACGGGGAGATTTGGAGCAGCATTGTCTCCGCCATGAGAGCCTTCATTGAGGAGGAGTCCGAGCGGGCCGACCTGTATTGGGAGGCGGTGAAGCTCAATATTTGGGAGAAGGAACCGGACTATGTGCGCGTGTTTGATGCCTTTCATTTTATCCGAACTTGCGACAACATGATGCAGACCTTAAGGGAGAAAGGATCTTTGCGAAGCTTGTAAAAAAAACCTCTGACACTGTACCGGCAGTCGTCAGAGGTTTTTATTTGCAGGATTTGTATACTGTAACGGATGCTAGAGAGCCTAAGAGTCTAGTTTCTCCTGTGATGCCATTGTAACGGTCACAGCGGAGCTTAATTTGTCTCATTTCGTTACGATGGGGCAAGTTTGCAGAAAATAGCGTCAGTCACACCCGTTAAAGTCAGATGTGGACGTATAAGGCTAAAATAGCGTCAATGGCATCCGTTAGCGTCGGCAGTCGGCCCAGCGTCAATGGCACCCGTTAGCGTCGGCAGTCGGCCCAGCGTCAATGGCATCCGGCCCAGCGTCGTGTGTCCAGCCCCAAGCGTCAGCGTCTAGCACGGCGAGCTAGTCCCCGGCCGAGCCCTGCAGCCAACCCTCGCACGCCTAGTGCCGAGGGCCAGCACCGAGCCGACCTGCGCACAAGCGCTCTACTTCGACTGGTGCTGGAACAGCGGCAGTTCGCCGAGGAAAATAATGTCGTCCCGCTTCGCGGCATCGCCTTCGGCTAGAATAGCCGCTCTAGCGACAACTTCGCCGCCTGCTTTCGCCACAAGCTGCTCCAATGCCAGCAGGGATTCGCCCGTGCTGATCACGTCATCGACAACGGCGATGCGTTTGCCGCGAATGAGCTCCGCATCCGACTTTTCCAATATGAGCTCCTGCTCCTTCTGCGTTGTAATGGAGTTCACCTTGTGGGATATCGTCTCGCCCATGTAGGCTTTCACGCTCTTGCGCGCAACGACGTAACGCTTCATGCGAAGCTGCTTGGACAGCTCATAGACGAACGGAATGCCCTTCGCCTCCGCTGTTACAAGTAGGTCCACCTCAGGAAGCTTGGCTGCCATATCTTGCGCAGTCTGCGTCACAAGCTCCGTATCGCCGAGAATGACGAAGCTCGCGATGCTGAGAGAATCCGATATCGGTATAATGGGCAGCTCTCTTGTCAGCCCGCCAATGTGCAACGTATATGTGTTCATGCTTGCTCCTCCTCTGCCAAATCCTGCTTTTTACTATTTCTATGCCCTTCTATGCTACATGCCGAACCAGTTCATCAAGGTCTCTACCACGATGCCGGACAGCATGCCGATGAACGGATCGGTAATCGCAGTCATCACCATTGTAACGCCGCCCACGATGCCGGAGCCAGCCCCTTCGCCTGTCAGAGCCGCGGCTGCATTACCCGGCAATGTTACCATAGCGCCCAGAATCATCAGGAAGCCTGCAATTGACGAGCTCGGAACATATTTGCCGATCTTCGGCAGCATTCCTGTAAACAGGATGACGGCCATTATGATCATCATCAGTACACCGGACCACACGGCATGCGGTGCGCTCGCAGTCGCGGAAATAATAATTTCCACCGGCGCTCCGCCGAACAGAGACGAAGCCATATCCGCCAAGCTGCTGATGACCGACAACGTATCGACATTGACGGATTGGCCGGCGATGCCTTCATTAATTCTGCCGAAAGCGATATTCGCTCCGATGTTGAGACATGCCATGGCAAGCGCTCCCCGCACTACGGTAGAATTGAGGATCAACTTTTGCATTTTCAGCCCTTCTTTAGGAACGGGCTTGCTTTCTTGTTTGTCGGAGCCGCTCTTCTTCTTCATTATATTATACACGATGCTGGAGAGGATGACGGATGCGGTAATCGTATAGACGAGATCCTTCGTCAGCATGTAGACCATTAGTGCGCTGAAGATGGAGGTCGCCCCGATAATCCGGTCGTTCTTCGCCATATCCCAGGCGACCTTGGACAGCATTAGGCCGACACCGGCCATCATCCCGCTTGTAATGACGGGACCGATCCAATCGATAACGCGCTCCAATACGCCGAACAGACCGATAATAAGCAGGATGGATGCGCCGAAGAAAATCATCGACAGCCGCTCCCGCATGTTTTTGCCCATCGTCCCGGCCAGTGTGATAGTCTCCGCTTGATAAGAGATGACCGCTACGTTGCTGGTAGCGGCATTGCCGACCGCGCCGACGACGAAGGCCAATGCGGTGGGAATGGAGGCGAAGCCGAATGCGAGCGCCAGCAGTCCCTGCGGCAATCCGTTGAGAACTACGCTGATCGCAGCAAGAATGTCCTGAAGTATGTCTTCCATTGTTCGTTCCTTTCTTTTTTGCCCCTATCATCAGATGAAGTGATCAATTGTAGAAGATGCCGCCTCGCGAAAAAACATTCTGATCCCATGGTTTGGAAACCAGAATGCTTGCGTAAACAGTAACTCCAACTCCATAGTAGAAAAATTGACGGTTTCTCTGTAGAAACTCCCGAACCTTATTTTCGGGAATATATGGGGGAGACTTTCATTTATATTCGGTATGAATACCTATAGAAAATTATCATATTTTTCGACAATGTTCAACATTTTTTTCGCCAAGTGAATTTATTAATTTGAGTTGAATACCTGAAGCTAGTGGAGTGACTCGCCCGAACGCGGCTGCAGTGTATACAGCCAACACTACAGTGGCGAAGTCGCCTGTAATCGTGCCTGCAGTGTATGCAGCCAACACTAGAGTGGCGAAGCTGCCTGCAATCGCGCTTGCAGTGTATGCAGCCAACACTAGAGTGGCGAAGTCGCCTGCAATTGCGCCTGCAGTGTATGCGACCAACACTACAGTGGCGAAGCTGCCTGCAATCGCGCTTGCAGTGTATGCGACCACAGTAGCGTTGCATTAAACTTGACATGGATTGTGCCTCTAATAAGTCGTTCTAAATTGTGCTAAATATGTTAAATATATGTGGTTCATGACAGAAAAAAAGCTCC
>NZ_JBHTJZ010000035.1:0-107499 GCF_042675905.1 Paenibacillus chungangensis | reverse complement strand
CTCTGCGTCCATACATACTGCAGACTGGACGGATCGACGCCGCTCCCATCATCGCTGACAGTTACAGCAGTGGAAGCCGATGTGGCATAGGTTTCATTCCCGTTCATATTAAAGACGACCTCGGGTGCGCTGTTGTCCATACGGAAGCGATGCGACCCGGCCTGTACCTCATTGCCCGCTATGTCCTTCGCTTGCACTTGTAAATACCAGTCGCCGTCCACGCCGTTCAGCGACAGGGTGTCTCCGCTTGCGAAGCCGCTCCATGCCGCACCCCCGTCCGGTGTGCTTGCGCTCTGCGTCCATACATATTGCAGACTGGACGGATCCATGCCACTTCCATTCTCGCTGACGGTTACGACAGTGGAAGCCGATGTGGCATACGTTTCATTCCCGTTCGTGCCCAAATGTACGACCGGTACGGTTGTATCCACCCGGACTACGTAGGATGCCGTCAGCACATTGTCCGCACTGTCTACCGTTTTCACATCCAACGTGTGTTGGCCTTCACTGCTGAACGCAATCGGCGCGGCATAGGGCTGCCAGGACGATCCTCCATCCAGGGAATAGGTTGTGGAGAGTACATCCACTCCATCTGTCGTCTGGTTCGTATACACGCTTGCCGTCACACTTTGATTCACCCAATCGCCATCGTTATATTCGCTGCCGTTGTCCAGCTTCAAGGCGACATCAAGCTCCAATCCGCTGCGAGTGATATTGATCAAGCGGGTCGGTGAGCTTATATTGCCGACCTTATCCATTGCCCTCACCATCAACGTATGTGCACCTTCGGCTGTGAAGGAAAGCGGAGCGCTGTAAGGTTCCCACATGCTGCCGTTATCCAGCGAATACTGCAGACTGTCGAGTCCGCTCAGCCCGTCCGAGGCGCTTATGCTGGCCGTCACATTCTGATTCGTCCAGCTTCCGCTTGTATAAGCAGAACCATCCTGCTTCTGCAGCTCGATCTCTACCGCAGGAGCCATGTTGTCCAGACGGAAGCGGTTCGATCCGGCAGCCACATCATTGCCCGCTTCATCGGCAGCCCGGATGTGCAAGTACCAGTCGCCGTTTGCACCACTATGCGATAAAGTGTCCCCGCTTGAGAAGCCGGTCCATGCTGCACCGCCGTCTGGCGTACTGGAGCTTTGCGTCCAGACAGCCTGCAGGCTGTCCGAATCGACGCCGCTCTCGCCATCGCTAACAGTGACAGTCGTCGAAGCTGATGGCGCATACGTCTCATTCCCGTCCGTGCCATAGCTGACCACAGGAGTATTGTTGTCCAGACGGAAGCGGTTCGATCCGGCATTGACAACATGGCCCACTTCATCAGCAGCCTTGATATGTAAATACCAATCGCCACTCACACCGCTGCGCGATAAAGCATCCCCGTTAGAGAAGCTTGCCCATGCGGCGCCGCCGTCCGGCGTACTGAAGCTTTGTGTCCATATATATTGCAGGCTGTCCGGATCGACGCCGCTCTCGTCATCGCTCACGGTAACGGTGGTCGAAGCAGATGCCGCATAACTCTCACTTCCGTTGGTGCCCAAGCTGACGGAAGGCGCTGTTGCATCCTTCATAACGGTTAGGGTGTATGTCTTTCCGTTCAGGAAGTATGGCTCCACATGCGCTTGAATGACAGTGGAGTCTCCTGTCAATGGAACATGAACTGCCGATCCGCTTGTCTCATAAGTCCCGTTGATCTGAAGTTCGGCATATTGGGGACTCGCCAGCGTCGCCGTTACATTCACGTTCGCGACCGAGGGGTTGACGTATCCCGTATAACTGGTGACATTGGGATGGAAGTTCGGGCTAATCATACCTGCATCGACGTTCATATTATTTAAATTCATATTGCCAGGGATCTGGGCTTGACCATAGCTCCCATCCCCCCATGCCACGATGCTGCCGTCCGCCTTTAATGCCAAGGAATGGTATCCTCCAGCAGCAATCGCTACGACACCACTCTTTGCTGTAGTCGGAACGGTCGTTTGCCCGTAATTGTTACTACCCCAAGCGATGACACTTCCATCCCACTTCAACGCTAAGGAATGCTCGAATCCAGCAGCAATCGCTACGACCCCGCTCTGCGCTGCAGACGGGACGTCCGTTACAGCAAATCTATTGTCGCCCCACGCAACCACACTGCCATCCGATTTTAATACTAAAGAATGGATTGGTCCGGCCGCAATGGATACCACGCCGCTCTGTGCTGCAGTCGGAGCAGTCGCTTGGCCATTAACATTATAACCCCATCCCACCACACTGCCGTCCGACTTTAATGCCAAAGTATGATTGCCTTGAGACGCAATCGCTTTGACGCCGCTTTGCGCTGCGGGCGGGACTGTCGCTTGACCTGCATTGTTGATCCCCCACGCGATGACACTACCATCCGTCTTTAACGCCACAGAATGGTTAGTTCCTGCCACAATCGACGCCACACCGCTCTGCGCTGCGACTGGAATCGTCGTTTTTCCATGCTCTGAATCCCCCCATGCAATGACACTGCCATCCGACTTTAACGCCACAGTATGATTGTAACCAGAACCAATCGATACCACGCCGCTTTGCGCTGCCGGCGGGATGTTCGTTTGGCCCCTATCATTCCTCCCCCATGCGACGACACCTCCGTCCGACTTCAAGGCTACGGAATGGTTATAACCAGCAGCGATTCCTCTTGCTTTTACTGGCTTCGATATTTGTGCCGGGACATTTAGTTGACCATAGCCATTCATTCCCCAGGCCACTACATTGCCGTCTGCCTTTAACGCCATAATATGATTGAATCCACCGGCAACCGCCACGACGCCGCTCTGCGCATCAACAGGGACAGTCGTCCAATCAAAATTATAATATTTTCCCCAGACTACGACAGAGCCGTCCTCCTTTAATACGATGGAGTAACTACTTTCTGCTCCAACTGCGACAACACCGTTTTGCGCATTGGTAGGGACACTCGCTTGACCAAAATTATTATCTCCCCACGCTACAACGGAGCCATCCGTCTTCAACGCCAAGCTATGGTAGAGCCCAGCGACAATCGCCACAACACCATTTTGCGCCGCGGTCGGGACGCCCGTCTGTTCAAATGCATTGTCGCCCCACGCGACAACACTGCCATCTGCCTTTAACGCCAAGGAATGATTGAATCCTGCCGAAATCGCCACAACACCGCTTTGCGCATTGGCAGGGACAGTCGCTTGACCGTAAAGATTATTGCCCCAGGCAACAACACTGCCGTCCGACTTCAAAGCCAGCGCATGTTTGCGTCCGGCCGCAAAGGCCACGACGCCGCTCTGTGCAGCGGCAGGGATATTCAATTGACCGCTATCATTTCTTCCCCAGGCGACGACGGAGCCGTCCGATTTTAACGCCAAGGAATAGTATTCGCCAGCCGCAATGGCCACTACGCCGTTCTCCGCAGCGGCGGGAACATTGGCTTGCCCGTGGTTGTTAGATCCCCACGCTGCAACGGAGCCATCCGCCTTCAACGCCAAGGAATGATGACCTCCGCCCGCAATGGCCACGACGCCTCGTGAACCTGATGCTGATTGTGCCGCTGCTGCGGTAGGCTGCCATCCGGGCAGTTCGATCACGCTTATTACTAGTATAAGGACCAGGATCATAGACACTCTGCTTTGAACTCTTCTTTTCACCTTTCGCGCTCCTCTTCCTCTTCATTTCATAGCTTCTATACGACTCGCAATGTAGAATTGGCTATGATGCTTGCTTATTCTCGCATATTTGCCGCCATGTATTCTTAAAGGATTCTTAAAATTTCTCTTTTCTCATTTGGATAAAGTATTCAATCTTGTAAGGATTGTTGTACTATAGTACAAACACGTTTCTTCAGAGGACATGAATAGGCGGTTATCACTTTTTTGGAGGCTACAGCGAAATTATGAAACTCTCTTTGAAATTATGGCTGTACTTTATTGTCAGCAGCGCCGCAGCTATTGTGTTGGCCGTCACGCTTGCTCTCACCTTAGGACAAATATTGCAGCCCGGCCATACCTATGAAACATTAAAAGCAATGGCAAACGAAATGATCTTAGAGGTCAATCAAAACGGGGGAAAGGAGGCAACGCTCATTGAAGTCACGGAGGTCTATCAATCCCAGCACCCTTCATTTGTTTTTGAGTGGCTCCATACTGACGGTGCGATTGTATATGCCTCGGACGGTCGAACGCAGGCATACAGCCCTTCCGAGCTCATCCATCTGCTAGCTAACGAATCGGACACCTATTGGGACCTGGAACACCCCGTCAGTATGATGTATCCGGCCGACATTTCGGGGCACAACTACTATTTGTATATTGAGATCCCCCCGGAAGCCATGAGGGAATCACAAATGCTTTTATATTTCCGTTCATGGACGTCTCTTCTCTCTCTGTTCATTCCCTTTCTCGTATTTATCATTACGCCGTATTTCTTTACCTATCATTTCTTTCATGCTTTGCGCAAACGGTTAAAAGGGATAAATGAAGCCCTGTCTGGCATGTCGATAGATCGCCGCCGTGAAATCCATGACGACCATAACGATGAAATCGGTCAACTCGCCCATCATTTCAATGCGATGTCGAAGCGGATTCGTGAGCAAGTCGCACAGATTCAAGATCAGGAAACCAAGCGAAAAACGTTGATTTCCAACTTATCTCATGATCTGCGGACGCCTCTCACAAATATTCTTGGTTACGCGCAAGCCATACAGAGAGGCATATATAAAAACGAAGACGAGTTGCAAGCCCATGCCGCTATTATCCTAAGCCGCTCGCAATACATAGAAAAACTGATTAACGCGTTGTTTCAAGTGTCGCAATACGATCTACATGGCGTACAAATTCAGAAAAGCCCTACCCAATTAGCTGGAATGTTAAGAAAAGTTCTGGCAGAATACATCGCGGTGCTGGAGTCAAAGGGCATCGAAATGGATATTTCAATTCCGGAAATAAGCATGACCTTGATGGCTGATGTTAACTTACTGGAACGTGCGATGCGCAACTTGATCGATAACGCGATAAAATACGGAGCAGCTGGAAATTATCTGAGAGTGGAGTACAAGGAGACGGAAGAGGGGGTATCCCTATCTGTCATCGATCGCGGACAAGGCGTTCCCCCAGAACAGCAGCCGTTTCTCTTTGACCGATTCTATCAGGGCAGTCAGAATCGAAGCAGCGAGGGCTTCGGCATTGGATTATCCATTGTTAAGGAAATCGCTCATGCCCATGGTGGAGAGGTGTCCCTGTACAGCGTACCCGGCAAGGAAACGCGCTTCACGGTGACATTGCCCCGGTGATATAATAGTTACATTAAAAAAGTAGGCGTGTCGCTATCACGAGGAGGTAACCCACTTGACTGATTCCCGAATCCTTATCGTAGATGACGACCCGGACATTCGTCATTTAATAGGCATTCACTTGCAAGAAGAAAGCATGCCTTATGCAGAGGCAAGTAGCGGAGAGGAAGCGTTGCAATTGCTGCAGCGGGAATCCTTTGATTTAATTATATTGGATCTGATGATGGATGACACGGATGGCTTGCAAGCTCTGCAGCATATCCGATCTTCCCATAACCACACCCCTGTCATTGTTGTGAGCGCTTTAAGCGAAACGGAGAAAAAAATCAAAACGCTTGGCTTGGGAGCGGACGATTATGTGACCAAACCATTCATCCCCAGCGAGCTCGTTGCCCGGGTGCTGGCCAATATTCGGCGAAGTCGAAGTCCACTGACCACGGTAACTGCCAATCGCCTTCAATTCGGGCCTATTATTCTTCATTTAGACTCGCTATCGATGGAAAAAGAAGGGGAGAAATTCCAGCTCACGCAAACAGAATGCGACTTGCTATCGGTATTTATGCGTAAGCCCGGTCATACGTTCACGAAAGACGAGCTGTATCAAGCCGTCTGGAATCATGATCAATATGACCCTAATAGTCTTAGCGTATATATCAATTTCCTGCGAAAAAAAATCGAAGATAATCCGAAGATGCCCTCATACATTCAGACGATACGCGGAATCGGATATCGATTTACAGAGAGTTGATCAAGGAAGGGGCTGTCCTTCGCGATGAACAGGACCGCCCTTCCCTATATTCGACTTTCTTATGCGTCCTCATCCAGTTCCTTCTCCATTCTGCCCCGAAGCCGCGATGGTCGCCACACGCCAACATACAGCAATGCAGCTGCGAGAGCGGCAACAGCGGGGAGCGCTAAGTCTCGAATGAAGAGCGTTATCCCGCAAGGCAGCCAGAGCAAGATCACTCCCGTCAAGCTCGCCCATCTGTCAACTGACATGACTCCATCCATGTGTTGGCGTTCAGGCAGCGGATAGATCTGCTTCCATACCGTATAGCGATGGCTATGCCTCAGACTGCCGAGCTGCACACAATAGAACAGCGTGAACAACAGATAAGCCAGTACCGCACCCCATCCTTGGCCGTACCCTTCTCCCGCAGCCCAGAATACGACTATTCCACCCAGCAGAAGCAAGCGGACAAGAATTCCGCCTATCTCCGTGCGGAACAGAGTAGCCGCATATAAATATTGGAATGTACGCGACCTGCTGAAGCTTATTGTCGGCAGCAGCCATGCCAGATAGCTCCTGCGCTTGATGCGTGAAGACACTACTGGCACATCGATGAACATACTGAAGAACAGCCCAATCCGTCTTCGCGTATTCGCCTCTTCTTCAATGAATCGCTCCCAGGGCAGCTTCTGCGCATTGGGAAGCCGATACAGAAGCGCCATGATGGCAAGAGCAAGTATGCCTGTCCCAGATGCTATCCACCAGCTATAGCTTAACGCTACCCACAACACAGCGGCAGTCAGCAGCCATCTAAGCAAGCGATACGCCGTACGCTGAGAGCTCCAGTTCAACTGGCGCTCTCTCCAAGCTCCAGCGGCATTAACCAGCTTCAGAGCAATTGCGGTCAGCACCAGGATGGCCGCTTCGCCCTCATGAATGCCTTGACGATAAATCGGCATATACAAGAGAAGCACAACTGCCGCAACGGAGAAGCTCAATCTTGCTGAACGAAGCAGCGAGTCCCGCAAGTATATGCCCATCTCATGCTCTTTCGGCATCAGATAGACCGTATCCGCCGGACGAAGCAAGGTACGCAGCGGGCTCCAGCACAATACCGGTGTCAGAACGGCAACACCTGTCGTTGCAATAGGGAAATTAGAGGGCAGATCGCTAATCAACTTCCCATAGCCGATTGCCGACACGATAAATACCAGCGACAGGAAGCCAGGAAAGCCGCTTTGTCCCATATAGCGAATATAAGGCATGATCTCTCGGCGGAAGGCAGCAGCCCGATCTCGCCTAATGGACTCTGGCTTCCACGCGGCGGCCATTACGGGGCACCTCCGGCGACCAGTCGATAGAACGCCTCCTCCAGCGTCCCCCTCCCCTTCTCCAATCCGGCAGCCAAGAGCACTTGCTCAAGATTACCGTAAGCCACCACTTCTCCGTGATGAAGCACGACGAACTTGTCGCAATAGGCTTCCACCGTGGATAGAATATGAGAGCTCATCAGAATAGCCGCCCCTTGCGACTTCACTGCTTCAAGCTCGTCCAGCAGCGAGCGTATACCCAGCGGATCAAGCCCAAGGAAAGGCTCATCAATAATGTATAGCGGAGGAGCAGCCAACAATGCGCTCATAATCATCACCTTCTGGCGCATCCCCTTCGACAAGTGGGCAGCGAACGCCTTCCGCTTCGGCTCCATCTGATACCGACGCAGCAGTGACTCCACTCTGCGATCATAATCGCTGTCCTTGACAGCGTAAGCCATGCCGCTTAGTCGCAAATGCTCCTCCACTGTCAATTCGTCATACAAGACTGGAGACTCCGGCACATAAGCGAAAGCCTCCCTGTATCGTTCCGAATTTTCCGCCAGCGTCACCTCAGCCACTCGTACACTTCCGCTCTGCGGAGTCAACAGCCCCAATATGTGCTTGATCGTTGTGCTTTTGCCCGCGCCGTTCAATCCGATCAGACCGACCATCTCGCCCGCTTCCACCTGAAAGCTGACGTCATGCAACACGGGCTTACGGGGATTATATCCCCCTGTTAATCCTGCTACCTGCAGTACACTCACTATCCTTCACCCCGGATCTTCCTATAATAACCACTTTACATCAGCATAAAGGATTCCTCCAAGGATAGCAAAATTACGGGGACCCGAAATGTATAAGAAAACAAGCTGCTCCCCATCAACCGAGGAACAGCTTGTCGCATTAAGACAGAATTTCGATACGATCCACTTTGTTGTCGTCACCGGAGACCTTGACGACTTGGTCCGCCTTCAGCTTGGCAACATCGCCTACAATGACTACGTCATCAGCGATATCGTAGATGACATAATTGGTTTCATTATTCGTTGTCACCTTTAAGGTAAGCTTCTGAAGCTTGGCATTAGAATTAAAGGTTAAGGATTGAATAAGGCCCACTTCCGTAATGTCATCCTCTTCCGCATTTTGCGTCACTTCAATGAAGACGACTTTGCCCTGGTATGTACGCAGGAACACCTTGTCGCCCGCTTGCAGAGCGCTGATCGGCGCTTTCACATCATCTCTGAAAATAAAGACGTTGGCGTCGAACGGCAATGTCAACAGGGTGCCGTCGTTCTTCGTAATTGTCAATGCGCCATTGGTCGGAGCAACTTTCACCTCACCGTATATCGCGCTGGCGTCATGGTCCGGCATCTCGCTGTCAGTACGGTCCAGCAGCGCAGCAAGCTCTGCACGGGTTACCGGCTGGTTCGGACGGAACGTTTTGTTGCCGCGCTTATCTTCATATCCGGTAATGATCCCCTTCTGCAGCGCCAGCGCCACATAGCCGACAGAACCGGCCGGAATTTCATGCGCATCCTTGAAGTCCAACTTCGTATTGTTAAGCGCCTTCGCTTCATCCTCCAGCTTCAACGCCTTAATGAGCAGTATCGTAGACCACAATCTTGTCGCGTTTGCTTCCGGCTTTACTTCGGATTCATTTTCGAAGAACAAGTCATTCTCCAGAGCAACCGCTACATAGCCCACTGCCCATGGATATTTCTTCTCGATTTTATCGGCATCCTTGAACTGCAGCTCTGTGCTCATCTCTTCTGCCGATTCCGCTTGCGCGCGCAGCCCCATCAGACGGACGGCGGCAGTCAGCGTTTCAATGCGGGATATTTTTTGCTTCGGCTTGAATGTACCGTCTTCATAGCCGGTGAATACCCCTTTGGACGCCAAGCGCATAATGTACTCCATCGCCCACTCCAGCTCTTCTTCATCTTCGAAGTGCCATCTTACTTTATATTTGTCATCGTCGTCGTCTTCATCGTCATCGTCGTCATCGTCGTCGTCATAATCTCTTTTATCGTCATACCAGCCTTTCCCTTTGCCACGATCATCGTCATGTCCCTTGCCATGGGCTAATGCCGAAGTGCCTCCGCTCGCCAGCAATACAAGGGCCATTGAACCGATCAGTGTTTTTTTCCATTTGTTTTTTCCTGTCAAAAAAGCCACTCTCCTTTAACGATTGCGGACAAGCCGCATTTTATCCTTCGCCCATAATGTTCGGAGAGATCGGATCGTTTCAAGGGGTGGCCTTAAAAAATATTAAGATTTATCTTGCTGACGTTTCTCCTTCAGCCATTTCGGCGCGCCTTTATTCTTGTCGTCGCGCTTCCTGCTGGATTTCTTCCGGCTCGGAGCCGGTGTCGGCTTCGACCGTTCACTGGCAGTAGTCACGGCTGCTTCGTGAGCTGTGACAGGTGGTCGCGGAGCAGAATCCGGCTGCTTCGTCCGGGATGGCGCTGACGTCTTCGGCTTATAGCGGGTCGCTTCGCTTAATTGCTCCTCCGTCAACAGTTGGCCCCGGAACATCGTCCGCTCTTCAAGGGCGATGCCAAGCTCCTTGCGGAACTTGTTCATAATGAATTTCTCCTGATGCGAGATAATCGTGACAACTGTCCCCGAGCGCCCCATTCTTCCTGTACGTCCCGCGCGATGCACATAATGGTCGGCATCTATAGCTGGATCAAGCTGGAGCACAAGCGGCAACGCTTCGATGTCCAGTCCGCGGGCGGCCACATCTGTCGCAAGCAGCAATTGGCAGCGACCGTCGCGGAACTTGGCCAGCGTCGCAGCTCTGCGCTGCTTATCCGCATCCCCGTAGATCACTTCTGCACTGAAGCCCTCGTACTTCAACTTCGACTCCCAATTGGATATGTCATTCGTATCGTTCAGGAAGAGCAGAGCGGACGAAGGGTTCAACAGACGCAGTAGTCGTCTGACGGTATCGAACTTGTCCCGCTTATCGCACTGCACATAATAGTGCTGAATGCTTTCCGCGACTCGCACGTCCGGTTGAATGCCGATATGGCCCGGGTTCGACATCCAACGCCCCTCGTATCGTGCCATATCCGGCGGGAAGGTCGCTGAGAAGAATGCCATCTGCCGATTCTTCCCCATACTGAACAGCACGGACTCCAGATCTCTGGATGATCCTAGCTGGAATGTCTGATCCGCCTCGTCGATAATAACATGGCGGACGCCTTGCAACTTCAGCTTCTTCACCTTGAGCAGCTCATGTACCCGCCCCGGCGTTCCGATGACCAGCTGCGGTCGGAGCTTCAGCTTCTCAATCTGTCGCTTCATCGCCGCCCCGCCGATTAACTGCTGTACCCGGATACCCAGCGGTTCCGCATACTTTTCCGCTACCCGTACAATCTGCATCGCCAGCTCCTGCGTAGGCGACAGAATTACCGCTCCGATAACATCCGACTTCGGGTCCAGCTGCTGCAGGACGGGAAGCAAGAACGCTAGCGTCTTGCCGCTGCCCGTCTGGGATCGTACAGACAGATCACCGCCTTCTAACAGCGCCGGGATAGCGGCTTGCTGCACTTCTGTCGGTTGACCGATGCCCTCCTCCCGAAGCAGCTGACATAATTTCTCATGAATACCCAGCTCTAACCATGTTTTTCCCATGTATCAATACCCTCTCTTACCCCTATGGAGTTACTTCCGATTCAATATACCGCCGAACAGTCTGTCGGCTAACCGTGGGAATAAGCCGTACAGCTTCATGCCTACGCCCGCCGCCTTGGGCAGGTCCAGCTCGGCTCGCTTCCGCTCCATGACGCGCACGATGCATAACGCTACATAGTCCGGCTTCATCATGAACCACTTTATATTGTTCACATAATGGCCTTCCGGATCAGCCAGCGAAAAAAAATCGGTATCGATCGGCCCCGGATTAACTGCCGATACATGAATGCCCTGCGGCCTCAATTCCATGCGCATCGCATTGGTCAAGCCGAGCACCGCATGCTTGGTGGCGGAGTAGGCGGAAGACTTCGCCGAAGCGAACTTGCCCGCCATGGAAGCGATATTGACAATGTGCCCGCCTCCCTGCCGCTGCATATAGGGCAAGGCCGCCTTCGCGCAGCGCACAATGCCCATATAATTGGTCTCCATCATCGCTTGAAAGCGCTCGACAGGCATATCCTCGAAATTCAAAAACTCACCATAACCGGCGTTGTTCAACAATATATCGATTCTGCCATATCGTTCAATTATCGCTTCGGCTGTCGCCTGAACTTGCCGATCATCTGTGACATCCATCACATAATAACTGCATCGTTCTCCGATCCGGGCTGTATGCTCCCTTAGCTTCTGTTCATTGCGCCCGGTCAATATCGGAATCGCTCCTCGCTGGGCCAACAGCGCAGCCGTCTTCGCGCCGATCCCGCTGGATGCGCCAGTGATCCATACGATTGTTCCGTTCAACATCTCCATCACCCAATCCAAGTGTACTTCATATCTGCCATCATAGCAAAAAAAATCCCCTTGCAGCAGAAACGGAAAAACACGATGAAATCGTGTTCCGTTAAACGCGCCGCAAGGGTTATTGTCACCGCCATTCCAGCTAAGAAGCAACCAGTACTTGAATATCCAATTGACCAATTCCATCCATAATGAGCGGAACCGTCAGCGCCTTCGTTACCGAAAAATTCATAGCGCCGGCAGACTGGATCACTTGAGGAGGGGTAATATCGACCGTGACGCCTTGGTTATACAGGAGCATGCTGGCGTTCCCGCTAATCATATTGCCCAGCTCAGAGATAGCGCTACGTCCCATCTCGTCAATCTCCGAGATCGCATAGCCGCCCATCATCGCCGATACCATCTTCAACGCTACCCCTTCACTTAGCCCGAATACGATGTTTCCGTTCATTTGGCCATTCATACCGATCTGAATCCATATGTGGTTCTCGATGTAAGTGATGTCTTTCATACCTAATTGTCCCGTTGCAGGCCGTATTTGTACGACTTGCTCGATGACAACGATGGCCGACTCCAAAAACGGATTAATATACTCTGCCTTCATTAAGAGGAATCGCTCCTTTTTCGACAAAATTCGCCATTCATTTTATAGCTACCATTATACTTGATACAATAGGACAAGTATACTATTGATATCATTATTCGGCCTTAAGACCTATAAAAAAGTGAATGGCGAAAGTATCAAAAGAAACGTTATTGTCGTAATAAACGCTGTCTTTAAATTGCGGCCCCTTCATGCCGCTGTCGCCGATAGTTCATTCGAATCAAACGCAGACGCTCATATAGCTTGTCCGCCTGCACCTCTCCATTCCCCTCTCCGTATACTTGCTGCATGACAGGCTTCAGATAGCGGTCTCCCAGCAAGGAAAGCGATTCTCGCACGCGCTGCTTCTCTTCCTCCGGAACGGTCAGCAGCTCCCTCTTCAGGAACGGTTCAATGTCATACCCTTCCTGATCCAATTGTTCAATACGCATTATAAGCTCCCTGCGAGGTAGAGATAATTCCTTCTCCAGTTGATCCAGCGTACCGTCGCGATGAAGCATGGAGAGAATTGTCTTGTTCTCTCGATGACGCTCCATCAACGATTGATACTTTTGTTCTTTCTGCTTGAACAGCCATTCGGTGTAGCTGCTGGTATCCAGTTCGTCTGCGACCCAATCCAGAGGGAAGGTTGTGTTCCGCTCAGTTCCGGAAGTAATCGCTAATACAGCTTCTCCGTAAAGCTCGTTTTTGGCTGCCCCCCAACCGGGAATCTGCATCAATTCTTCCTTCGTCTGCGGCACGAAGGCGCTGATCATCCATAGTATGCGGTTGGTCGCAATGATATAGGCGGATTTCCTCTCTGTTGTCGCAGCGGATCGACGCCATTCCCGAAGCTGCTGGAACAATTCATCCTTATAATGTAATTCTCCGTAGCACTGCAGCATCGAACGGAATCCTCCGTTGATGGTTCTGCCATCATCCAGCATGCCGTCTATGATGGGCGTATATCCTTTTCCCATCACTTTGGCCACGCCATGCCGGAATGTCATTAACATCTCCTCCCATGATGTCCCCTCGAACCAAGTAACCGGCTCCTCCTCCTGATCCTTCACTTCCATCCACAGCACCGACCACACGCCTTGCCGTTCGCAGATCGACAGCTGAGCCGTTGTCACGTCATGATCGACTCCTGCCTTCTCGAATGTGTTCAAAAATACGATTTCCATAGCGTAACACACCTTTCTATTCTTAATGTGGCGAATCATGTCAGCAGACGTCAAAAAAGCACCCCTCCCGCAGTGATCTGCAGAAGGGGTGCTTCCCCGACAATCTCTTCCTATGTTCGTTTGTATACATGCTACCACAAAGTGAAAATTATGGCAAGTGGATCATGCATTTATCGCAACGGAAGCCGGAACAGCTTGGCGCTGCTTGCTATCGATCCATTTAAACACGGGGTTGGTGATAGATTTAATGACCAGCGAGGCTGCCACACATAATAAAATTAACCACAGGAAGATCAGCACCGGATGCTTCGGGAAGAAGGTAAGGTCGGGGAATATTGTTTGGTAAAAAAACATATGGGTCAGCCAAATATTTGTCGAGTGCGAGCTGATATAAGCCATCCCCTTCCGCACCGCCGGTCCTTTCTTCAATAATAAATAGAGGCAAATGATAGCGACTGCATTGAGCGGCGCGATGACGGAGGATTCAATCGCCATATGGAACAGAAACAGGAGAACGAATCCAAGCAGACAGACGATTTGGAGATGGGGCAGTTTATGAAGTCTGTTATAGATACGTGAATAGACTTTATATTTGGCGAACAGCGCCCCGACGACAAACGAAAAAACGGAGGTGCCGAACAATACGCCGACATTATTGACATATAAGAGTACGTTATTCTGCCCGATATCGATGATAGCCCAGTACCGCTGCATATGAGAGAACAAATATAGAGCTCCCGCAATGAGAAGCAGCGGAGTATAATGTACCCGCTTTACAATTGCAAGCAGAAGAGGCGAGAACAAAACCATCAGAATATAAATCTGTACAAACCACCAGGCGCCGTTCATATGATTGGATAATCCAAGAAAGTCCATCGCGAGCATGTATGTTTTCACCTGCTCCCATTGCTCCGGACGCACGATGAAAAAAAGCGGTACGAACAGCAGAAATACGATCCAGTAGTTGACGTATAGCTTAAGGATGCGAAACAGATTTTTCCTTACACTTTCACGGAGAGGACGATTGCTCATGACATAGAAAGCATAACCTGTTACAAACAAATAAATGGGGCGGCACGCGTCGCCAAGCAAAGCAAGGTAGTAGACAAGCGGTACACCGTTCCATGCCGGATCCGTAATGTAGAGGTCCCCTACTTCCTTTCTCGCAAACAAATGAAGCAACACCATAAGCAAAATGGCTATCCCTTTCAAGTCCCGGGTATCTTGCTTCGATAATTCCATTTCCTGAATGCCCCCCTGTATTTCATTCGTTATAAAGAACAATAACTCATAAACATATTACTTCTTATTCTTCCTTTCTTCAAGTACAATCTCTTCTATCCCTTTAGCGAACGCCCTTAATTATGTTATAGTGTGAGAAAATCTCTATTGTTCCATGATGAAGAGGAGGGCTGCCAGTCATGCAATTGCAGGATTATGACTTTATGTCGGACACGACAGAGGAGACGACGACACGATTTGTAACGTTCATCACACCCAGTGTAAGCCGATTTGATCTGGCCATTACGACAACTGCACGTTTCTATGGCAAGAAGCTTGTTACAGACCTGCAGACCGGAGTTACGGCTATTATCGGACCTGACGATCTGGCGAAGGAAGGTTATCTGGCCTCGGCTTTCAAGCTGAATGAAGAAGAAGCGCAAGATCTTGCCGGATTTTTGTATCTTGTTGTCGGAGAAGTGAATTTTACAGAATAAACTGGGGAATGTATATATTGAAGCCACTACAGATTCAGGAGGGCGTGAGCCAATGAATTCCTACGTCAATGAGAATCGTCAGAAGGAGACCGATGTTGCTTCGGTCGAGTCACAGCGCAACGATCTGATTCCAGAGGAATTCCCGGAAGGACCTTATGGAGCGGACCTACTTAGCGAATCGCTTGGCAAGAGCTCCCCATGGCGGATAGATCAACGACGCACAGGCCGCTTCGGCTACGAAAATGCAGCTCTGCATGAAGGATTGGATCGTGATTATCCCGGTGAAGACAACTACGGTACGGCCGTACCTGAAGTACAGGACGAACCGTAATATGAGAATTAAGTGGAATAAGCCCCTGCCAGGACTTGAGTGTCCTGGCAGGGGCTTCGTTCGTACTTCACATTCATCCATATCCGGGAATCACTTATACCGGATTGAGCTCCAATTCATCTTCTTCATCACGATTGAAGGACTCGCGGTCGAATTCGCCCTCGGAATCCGCCACCAAGAGTGCCGTCACTGTCGTACCCGTAGCATTCACTGCGGTACGTCCCATATCGATGATGGCTTCCACCGCGACAACTAACGCTATGCCCTCCAGCGGCAAACCGATCGCGGTCAATACGACTGTCGTCGATATGGATGCCGGTCCCGGCACGCCCGCCACACCAATAGAAGAGATGACGCTGACCAGGACGATGAGTATATAATCCGTGAAGCTAAGGGATATGCCGAACACTTCCGCGACGAAGACGGAGACGACTGCCGGCCATACGCCGCCGCAGCCATTGAAGTTCATGGATGCGCCGAGCGGAGCCACGAAGCTGGCGATCTTCGGGGAGACACGAAGCCGCTTGGTGATTACCTCCAGATTAATCGGCAAGGTAGCGAAGCTGCTGCGCGTCGTGAAGGCGACAGCCACGGTAGGATACGCTTTCCTGAAAAACTTGATCGGGTTCACTTTTGCAACGAACGATACTAATCCGCCGAACACGAGAACGAAATGAAGTGCCAACGCGACATAGCTGACAAGAATGAGCATGGCCAGAGGCTCCAGCGTTTCCCAGCCATACTTCGCCGCCATAACTGCAATTAGCGCATACACGCCGTATGGCGTAAAGCGGAGCACGAATTTGACGACCTGATGCATAATTTCCGTCGCGGACGAGACGAACGCCTTGACCGGCTGTACTGCTTCTTGCTTTTTCGCGCCAACCTTCACGATCGCTACGGCGATAAACAGAGCGAATATAAGTACGGGAACCACTCTGCCTTCTGCGGCATCATTGAATAGATTGGACGGCACCTGGTCCAAAATGACCTGGAAGAAGCTCGGCACTTCCCTGGCTACGAAATCCGACGATGGCGCTGCGTCCAATCCGGCGCCAGGATTCATCGATACAGCCACAATCAAGCCGATAACAGCAGCTATACCCGTCGTGCCGAGGAACCAGCCGATCGTCTTCACACTAAGCTTGCGAAGATAGCTCAGATTCGTAATAGATATGATACTGTTGATGACGAGAACGAAAACGAGCGGTATGACAAGCATGCGAATGAAGTTCACATAAATTTTGCCGATCGTGCTTACGCCTTCCGTGTCCAGTTGAAATCCGTTGAAAAGAAGTCCCGCGCCCAACCCGAGCCCCAGTGCAATTAATACCCTCGTACCGAATCCGACCCGCTTCTTCGCGAGGACGTACAGCACCCCCAATATGACTGCGGAGACAAGCAAGGATATCCAGTTCGCTTCCAGTGCGTTGATCAAATTATTATCCATAATACCTTCACCCTTTCTTCCTCTCTAATTAGCATGGCATATCTCTCTTCTATATCTATTGCGCATTCGGGTAGAGTAGAATATATCGCAACATCCCACCTCAACACCTTAATACCCTATAGACTTACTTGGATATAAAACATAATAACAGCACAGCCGACAGAACGTCAATCTTTTTTTCTGCTTAGCTGTGCCTGTATTCCGACATTCATTGTTACAGATCGTGAATCGTTACTTCACTTCTTACGAGAAACCGGGCGTTCACTCCCGCCTGACCGATGCCTTTCGATATATAGAACTTTCCAAGCGCATGCTGATGCACTCCCTTATATATACCGCGATCCGGCAACGGTCCCTTTGACTTCAATTTGAAGAAAAAAGGTATGTTCAGCTGCTTGCCGTGGAAGTGCCCCGCCATCATGTAATGGAACTGCTCGCTCATCGTCAAAATGACATTGGGGTCGTGTGTCATGACGATGACCGGCTTGCCATTCTTCCGCACCACATGCTTGAAGGCTCTAGTCGGGCGACTGTGGCCTGTGCTGCTATTGTCGATGCCCACCAGTTGGAAGCGAGGCAGCTGGATACTTTCGTTGCGCAGTACGGGAATGCCGTTCGCGCGGAACAAGCCGATGATTCGCTTCACCCGAGGAAATTCATAATCATGATTGCCCAGCACCGCATAAGCCGGTATGCCGCATGACGCAATCATCCGCACGTACTGTTCCAATCTAGGGAGATACGCTTCCCGATAGGTATAATCACCGGTCAGCAGTATATAATCCGGCTTCGCATCATGAATGATGCGCTTGAGGGCGGATGGAGATACCCGGAGCATATCCACGTGCAAGTCGCTTATTTGCAGAATACGCAACCCCACGCCTATGTTCGCGCGCACACTCTCAACCTTCACCCATTGGGTCGGCAGGATCAATAACAGATAGATCGCAGCCGCCAGCAGAATAACGCCAATAAAAAAAGCATGAGAGCCCCTCCTTCCCTCCATGTTCAGAGCCCTCATATCAGTATAATGAAATTTTGTTCAATGTGCTATGCGCTCGCTTCGGCTCTCAGCTCCGCTTGCTTCTGCAGCAGTTGGCCGAAGAGGCTGGCGTGATTAGCCGCAAGTTTTGCGAATTCGCCCTCTTCCGCAATTCTCCCTTCCTCCATGACGATAACTTTGTCGGCATTGCGAATCGTGGACAAGCGATGGGCGACGACAATAATGGTCATGTTGCCCTTTAGCCTGTCAATCGCCTCTTGAATGCGAAGTTCGTTCTCAACATCCAGTGCGCTGGTCGCTTCGTCCAGCACCAGAATGGACGGCTTGCGTATAATCGCTCTTGCCAGCACAAGGCGCTGCCGCTCACCACCGGACAACCTTATGCCACGGTCGCCGATGACTGTATCCAGCCCATCAGGCAGCTTTCGCACAAATTCGGCGCATGAAGCGAACTCCAGCGCTTCCCAGATCATCTCGTCCGTCGCTTCCAGATTCAACATCGCAAGATTTTCGCGAATGGATGCGTTGAACAGAAACGGTTCTTGCGGCACATAGCTGATCGCTTGACGGTAGGCGAGCAGATTATGTCTGGCGATGGCCGTTCCATCCACCTCGATATAGCCTTCATCCGGCTGCATGAGACCCATAATAATGTCGATCAGCGTGCTCTTGCCCGCTCCGGAAGCGCCTACGACCGCTGTCATGCCCTTAGCGGGGATATGAAGGCGAATGTCGCGAAGTGTGCAGTTCCCTCTCCCCTTATCGTATCGGAAGGTGATATCCCGGCACACAATGTTCCGCTCCAGCAACATTGGAGCTGCGTCTGCGGATTCGCCACGCAGCCGCTCTGCTGCGTGCAAGCTCTCCTTCTGCATGTTGTACAGCGATTGACATGCGGGAATTTTCGCCGCCAGCTGTTCCAGATTGGATTGAATATCCGTGAATCTGGGCCAGAGTCTGGCGAAGATAATCGTAATAATAAGGAGCGCTATGCCTTGAGTCTGGAAGAATGCGAATCCGGCAAGAATGAAGACGGCGATAAGTCCGGCGGAGGACAGCTTGTACAGCAGCTGCGAATTCATCCGATTCCGAATGTAGGACATCTGCTCCTTGACCATCCCGTCCGTCAGATCGCTTAGCCAAGCCAGACGGGACTGCTCCAGTGTGTTACTCTTAATATCTTTCATCCCGTTAATCTGATCGGATATGCCCGCAAGATATGCCTGGGCGTGCATCGACGTCTGATTGCCCAGTTGTTTGGCCCGCTTAATGAATCGGCCGGAGAATACGCCGAGCAGAAGCCCGCAGCCCAATACGAACAACGTGAGCAGTGGCGATATCCATACTGCGATACAGATCTGAATGACAGTGAAGATAGTGGAGGATACAAGCTGCAGAGACAATTGAACGGCTCCGAGCACCCTGGCCAGCTCAATCGTCATCGTATTCACCAGATCCGTATTTCGCTTGCGCATGAAGAACAACCACTCCGCCTCCAGCAATGACTTGTACGCTTCCAGCCGCAGCTTCTTCGAGAAGGTCTGCTGCAGTCGGATGTTATGAATCATCATCTTTCGATAGACAAGATTCTGAGCAAGCGTAGCCAGCAAATAGATGCCAATGACAATAAACAAAGCATGCAGGGTGGAATAGCCGTCCAGCATGCCGGACAGCTTCTCCAACATGCCTTCCGCAGCACCCGCAGAGACGATTCCGATCAATCCGAGCAGCGGCACCAGCAATAACAAAGACGCGCTTTCCAGCAAGCTGCTGAGCGCCATGCCGAATACATTCACGTACAATGCCGCTCCGGAGGAAGCATGCAGCTTCCTCAAGTAATGCATAATGTACTTCATTCGCTTCACTCTCCAGACGCGCTTGCAAATGACTCAACAACTGTAAAATCCTTCATGACATCCGCACCGCTTATGTACAGCGGACCGCTCCGCAGCCAGGCATGCGCAATGAGATTGCCGTCGTCGTCCTTCGCCGTTCCAAGATAGAGTGTCCCGGGAATCCGTCGCCTCTTCAGCATTCTCATGCCGGCAATTGCCCGGACCAGACATTGGCTGTCCCATGGGGTATATCGGCTCATGATCGCAATTGCCGATGTTATGTGCTTAATCGTACGTATGTGTTCCAAGGGAATCTCCTTATGCGTCTCCTGTCGTTTATATCCCAATGTTCCCGCCACCTTCGCGAATGGACGATATAACTGCAGCTTGGCAGCGGCGAGCATCAGATACGCTTCGGTGAACAGCAGCAAGGTACGAACATCAAGCCTGATTAGTGCTTGCAGCTTCCCCATTAACAAGAACGAGCCCCTCTTTCCTCAGATGGTTCAGGAAATCCAGCACTTGCTGCTCACACTCCGTGCGATTGACCTCGTATTCTCCCAGCAGACGATCCACCAGCTCCGCTATCCCGGTGGATTCGCCAATCATTTCCCATATGGTCCCACCGATACTGCCAAGATTGTAATAATTGCCGTTCTGGATGCTGAGCATAACCTTCTCGCCGCCCATGTCGCTCACAATGTTCTGATCGCATGCCATTATTCGATCGGATAAGGAAAGCTTCTCTGTGCTAATCATTTACACTACCTCCTTGTGAATTGTCTCCAATAATAAGGTTGAAAGCTGCTGCGGGCTTGCTCCCTCCAAGGGGCGATGCAGCCGGTATACGTCAATATGCCCTGTGAAGGAAGATAGCAAGCGGAAATGCCAATCCATCAAGCCCATCCGCTTCAATAGAAACCCGCGAAATGTATGTTGAAGCAGCGTATGGAATCGTTCCAGTCCTTCGACCGGTGAAATCGCTGCGTCATGTTCTGTTTTAACAAGTTCAATAACCCCGGCAAGCGGCAATGGCTGCGAACAGAATCCGTCCGACAACGGCACCGCGAATTTGCGTTCCCGTTCGAATAGCGGCTTCAATCCCTCCGCGCTTCTGCCCAGCATATCGATCGTCTCTTGCCATAGCTTTTGCTGCGGGTAAGCCGGCATAGCCTGCGGCATGCCTTCCGCATTGGTGGTGACGGCGATCAGATCATCGCTAAGCAAAGGGTTCCCTTGCTGGATAAGCACCGAAGATAGTGTCGTCTTGCCTGCTCCGGAATGCCCCACAATAGCGTACGCTCTGCCGTTAATCGCAACGGCGCTTCCATGAAGCGGCAATATGCGCTTCTGCAATAGCGTGATGCCCATGCATGTCCCCAACAGATAGAGCCGAATTTTGTCCATGTCTGCGCCATGGAATGGCGATACGAGAATACACTCTCCTGCTTTCATGCCGAAGATTGCCGTATCCGGCACACGTATAAGGACCGTATCTTCATAGATGGCAACGTATTGACTGCTCCGATTAGCAAGCTGCCAGAGGGGAAGCAGTTGATCGAATACAATAGATACTGATCCGTGCATATGCATGATGCCCTCTTCCAGTAGTGGAAGCTCCGGCATCGGTATTTCACTGTCGATCCTTAATCCGAAGGAATAATACGGCCTTAATCCGTTGGACACAGTCATGGCTTCCACTCCAATGCTTATTGCTGATTTGGATAGGGGGAGCGCCCTTATAGACTGCTATAAGGGCGCCCGACTTCTAAGTATCGGTGAGAAGAAAGAAATGCGCGGCGATACTAGCTGTAGTTGACGACATCGTCTTCATGAGCGTCCGGATCCGGTTGGAACTCGTCAGGCGTTCTAATACCGGGACCAGCCATTGTCATATGAACGTCCAGTACTTCCAACTGAGGTTGCTTCCACGCTTTCTTTGCTTGTGTATGCATAAGATCACCTCCTTTCATGCGTGATTGGCCAGAAATCTGTGAAAAATGTAGCTTCGCATCAGCAGCCGGAATTCCGTGCCGAATATATGATCCGGACGGGGATCGTGCCTGATCGCTTCTAACGAACGAGTAAGCTCGCTTGTGTTCACATAAGGCGACATTCTATCGTCTTGAACCGCCTGCTCCAGCTTTTCCATGACCTCCCGCCAGATTGGCAATATGCGGTGCAGCCCGTCAGCTCCCTGAATTCCTCTGAACTTCTGATTAAGCCGGACATGATCAGGCAAGTAGTCAAGCGTGGATCTCCTGATCAGCGATCGACCATAGCCGTTCTGCACGAATTGATCCTGCGGGACGGACAAGCAGAAGCGGATAACCCGCAGATCGTTCGTCGCGTCGCGATCCCATAAGGAATGACGCAGTGATTGCTTGCAGCCAACCGATCCCGTCGTCGTCCAATAATACAGCTTCTCGAACTGCTTCCGGCGTACATCATAGACATTTTGCCCGGATTGTCCCCAGAAATCGTAGCCGTGCTGCTGAAGCCGTTCGTATACGTTCGTTCGCCGGGCGAATTCGGGATTGATCAGCTTCGGCATAGCTTGGTCCTGCTTGCGGGACAACCACTTGTCGACCAATGGGAATGCCTTCTTCCCGATGGAGTGATAAAGCCTCGCCCTGTTCGCATTCATGTTCGCGCTATATTGTCTGATCTCATGGGCCAGCCGCATCCATCGGAATTGGCGCAGCAATCGTGCCTGATAATCCAGCGCAGGCCCCCAGGAGATCGTCCAGTTGCCTCTGCTTCCGGACAGCAGCGTTCCGACGTTACTCGCTGCAGCTTGCTCATAGATGCCTTTCACCCAATAGGAATTCTCGTAGAACTTGTAGGGCGTCTCTATCATCTCCAGCATATCGTCCACTTCCGACAACGGATTCTTCTCGGCGAAGCTGAAGTATTGATCGTGAATATTACCGACATGCTGCACAGTTGCTTGAATATACTCTCTTTCGTTCGCTACCCGGCTCCGCGGCGTCCAGTCCTGAAATTCGTCAAGCGGCACATAGCTGAACGTATGAAGCCGCTTCTCCTGATTCCTCAGCTCCTTCGCCGCGAAGCTGACGACGGAACCGGAATCCAGACCGCCGCTTAACTTGGCCCCGACTTCCTTATAAGTGCGCAGCTTGGAAGCAATCGCTGTGCTGAATACGTCACGGAACGCTTCTTCGTATTCTTCGTTGCTGCCCAGACGCAGCCTCTCATCGGACACGATCGTGCAGTATCGGTTGAAGCGCAGCTCTCCTTCTCTAATTGTGAAGCTGTGAGCTGGCGGAATCTGTCCGATTCGCTCGTACACTGTCGCATGGACGTCCACGGCCTCCGTCGAGATGGGAATCGCCAGAAATTCCGATATCCATTGCTCATTCAATCTGCGGTCCACTTCAGGAAGCGCCAGCAAAGGCTTGATCGCCGTGCAGAATGCGTAATAAGACGAAGTCCTGGTGACATACAGCGTGCGGTTACCGGAGAAGTCTCTTGCGCCGAACAGCGATGCCGCGCGGCTGTCCCAGATCATGAAGGCGAAGTCGCCGATCAAGTGCTCAGGCGACTTCTCGCCCCACTTCTCGTAAGCCAGCATAATGAGCTTGCTGTCGCTCATCCCTTGTCGGTCCATAGCGGGGACGGCGAGCTTACCGAACAATTCCTCGCGGTTATCAATAATGGCATCTGCCGTTATGGCAAGCCCTCTCTCGCGATCGTAAGCGGGCAGCACTTCACTTAGCGACTCCGGCGTAATCCATTGTCCGTGACAGCCAAGGAAGATGTCGTCTCCCTGCCAAGTATGACGATAATCGGCCCGGTATCGCTTCAGCTCTTCCATGATCGTGTAACCATGAGCAAGCTCATGAGATGCCTGGTTCAAGCTCAAAACAGCTGTAATGGCGCTCATGTAATCCTCCTGAGTGTTCGCGTTAATGAACATTTCTCGGCCGATGCGCTTCATGGTGTAAACCCTTTGTAAATCGGGGCTCTTCCCGTTTAAGCAGCTGCTCGGCCGTTCGTTTTATTCTATCATTTCGTTCGATGTTGTTCTTAATAAAGAACTACGTCTTAATTTACCACCTCTCTACTCCGTTGTCAACCTATTACGGACTACTTTTCTGAATGAATTTTAACCTGCTGCAAATAGGCGGATGAATGGCGATAATGCTTCTTTTTCACTTTCGCATTGTAATAATATTCGTTATAATGAAGAAAACACATGCATCCATGCATAAACGGAGGAGTCAGCCATGATCGGACAACATATACAAGACTTGCGAAAACGAAGGGGACTGTCGTTGACAGAATTGTCATTGCGGGCAGGCGTTGCGAAGTCTTACCTGAGTTCTATTGAAAGGGGAATTCAAAAAAACCCTTCCATTCAATTTCTGGAGAAGATTGGGGAAGTGTTAAACGTATCCGTAGAAGATATTATTAATTTCGGAAACATTGACCAATCAGCCGCTCTGCTTGACAAAGAGTGGGAAGAACTGGTCAAGGAAGCCATGAATTCCGGTGTAAGCAAAGAGCAATTCAAAGACTTCCTGGAATATAACAAATGGAAGCTTCATCAAGAACAAGAGTAGCGCTGTATAGTTTATACAGCGCTTTCCTCCAATCGATTGCGCTTTTCTTCCGTCAGAATGGACAGCGCATTTCGTATCTGGTCCTTGGTCAGCCCTTTTGATCGCGCTAAGAGTATTAACTCCACCCATTCCATATCCAACTGCTGCTGGTTGTCCGAATATATGGCAGTCATTCCCTCTCGTCCCCCGTTCCATTGGGGCGGTTGCACCACTGACTCCATGCGTTGTAAGGTGCCCAGATACTAAACGCACTTCCACGTCTCCCATTCATTTTTTTCAACACCACTTCCCCTATGATAGACCATCCTGAGTAAATATGTTGTCGCTTTATGTCCACAAAACGGCAGAAATTAATTCTAATTTTGTCGAAAATGATTCTTTATTCTTATGCGCGTTCACATCTAGATAGCACTATAGCCTCTCCGCCAATGCAATAGCTCGGTTCCGATAGCCGTCCGGATTCGCAGATTGCCAACGCCAGGAATCTCTGCACATGTCATGAATATCCCGCTCCGCCTTCCAATTTAGTTCACGCTCAGCCTTGCCTGCATCCGAATAGCATTCGCCGCAATCGCCTTCCCTTCTGCCTGTGATGACATAAGGAATAGGTCTGCCCGAAGCTTGCCTGTAAGCTGCGATCATCTCCAGCACGCTATACCCCTGTCCTGTTCCTAAGTTATAACAATGAAGTCCTTGCAGCTCTGTCAGCTTGTGCAGCGCCTTCAAGTGACCTGCGGCAAGATCGACGACATGAATATAATCTCTTACACCTGTCCCATCCTTCGTATCGTAATCGTCTCCGTATACAGATACTTCCTTCAGCTTTCCTACCGCAACTTGTGCGATATAAGGAATAAGATTATTCGGTAGCCCTTCCGGATCTTCACCAATGCGTCCGCTCTTATGCGCGCCTACCGGATTGAAGTATCGCAGAACGGCTATTCGCCAAGCCGAATTCGCCGCAACCATATCTCCCAGCATCTGCTCGATCATCAGCTTCGTACGTCCATAAGGATTAATAGCGCTCAGCGGAGCATGCTCCGTTATCGGCACCTCATCCGGCATGCCATATACAGTGGCCGATGAACTGAATATAAGCCGGTACACTCGGTATTCATCCATCACTTCACAGAGGGTAATCGTGCTGATCATATTCTGATGATAATATTTGAGCGGCACCTGGACCGACTCCCCTACCGCTTTCACTCCTGCGAAATGAATAACCGCTTCAATGGAATGCTCCTCGAATATGCTTCTCAAGCGTTGTTTATCTGTCAAATCCATAATATGGATTGGAAAAGTCCGGCCAGTAATTTCTGCCACACGCACAAGCGCCTCGTAATGACTGTTGGACAAATTGTCCACAACAACAATATCGTGGCCGGCTTCCAGCAATTCGACACAAGTATGGCTTCCAATATAACCCGCTCCACCAGTAACTAATATTGCCATTTCTCTACCTCATTCCTTTGTCGTTCTTTATATAGAACATTGTAACACAGAATTTAACTGTTGTCTTTTATAACGAACATTTTAACAAGTTAAAAATGCCTTCTAGCCACATCACTCTAAACAAGTAGTAAAGACGCGGCCTTCTGCATGAGCTTGCGCGCCATGCTTCTGTGATAAAGCTTACGGCCGAGCTTATGCAAATACCGAACATCACAAGCGTGAACGGCAGCCAGATAGTCCGCCTCGAAGTGACGAATCACCCCTTCATTGCACAACGCCTCCCGTATGCTTTCATGCTGGCAGTGGCGAACAATCTCTTCTTCCATTGCTTTAACACTATATGCGCTTCTCATCACATTCAGCAGGCAGGTCTGCAACGTATTCAGCAGCATGATGCTGACGCCGTCCATCATCAGTTGGCGATTGTCGCAGTAATATTCTTCAATCACTTGCTTCTGAATGCGATAACCGCTTACGATATCATGGAACAGATATGGCATATATCGTTCCGTGAATCCTCCTGTGCGATAATAATATAGCGCTTCGGGAATAACGAGCACAGACTTCGCCTTCAGGAACATCTCCAGATTGTAATAGAGATCATCGCCAAAAAAGTGAATATCGCGCAAGTAGTTTCCGCTGGAGAACAGCATCTCGCGCTTGTACAACTTGCCGAACAGATTGGGCGGGAACGGATGGCCTTGAAGGAAGGCTGGCACCAGACTGGATCTGATTTCATCTTCCAAATAGAGCTTTCGTGTTTGGAAGTACTCGCTCCTGTTCAATCTGTGCGGTCCCCTATAATGAAATGCACGGAAGTTATTGCTGACTGTAATATCACTTTTCGCGCAGACAGCATTGGCATACAGCATCTGAATCATATAAGGGGATATCCAGTCGTCCGCATCCACAAACATGACATAAGGCGATTGAGCGGCCTTCACCCCTTTATCTCTTGCCTTGATGCTGCCCTCTCTATTCGTATGCAGCAGCGTAATGCGAGCATCTTTTTTTTTGAAATACTCGCATATGGTCGAGCTATCATCAGTCGAACCGTCATTTATAAGAATGACCTCGATATCCGCATAGCTGCTATTCACAATCGACTTTAAGCAGCAATTCAACTTTTCGCCAGGATTATAAATCGGTACAATCACACTTACCTGACTCATTTTGCCACCTCAAACTTTTCATTTGTCATCTTCTATGTATTCACCCTTGATATGACATATACCAAGGGTGATCTAAGCTTAATTTTCCAATTCGACGTTATTCAGAAGCTTGAGATAAGGATCTGAACCGGAAACCGTCGTAGCTTTAAGCACCAAGGAAGCTAAAGTGAGGGAATTCTCTTTATTGAGCCAGTATGCGTTTACTTTGGAGCGTTCTAAAAAACTATTCAGCACTACCGCTTTATTATCCGTATTCCCTTTTCCAATAGCTGCATCAAGGAAGGCGCTTCCGATAATTAAAGAATTGCCGTTTAGCTGGACACCTACATTCACGAATTTGCTGTTACGAATATCAATCTGTCGAGTGAAATTCGCACTGTCCAGACCGAGTTCCACGTCTTTGCCCCCGAATACCCCGGTTTTCATTCTCATAAATTCGCTGGAGCTGACACTGCTGGCTTCGAATCTTACAGCCCCTTCTATCAAGGTCAGTCCTTCAATGACATTCGGCCTACCTGCGTACTTGGCGGGAACCATGATCTGCATATCGTAGTTTTTTACTGTGATGTTCTTCATGACAATTCCCGAGGTCAATATATTGAAATTAGGCTGAAGGCTGCTGTCCTCTCTCCAATCCCGCTCCAATAAAATATGGTTCAAGTAACATCTACCGTAATTGTATCTGCTGACATTGAAGTTTCCTTCACCTGCATCCTCAGGCATTACTGGTGGACCGCCAGGCGACTCCGACACTTGGAAGCTGTTCGAAGTGATATTGACGGTATAGTATAACTTATCCACACTTATTCCGCCGGGAAGTCGGCCCACCCACTCCTCGAACACCAGCTTGGCGCCGTTGCCCATTCCGTGAGCGGAAGGCAAAGTGAATACGCCAGTTCCAACATTGACGGCAGGCGTTCCGAAGTAGCCATATATGGCCGAGCCTGAGAACGAAGCGTCTTTCATCTTCACATTTTGTACGACAGCACCTTTCGTATTAGCCAGCTTCAATGTGCCTCCTTGGAACAAAGCCCCGTCTACTACGCTGTCTCCTTCGACGACAAGCAGACTTCCAATGAACGTGTTATCGATGAACTTGACGGATTGCTGCGTAGAATGCGATATAATACCGCCGACATTCCAGCCCTTGAACGTGTTCCCTTGCAGCATAATATAATTGCCATCTGCATTGACGAAGTGTCCTCTTACATTGTTGTAAATATAATTGTCCTGAATGGCGATGCGATAATTCAACTCCAAGCCGTCCGGTTGATCCGGCGTCTGGTATGGGATATTGGATTCGCCAACCATGGATTCGATATCAATTCCGAACATAGGCGGCGTACCATTCCGGAAGTCTGTCGTTACGCCGTCATCTTCATAACCGATGTCGTGTATCTTGTTTCGCAGAATGTGAACATCGTTAGTTGAGCAGATCGAGATGCCTTGTCTACGACAATGGTGAATCAGACAATCGTTAATCTGTAAGTTTCCACCCATCTGCTCCTGCGTGTATAAAGAAGGATCACTGTAATACTGCTCCCAATTCGTAAAGATTCCATCGCCAGTACAGTTAGAAATGTCAACATTTTCAATCTGAATGCGATTGCCTCCGTATATCCCTACGCCATGTCCTCCCTCATGCGTGTAATACATGTTGTCGACCTTCGCTTTAATAGATGCTATCTCTGCGTTCGTCAACGGACTGGACAATTGAATAGCGAATACCATTTTATTGTTCAAGTTGATATCATCAAGGAACCATCCTCTGCCCGTAGGGGCTCCGGGAGCGAATAATCCGTTCGTTCGATAGCCGGCTAGAGTGAAGCGTGAAACCCTGTCGCGATATTGATAGAACTGGTAGCCGGCAGCGTCCACACCATCAATCTCCCATAACCGGAAATGCGATAACAGACCCGGATTGGCGTAACGATCAATGACTTCGCTACGAATCCAGTTTGGATTGTTATTCAATGAGCCGTCGGGGTTAACGCCTCCTCTCATGAAAGCTACTCGCATTTCATATTGATGCGCTTTCTTATCGCCGATAATTTTCCCTCCGGAAAGCTTAACATTGTGAACACCCTTCATATAGATCATATTGTAATTGGGTGATGTGTTGCCTTGAAGGTGTATTTCGGCGTCGGGAGACAATTGAAAGTGGATTCCGCTTTGCATGACAATTCCGGCAGATCTGCTAATATCGCTTGTATCCAGATCAATTAAATACGTGCCTCCCGGCAGCACAATATGATTATATCCTTGCGCTTTTGCCCACAGCAGGGCGTTGTTGATTCCCAATCTTGTCGCTTGCGGCGCAGTACCGTCATTCTTAATTCCGAATTTATTGAGATCTATTATATAAGTGGCATGCTGATCGAAATTTGGAAGCTGCATATCATTCACCTCCGTTTTTCTATCAGTTTATGTAGCTTGTCTTTCGGAGGTTACTTATTTCCGCTGAATACCCCTTCCCGCATTTAAGACTGGTCGGAGACCACGTTTTTTTTTGAAGCGGATTTGAGAGAAACCAGCTTACCTAACATCGTTTTGGCAATATTAAACAAATACTTGAACTCTTCAGATCGATAAAACATACAAATAAATATTAAATTAATAGAAACCGCTGCTACTACCGCTTTGACGATGAGCCAAAGAAAACTGTCATCAGGCAAAGCTAACAAATGCAATACCATATTCACTAAAAATGCAGTCATGAGCGCTATTCCCGTATAATAGCCGTATTTTGCAAAATAAATCAGCAATGATCTTTGAAAAACATTCTTGTACACGAGATAGGGGATGAACCAGAATGGTACGAGTAAAGAACTGATAAGCGTTCCTAGGAAAATCCCCACAATGCCCATTGTATAAACAAATAGGATGGAAATTGATAAATTGATAGCAGCTTGAATAACAGGAGCGAATCGGTCTTCGTGAAAAATTCCCGAAGTAGTTTTAATTGTCGTAATTGTGTTCCGCATGCCTCTTTCGTAAAAAGTGATCACAAGCAGTAATAATACCCACTTGTCCATCACAAATTGATTACCAATCCACACCTTAATTAGCGGCTCTACAAATAGATACAGCATTATCGCAAGGAAAGCATAAAGCAAAAAATTTACCAACATCGATACTTGAAAAATACTATACACTTTTTCCCTTGATTCTTGGGCAACCAAATTCCCAATACTATGATACAGATTTGAGAAAATCTGATTGGAAAAATTTCTGCATAGTTCGATGAGTAATTTATAATTTGAATATAATCCTACTGCGACAACACTAATGAACGATGATATAAGCACACTGTCAACGCCAAAAATGAAATAATTTCCAATGTTTTGGAGCAAGATTGCTTTCATGTTTTTTATAAATTGCGCTTTCGTTGCATCATCTAGTTTGTAATTCGTCCCTTCATTTAAAAAGGGATATTTGCGATCAACCAATCGAGCAAGAATATATGACGTAGCTAAAGAAATAGCGGCTTCTGCAATCAAGTATAATATGTAGTTTTCCGTATAATGCAATATTGCAAGTCTGATTCCGGTCGACAATACAGCGGAAATCGTAAAGCCAAGAGTAATCACATAGTTCTTTTGGTTAACGTTCAGAAAAGAATGCTTATAGACAAACAGATAAGGAAGTGCAGTATGCATTAGAAAAATCAAATAAATCATGTGCAAATGATCCACACTGGTGTCTTTTACAAACAGATGAAGAAAAGGCATTAGCGCCAAGCCTATGAGAAGAATCACGGCGGCAATAATCCAATAAGCTTTCCTATACAAATTCATCAATGCGATGATCCGCGGCCTGTCATCTTTTGCAACGGGCTTATACAAGCTGTAAATAATGCTGGAGCCAATTCCGGATTCGGCTATCGCTAGCATAGCTAGAATACTTGTAAACAAAGCATTAATCCCAAGATATTCAATACCGAGTATATGGATAAACACAGTTCGTGTCAGGAAGCTAAGTCCGGCTATAATAATCTGGTTTCCCAAGCCTGCAGTAATATTGAGCAACGAACTCTTTACTCTCATGGTTAACTCCTATCTAACAAAACCTGATTTGCCTAACAGCTCCCTCATCATCGTTTCACGCTTTTGAGCTGATATTCGCCCCGACAACGTATAAGATTCGTCATAACATTTACTGCTATCCATTAATTGTTGAAGTTTACTCTTCTGTTCAGTTACGCTTCTGATTGGAATGGCTGGTATTCCGCTCACCACCATTTCTGACTCCACCGTTTTGGTAACCACACTCCCTGCGGCGACGATGGCTCCCTTGCCGATTGTTACTCCAGGCATAATGATTGCTCGAGCGCCTATAAAGACATCATCTTCGATAATGACGGTACCTATTCTTGTGTAGCCGATCAAACTCTTGCTGCTTGTATCGTGCGTAAGAATATAAGCTTCCGGCGCAATTGTAACGCGATTACCTATTTCAATTAACCAGCAATGGGAATAATCGAATATAACTCCTGGCTGAATGGAGCAGTCTCTACCGATCTTCATCCCTAGCTTAACGTAATCCTCCAGCCAAATTTCTTCCAGCAACACTTTTCTTGCACGGGCGCGAATAAAATGAAAAATACGTTTCATTCCTACACCGCCTTTTTCGAATGCTTAATTACTTACATCTTATCTTCCATGCACAAGCGAATAGCAAAGCCCTGCGTAAACGGAAGAATGGAGAAGTGCGTGGAATAAACGCCGATATCCTTCGTATCTCCCTGCGAGAAATCGATCACTCCGTTGCGCCTGGTTACTCCCATCAGATAGACGGAAGCGCGCTCTGCTCCCTCTACACAGACTTCAGCAATGTCCCCGATACGACCCGCTTGCGTCAAGAACCAGCCCAATATCGCCGTCGCGGAAGAATCCGGCCGCGACTCCGCTCTGTTCACCGACCAATTCCAGCAGCCGGAAGGCTGCTGGAAGCGCAATACTGCCTGGGCGAACCGTGTCATCATCCCCTCCAGCTGCTTCTTCTCTTCCATATGGTCGGGAAGTTCATTCCATGCGTCGGCAAGGCCGATTGCGAACCACCCTAGCCCGCGCCCCCATCCGTACAGTCCTGCCGGCATGCCATCCTCCAGATGATAAGCATGGCTCGGTATGTACTGTTTATCTAGCATGCCGAACCTCTCATAGTGCTCCAACTGCTTTAACGCCAGCTGTATACATTCCGAATGCTTGAACTGAACGCCATAAGCTACAAGAAATGGGCAAATAAATCCGATCGTATCCACATAGCGATAGTCTTTCATCGCTTTACGATATTGTACAGTGCCATCCGAACCTATGTGATCGCGGATGAGATGCCATATCTCATCGAGTGCCGGCTTGCAGCGATAAGCGTAGCTTTTGCCCAGCTTCAATATGGCGTATGCCAGAATACCAGCGTCTACCTGCTTAGGAGACTCCCTCCATTGCCCTTCTTCCGTGAACTTGTCGCTTATATATTGCTCGATCACTGCTTTATGCCCTCTGTCGTACTCGCTGCTAGCTGAGCTTGCAAGCCCGAGCAGCAGTGCGGCTTCCTGCCAATGCTGAATCGTTCGGCTCGCATACTGTCCGCGCAACATATCTATGACGATTAGTCTAGTATGATCCGTCTTCCGGATTGTCGGTGTCCGCTTAAGCCACTTCGCTCCCACCTCCGTAATCATATTCTGCCACTGCTCGCGAGTACGGTAACGGCCAATCCGAATCCGTCCCAGCCAATCCTTCGCCAATGGAATCCAATCGATTATGACAACAACTGCCGCGAGTAGGACGATGATATAAAGAATAAAATGCAGCATGCGCTTCTTCCCCTTCTTCCTATCTAATCCTTTCTTTCTCTAAGAGATCAGCTCATATAGTTTTTCCACTTCAGATTCCGTCCCCAGATCTTCCTGCTGCAGTTCTTTCGTGAACGATTGCTGCAACGTCTCGTTCAGCAGCAATTTTTTGATTCCGCCAGCAAGAGCTTCTTCACTCATTTCTACGATGAGTCCATTCTTCATCGAAGCAATACTATCAGAGGCAGTCGAGAAGTTGGTCACGACTATTGGCTTGCCAAGTATTTTGGCTTCATCGACTGCGACAGGCTTGCCCTCGAATCGTGACGGCTGTACATAGATGTCCGCCATGCGGATAAGCGGGTACGGGTTCTCCTGAAGCCCTAACAATACGAATCTCTCCTGCAAGCCATACTGCGATATCATGGCTTCAAGTCGCTCTCGTTCTTGCCCTTCTCCGATAATGTACCAGTGAACGTCGCAACCGCTATCAACAAGCTGTCTGCAAGCTGCAATAGCGAGATCGAATCCTTTCTGGGGATGCAATCTGCCTGTCGAGACAATTTTCCAGCCCTGCACATTCGGAAGGGCAGGTGTCGGCTGCATGGACATCTTCCTGACCGTAGATGGCGATATAATATTGTGCATCACTTTGATCTTATCGACATATTGAGGAAATAAGCGCTCCAGCACCTCGCCGCATGCTGCGGAAACTGTAATCAGATAATCCAGCTTTCCGAAGTGTGATTGATCCAGAGCGGGATCCATACCAAGCTTTTCATAGTCATTATGAATAAAGCCGATCTTCTTCGAGGCTGATACTTTCTCAATGCCGAAATAGACCGGATTTTTCTCCAAATAACCGATGACGGCGTCATAATGCTTCTGAAGCTTCGGCAATGTGCGCGAAATATACTTCCACACTCTCTGCTCACGTCTGGCGGCATTCCGTTCTTGCTTGAACACGAATCCGGCTTGCAATCGGGAAATAGCTGTGCCGAATTTAAACTTAGCTAAACAATCCATTAAAGCCGCTCTTAAGGACATATCAAAGTACTCAAACCCCTCCAAACCTCTCAATGTATTAACCTCTTCAGGTAGTTGCTGCAAAAATATCCCTTCGTGCTTGAATAACAGCAAATCAACCTCGTATCTGGAGTAATCTATCGTTTGCAGTAACGAGACCAATGCCTTCTCTGCACCGCCGCAATGAAGGTTGTTCATTACAAATAAGAGCTTGATCATTTCACTTTCTTTCCCCCCGACCAATCAAAGAATACAACTTGTTTATTTCATCTTCCGTCCCTAGAGAAAGTCGACTTAAATTAGCTGAAAATTTTCCTCTTAGAGTTTCACTGGATATTATTTCCTCAATTGCATTCGCTACCGCAGTGGGTGTCATCTCTGCAATTATTCCTTCTAAACCATCTGCCAATTGGTCATGTGCAGTACTGAAGTTTGTAATGACAATCGGTTTTTTCAATATTTTCGCTTCATCTATAGCTACTGATTTGCCTTCGTATCTAGATGTCTGGACGTACAGATCTGCTTGTGCGATATACGGATACGGATTGGTTTTCAAGCCTAATAAATGAAAATTTGAAGTCAAATTATTCTCATTTATTAGCTGAACTAATTGATCACGCTCATCTCCTTCCCCAATGACATACCACTGCACACTACACCCTCTATCCTTCAATTCCTTACAAGCAAGGATAGCCAGTTTAAAATTTTTTTGTTCATGTAACCTGCCAATAGACAACACTACCGTTTCGTTATCCTTTCTCTGGTACATACTTTCGTCAGTCAATGCCACCATGTTGTTTATCATTGTTGGAGAAATGATATTATAAAGAACACTTACCTTATGCTGGTATTGAGGAAATCTTCTTTTCAATACACATGCACATTCTTCAGAAACCGTTACGATATGATCTAGTCCACCGAAATAACGATTATCAAATGATGGATTCATTCCAAGCTTATCGTAATCATTATGTATCCATCCGATCTTCTTCTTCGCCTTCACCTTATCGACACAGAAGTATATGGAACTCTTCTCCAAATAACCGATTGCGGCATCGTATTCATGCTGCAGATTGCGCAAAGAAGGAGATACATACTTCCAGCCCGCTTGCTCCTTGACGCTGACATTCCCTCTCGCTCTGTTGTTCAGGCTGAACAGCATCCGGTTCAACGCCAACGACAGCTCGCCTTGCTTCAGATGGTCCGCGACAGACCGGCCAATTGGCTGCGAGAACCGCAGATACCCTTCCGACAGCGGCAGCAAATTCACTTCTCCCGGCAGCAGCTCCAAGAAAATGCCTTCATGGTTCATTAAATGGAGGTCCACCTCATACTGCTCGTAATCGATGTAGCTCAGCAGATTGATAAGGCTGCGCTCTCCGCCTCCCGCAGCCAGACTGGGTATGATAAATAGCAGCTTCTTCTTCATGAGCCCCACCTCTATACGATCTCTTTCAAGTATTGAACAGCCATATGCGACCTGCCCTGAATCGTTGGAAGGGCCAGCTTAAGCCGCGCTGAAATCATCTCCTCTTCCTCCACCATCTCGTGGAAACCGTTGATCAGCTTGCGCTTGTCGGCAATATCGTGAACACCCAACACCAGCTTCTCCTCGCCGAATAGATCTCTTGCAATGCCTTTGGACTTGACGCTGTAGCCCAGCACCATTGTCGGTACTTGGTTGGAGTAAGCCGCAATCGTGGCATGTGTTCGCGCGCCGATGAAAAATCGCATGCGAGCTATATAACCTTTGTATTCCGTCGCCGTCAGATGGTCCGGCAGCAGGATGACCCTGCCGGTGCTTCTAAAGGATTTGTAGTAATGCTTCAAGATGTCATAATCATTGTTGCCTTCCACCATGACATGAGGCGTTAAGGCAATGGTCATGTCGGTCGTATCCAATATATGCTGGATCAACACCGCGATGGCGGTCCTGGACCCTTCATTGCGCTTCCATACAAGCGGACTGAAGTTAAGGCCAATCGTATTGCCTTCCTGCCACCCGTCAGGCAGCGGCAGTTCCTCCTTCTCCATGGTGAAGGCGGGGTCGGCTACGAGTTTCACTTGATTCAGACCTTTGTCGCGCAGCATATCGTAGCTGATTGTCTCGCGTGTCAGGATGAGATCGAACAGCTTCAAGTCACGGAGCTTTTGCTCGGACATATCCTCCTCTCCGATGGAGCACCCCCACAGCACCAACTTCTTTCCCTGCTGCTTGACTCTGCGGTCGATTTCGTACCAGCCTGGCTGTTCCCCGTAACAGTAATTGTCTCCTCCGATCGACAAGCATACGTCCATGTTTCTGATGTTGTTAATAATATTTGAATGAATTTTTCCAAGCGCATAGGATTCATCGTTGAACAGCTTCAACCGAAGAGAGGACTGCAGCCAATCATAAGAGAATCTTCCGATCGGTTTTGTTGAACCGTCGTAGATTCCGTCAAGCTTTGGAATGATTTTGTCCGTCTCCGGCATTCCCGATGCCAAGTATATTTTCGCTTCCTTCCAATGCTCCTTCAGCAGATGCGCCGAAGAACGAACGATTGCCTCGCAACCTCTATTCTGACTTCCGTCATGCGCGAACATCATAATATTCATGCGATTCTCCTCCGAACTTTGCGATTTCGATAACGGCTATAGCTTGTGGCGGCATACAAGCCCCACAGCGAACGCTTCTTCACACATGTCAACAGCAGCCTTTGATATCGGTCTGCCTTCTCGCCGATATCCTCTTCGCATAGCGACAAGCATTGTATGACCGTCTCATGATGAATCATCCCTCTCACATAGCTTAGCCGCTGGCTCCATGTCAGTGGGCAGGATGGGTCCATGTATATATGTACATTCGCCATTACGCTGTTGATCAGCTTGACGGCTCTCAACCGATTTATGCTTGATTGATCCAGAATTTCCTCATAGATGGGCGGCAGCTCGCACCGGAACACCTCCAACGCTCGAAGGAAGTAGTCCTTCCGCCCCGCCTGCCGCGTGGCGCTTCCCGGAATCTCCCGGTAATTATAGCCGTAATAATCGATGTATATCATAGAGGAGGCGGCACTGAAGGCGTTCATATTGAACGCGCCGTCTTCTCCAAGAGCGACCCCTTGCGGGAAGCGTACTTCATGCCGATGAATGAATTCCCTTCTGTACAATTTATTGCAGGCGGAATTGAGCTCATCCGACTTCAGGAACAAGGGCAGCACCCGTGCCCGGATGTAGTCCGCCTGCAATAAAATGTGCTTAGGGAACGGAAAAGAAGTGATAGAGAAGGTGCCTTCCAGCTCAATCTTCATATTGGCTACCACGATATCGCAATCCGCCGTCACTGCCGATTCATATAACCGGGCGAAGTAATCCGGCTCCACGTAGTCGTCGGCATCCACAAAGCCGATATATGCTCCGCGAGCCTTGGACATTCCTGAATTGCGCGCCGCACTGACACCGCCGTTGGTCCGATTAATCAGCCTGATCCGGCTATCCTTCTCCATATAGCCTCTTATGATTGCTTCGCTGCCGTCGCTGGAGCCGTCATTGACAAAGATAAACTCGCTGTCTGTCAACGTCTGATCAAGCAGTGAACATATGCATGGGTCCAGATTTGGCTCCATATTATACACTGGAATGACAACACTTACTTTAATGGACAAGAGTCATCGCCGCCTTTCCTTCAAGCATATGATAGAGCTTCTCCAGCTCCACCTCATTATCGTAATTGAGCCCCTGGCAGTTCTTCGACAAATGGTCGCGCAGCTCCTCATGGCGGTATAGCTTCTGAATGCCGTCAGCTATCCCCTCGATTGTGTTATCCGTAACCCAACCATCGAAGCCGGACATCACTTGACTTTGCGCAGTGGGATAATCCGTAATCAGTACAGGCTTGCACAGAATCTGGGCTTCAATCACCGTCACCGCCTTGCCTTCGTAGCGGGAGGGCTGGACGTACAGATCGCAGGCCCGCATATACGGATAAGGATTGGATTGCTTGCCCAGCAGGATGAAGCTGTCCTCCAGTCCGTGCTCCTGGATCAACTCACGTATCATCCCTTCGTCTCCACCGTAACCGACCACGTACCAAGCAATCTCGTCATAACCTCGCTTCTTCAGCAGGCTTAGCGCTCTTACCGCATTATCGATGCCTTTCGCATGGGACAAGCGGCCTACAGTGAGGAGCTTGAAGCGATTGTCTTGCAGCATCGGGTTGTCGGTCTCGCCCTTCTGCTCATCGGCCAGCAGTCTGATCGTGTCGGGAGCAATCAGATTCTCCATCACCATCACCCGATCCTCCAATTCGCTGTATTGCTGCAAAAACGAGCTTCGGCAAGCTTCCGATACGGCTATGATATAATCGAATTTGCGCCACATGCGAAGATCGAGCTTGCGAAGCGCCGCGATTGTCGAATAATCCGTGTGAATCCAGGCAATCTTGATATCGGCCTCCACCTTCTCCGCCACAAAGTAATGAGGCCACAAGTAGCTGATTGCCGCCTTGTATCTCCCACTGTGCCGCGGCAGGAACGGGAGCGCGTAAGACCACATTAACTGCTGCTGAATGTAACCGGGCTCGGCAATCCGTCCAAGTCGTCCTGCCAATTCCGCATGCGCCTTGGACAATAATCGAGTCAATCCAATGCGCGAATGCCCTGAACGGAAGGTCTCTCCTATTGAGGTGCGGAAGGTTGCGTATTCCGGAACTTCGCCAAGCAGTCTTGCCCTGTCGGACAACAAGCTCATAAAATCGCCGCTATGCCGGTACAGCATAAGATCCACATCATATCTGTCATAATCAAGATGGTCCAGCAGGCCGGCCAGGCTTCGTTCGACGCCGCCCACTTCCATATCGTAAGAAGCAATCAATAATTGACCCATATCCTTACTCCTCGCTTTACGAAATTTCCGCTATGCGGCTTGCCGCTTCGCCTTTCGCCATGCCCACAGAATGGGTCGCAGCGGAAAGTACAGAAAGTGCAGCTTCTTCGGCAGCGGCAGCGTCTCGGCGTCCTCCGGGAACGGGAACAAGAAGCTGGTCATAAACTGTATTTTCTGTCTGGGGGTCATCAATGAGAACAAATATTTTTTATGATATTTCTGCACATCCTGCGGTACGGGAGGACTGTGCAGATTAACCATTCTCTCCATATAGAACATGGTATCTTCCGCCAGCCAGCCCGCTTTCCTCGTCAATAGCGGACGCATCTCCTCGCGAAGCGGCGAAGCGAGCAGCTTCGCTGTCAGGAACAGCGCCTGGCCGCCGATATCGCTGTATTGATGCTTGCGTAGCAGAGCAATCAGTCTCGGCCAGTTCAGCTTCTGATTCGCGAGCTTCTTAATATCGAGCAGCCAGCGTATTCTGGACCAGCCGTGTCTCGCTCCATGCGATATCAGGAACATGAACAGGTCTTCCCGGCCCAGATAATAGATCGGGCGGCTAATCAGCGAGCTCTGGCGCTTGCGCTCCCACTGCTCCTGGAAGCTGGGCTCCTTGGAAGGCGAAGGATTCCATCTCCAGTGTACTTCCACTTTGATCTTCTTGTCGGGATGATGGAATGTGATGTGATGGTGCCTCCACTTCCAGTCATTCAGAATGGTCGTAATATAGTCGTCCTTCCGGTACCCCATTCCCTCCAATAGCGCCTCCGCCTCGGCCAGCTTCTGTATCGGTATCAACAGATCCAGATCACAAGAGGTACGCAGCGAGACATCCCCGTACAGATCCGCGGCGATGACCGGCCCTTTCAGGAACAGCAGTTCGATATCGTGCTCGGAGAACACCCCGGCAAGCTGCTCCATCTCCCCGCTTAATGCCAGCATTTGCAGCGTATTTCTGTAGTAATCGCGCTGGAACAGACTGGTGACGAAGGACGGAATCGGCGCGCCGTCCATCTCGCTGAGCATACGGCTGATGCTGGGGAATACGCGGTGATGGCGGGCCAGCTGGATGAAGTGAGGCCAGTCCACGTCCTGCAGCAGTTCCCAATATTCGAACGTATAGTCATTGGGGTGATTCACTTCCAGAAGCGCCAGCAGAAGGCGCATTTCCTGCGAGAACTCTTTCGTATGGAAGCCAACGTCATTAATCATGAGTATCTCCTTCTTGCAGTGCGAATTAGCAATAAAGAACAATTCGTACATTTTTGTTCTATTTAAAGAACACTCTTCTAGAGTATCATCCTCTATCTGTTCTGTCAATTGCCTTTCCTATGATAGAATAAAGTTTGTTGGTTCGTACTTCCAGTAATGAAAGGAGCTTTATGATGAGCGATATCGTCATCTTCGGAGCAGGCGGCCATGCGAAAGCGGTCATCGATACGATTGAACAACAAGGCCGTTACCGCATTATCGGACTGCTCGATGCTAATCAGCCGACAGGCAAGCGCGTATACGGCTACGAGATTCTGGGGGACGACTCATGGTTGTTCGTCCATGAGCATTCCGTTCATGGCGCCGTCATTGCCATCGGCGACAATTGGACCAGAGCTGCCATCGCTACTCGTCTGGAAGCCGATGTGCCGCAGCTGGCCTTCCCTACAATCGTTCATCCAGCAGCCCATGTCGCCAGAGGGGCTTCGGTGGGTGCGGGATCGGTCGTGATGGCGGGAGCTGTCATCGGCAGCGATGCGTCGTTAGGCCAACATTGTATTATGTATCCCGGCTCGATCATCGAGCATGATGGCATTATGGAGGACTACGCCAGCTTCGCTCCCCGTGCCGCAGCGGGAGGCAACGTGAAGATCGGCTCTCATTCCGCCATTGGCATTGGCGCTACCGTTATTCATGGCATCGCAATCGGCGGACACTGCGTCATAGGCGCGGGAGCGACCGTGGTGAAGCCGGTATCGGACCAGACCGTCGCATACGGTACGCCGGCTCGAATCGTGCGCACGAGAGAGAGAGGCGAACGCTACTTGTAATCACAGCGCCGACTTGTGCCGACCAAGCATAGACCGGCGCTTCGCATCGTCAATTGCATAGTGGATCGTGGCGATGACACGATTCTGTTCATTATCCGTCATGGCGGAGCCCGATGGCAGGCATAACCCTGTTCGGAACAGTTCCTCGCACACAGATATACTGTCCGGCGTATGGGAATAGAAGGATGCATCCTGGAACAAAGGCTGCCTATGCAGCGGCTTCCATAGTGGACGTGCTTCAATATTCTCACTCGCCAGCGCTTGCACCAGATCGGCGGCAGTGACTCCGGCGACAGCTTCGTCTACCGTGATCGCCGTCAGCCAGCGGTTGGAGAATGTGCCGGGAAGCTCCGGCATGAACGTAATGCTTTCATGGCAGGACAGCGCTTCCCGATAACGCTCGAATATGCGGCGGCGAGCGGCTACTCGCTCATCCAGCGCTTGCAGCTGCCCTCTGCCAATGCCGGCCAGTACGTTGCTCATCCGGTAGTTATAGCCTAGCCGGCTGTGCTGGTAATGAATCGCGACGTCACGAGCTTGTGTGGACAGGAATCTGGCCCGCTCAAGCGCGGATGTATCATTGGAGACAAGCATCCCTCCGCCGGATGTCGTAATGATCTTATTGCCGTTGAAGGAATAGATGCCGAATTCTCCCATTGTGCCGCTCTGCCGCCCACGATAAGTGGAGCCTAGCGATTCCGCGGCATCTTCAATCACAGGCACGTTATACTTGCCGCATAATGCCATCACTTCCGACATTCTTGTCAATCCCCCGTACAAGTGAACGACGAGTAGAGCCCGCGGCAGCTTTCCTCTATGCGCGGCATCCTCAAGAGCGCGCTCCAGCGCGGCAGGCGACATATTCCAGCTGTCGGGCTCAGAATCGATGAATACCGGCTCCGCTCCCAGATAGCGAATCGGATTCGCGCTTGCCACGAAGGTGAAGCTGGAGCAGAATACCGTATCTCCCGCTGACACGCCTGCAAGCTGAAGAGCGAGATGAATGGCCGCCGTTCCGGAGCTGACAGCTGCTGCTCCGGCGATACCAACCTTGTCAGCCATCTCCTGCTCGAATGCGTCCAGATTAGGACCGAGCGGCGCTATCCAGTTCGTCATGAACGCTTCTTCAATATACCGTTTCTCCTTGCCGCTCATATGCGGGGGAGACAAATAAATGCGCGGTTGTTCCTTCGTCATCAGCTTCACTTCGACTTCATCCTTCCTGATTATGAGTTGTACCTTCAAACATAGGCATCGTGGCGTGATTCCCATTATTGATGCCGTCTGACTTGATGACCTTCTTAATGGTCAGCAGTATAATCTTCATATCCAGCCAGATGCTCTGATTATCCACATACCATAGATCTCGGGAGAACCGTTCATCCCAAGTGACGTCATTGCGACCGTTCACCTGCGCCCAGCCTGTTATGCCGGGTCTGACATGATGGCGCCGCGCCTGCTCCTCCGTGTATAGCGACATATAATCCATAAGCAGCGGTCGGGGGCCGACAAGGCTCAATTCTCCCCGTATTACGTTCAATAGCTGGGGCAGCTCATCCAGACTGTACTTGCGCAGCCAACAGCCGAACGGCGTAAGCCTCAGATGGTCCGGCAGCAGATTCCCATAGGAATCCTTCCCCTCATTCATCGTACGGAATTTGTAGAGGTGGAACGGACGTCCATGAAGTCCCGGCCTGCGCTGCTTGAACAGAACGGGCGAGCCTAGCTTCACCCGCACGAGCAGCGCCACCATTAGCATGACGGCCGATAAGACTATTAATGATAACGAAGCAACAACAATATCGATCAATCGTTTTATCATATCTGGTTCTCCTATCGTCCATTCGAAGACAGCATTTGTCTCATCTTCGCAATCATATCAGGACCGATCACTTTACTCGCGGCCCGCTTCATACCGCTTCTCAGCCGCACATGGGCGGGTAACCATGATTGGGCGAAGTGATGAATCGTGACGCTGTCTTCGCTAAGGTAGTTGGCCCCGTTAATATAGTCATAAGGACTGAAGTAGGTTCGCGGATAGAACACGACGCCATTGCGAAGCGCCTGATACTTCCCGTCCAGCACAAGTCCGTCTCGCTTCGACAATTCCGAGATAACGGCTGTGTTCGTGGTCATATCATATGTCCCGTCGGCTTGCAGGAACGAACGCGCAGCATAATTGTCCTTCAGCGCAGCAATCCAGGGGTGGCCGACAACAGCCCCCATCGTGCCCGACTGCAGGTACCGCTCATCCTCGAACCCGGAGAAGGCTTCATGATGCAGGAAGTCATCCAGCGATCCCAATACCTCTACATCCGTATCCAGGTAGATGCCTCCATGCTCCATTAAGGCATGGAGCCGGACATAATCGCTCACGAAAGCGAATTTCCGAGCCTCATACGCCTCCTTCACATAGCGTACCGATCCGATGTCGAAGTTGTCCTCATTCCACTCTATGAATCGGTACCCGCTCAAGTGCTTCTTCCAGCTCCTCATGCATTTTTGAATCAGCTTCGGCTTCTCCCCGCGCCCGAACCAGCAGTAATGGACGATACGCGGAATATTCGCTTCTGTCTTCATAACACTCTCCCTCGCCTTCTTAGAAAGGCCATATCATATAATCGCTTCGATAATTAATTCCCAGTACCATCACATTCTCGTAGAAGAAGTATATAAAGTACAAGCAGATGATGAGGAAATAGACCAGCCGCTGATCCTTGTCGCGGAACAGCTTGACAATCCACCCCATAAGCACTAACTGATAGAGCGTAAAGTAGATGACCAATCTGGCGAATATCCAGTTCTGCGTCGCGACAATCATGAGCACGACCCCGATGATCGACATATTGACGAACACATCGCCTCCCGGGAACAGTCTTCTCAGCTTTTCCCTGCCCATATAAGCGATAAATAAAGGAACCGTATTGACGATAACCCGGATGAAGTTGGCGCCGCCCTCCTGAAAGCTCGCGTAATGGCCGTACTGCGTATCCTGAATCGCCTTGAACAGCATTTCAGAGAAGTAGTTATAGCCGAGAACGATGGCAATTGCCCCTGCCAGCAACAGAGTCGTCAGCTTCGTCCATGCCTTCAGACGGACGATAAAATACAGCGGCGCCAATATTAATGCGCTCTGATGAAATATAGAGGCTAACAGCACAAGCAGCATGTAGGGCTTCCAACGCCCTTCAAGCAGGAATTTTGTACCGGCAAACAGAATCGCGGCAGCCAAATATTGGCGCAAACCGTTCATGGATACGATGAAAGCACCCGATGTGATATAGAGATACAAACTGAGCTCCAATAACCGGGAATATTGATACATGACAGCCACAATAAGAATATTGGTGATGAGCGCTGTCGTCATGATAAGCAATTGCGGATCATCCGTTATTTGTTGCAACAGCAATTGCAAAATATTGAAGCCCTTATCCTTCTCTCTCCATATAAATGCCCAGTCGTAATCGGTAATCTTATAAGCATGCATATAAAAAAAGGTGTCGCCGATGTTGTTGCGCAAGCCGGATACTAGGACGAGGCTAACGGCAGCCGCTGCGGCAAGTATCTTGTTCGGGCGAATGGAGATAGGCGATATCGTGGAGGGAACGGCGAAGTATCGTGAGAAAAAAGCGAAATAAAAGACGACAGGCAAACTAGCCCACAGAATAATCATTACTCATTCCCCTTGCCGCCGAAGCGCCTTTCGTTTTGAAGCGAATATACATATGCAGCAGCAAGCCAGGCAATAGGGCCAGCATAGTGATCCGCTTATTCGGAGATTCCCGAAGCCACTGCCTGTTGTTCATCATGAGGCTGCTTGAGATATAATGTACGGCATGCCTGAATTTGAAGGCGAACCCGCCTAACGGATGCTTCATCATCGCTTTGCGGTAGAACGCAAATCCCTTCGGATTGCGGACATACTGCATGAACATATTTCTAGAGGAACCATCCGGTAAATAATCGACATAGCACAGCACATCGTTCATCAGCAGCAGCTCGTATTGTTCATCAAGCTTGCCGTATTTGTAGTCAAGCCCGACATATCTCTCCCCCGGAAAGAGGGGATACGGATGTTCTTTCGTGAGCGCCGTCCTGTACACCAGCTTCTTGTCGCCCTTCATCCCATGTTGTTGATAGAGATGGAATAATGTGCTGCTCTTAAGCTGTTCCGGGAATGGAGTGCCGATTACTTCTCCGTTAGGATGTGCATCCAGCGCGGCGATGCCGCTGTACTTGTCGCTGCCATGACGACTCCAGAAATCCAGAATTTTCTCAATCGCATTATCCGGCATATAATCGTCAGAGTCGATACATACATTCAGCTCGGTATGAATATGCGAGTAGGCGGTATTATGAGCGCCGTGCATCCCCTGATTCTCTTGCCATATGTATCGGATCTGCACCACTCCCTCTTCTATCCAGCCGTTCACCAGCTCGCCCGTATGATCCGTGGAGCCGTCATCGACGATCAGCCATTGAAATTGATCGCAGCTTTGACGCTTCAGACTCTCGTATAGATGGTGAAGACAGTATGCTCTGTTATAAGTGGGCGTAAACACGGTTATCCGATTCATGATTCACCTCACACTGCTTTCTGTAATATTGCTGCAGCCATGCTGCAGTCTCGCGAATATCATAGCCGCATCTATACAGCTCGGCTTGCGTATCCATCCTGCGTTCACGTCCGGATACAGACTGGATCGCTTCTTCGTATTCCCGCAAGCTCCCGTTGGCATGGAACGTCACAAGCCCCATTCCCAGATCAACCTCTCGCGTAATGGTATCGGATACGATACAGGGCAGCCCGGCCGCTTGCGCTTCGATGAGCGTCACGGGCAAGCCCTCATGCCGGGAAGGAAAGACGAAGGCATCGAATGCTTGCATAAGACGTTCAATATCCGATCGCACTCCGAGAAATTTCACATTCTCCGACATGTCAAGCGATCTCGCCTTTTCCTCCATAGCCAGGCGCAACGGTCCTTCTCCCGCCAACAGCAGGCAGCTGTTCACATTGCGACGCAGCCAGCTTCGAAAAATGTCCAACAACAACGCATGATTCTTCTGTTCATTGAACCGCCCTACATGGCCAAGTACAATAGTTCCTTCGGCAATGCCAAGCTCCTTCCGCACTTCATGTCTGACAAGTGGGCGATAAGCGAACATATCGCTCATTATGCCGTTCTTCAACAGCTGAACCTCTCTCCGCTTCCAGGGGAACAGCCACTTCCCCGCTTCCTCCGAGCAGGCGAACCGGTGCGTGGCGGCGAAGCCGATATACAGACTGGCATATCGCTTGTAGAGCTTCGCCGCCAGACTTCCCTCGCTTCTTGTATTGTGACTATGTGCGATACGGACGGGCACGCCCGCCTGCTTGGCGGCATAGAGCACAAGACCGCTCATTCGGTCCATATGCGAATGGACGACCTGATATTGATAGCCGTACTCTGTGAAAAATTGCTTCAGCGCTGCCCTGTATGCATACGGCCCGATTTTGTCAATATAAGGAATGCGATGGATCACTCCGCCGAGCGATCTGATTTCATCGTCGTAGCACCCTTCACGGCAAGTGAGGAAATGGAACTGCACCTTGCTTCTGTCGATATGCCGATACAGATTCATTAGCAGTGTCTCCGCTCCGCCGCGATTCATGTTCACCGCCGCCTGCAATACCGTTATCACGCTTCCCACTGCAGTCCCTTCACCTCTTCTCCGGATGCCTCAATGATTTCATCGTATTTCAATCGCAATTCTTCTTGTACGCAGTGGGAAGAGTAGCTCTCCACTCGCTGCTTGCTATTCTCTCCCATCTCCAATCGGATGGATGGGAAAGCGTGCAGCATGCCAAGCCGCTGCGCCATCGCACTTGCATCTGTTGGACTAACGAGGAAGCCGTTCCCCCCTTCCTCCACGAGTTCTTCATGTCCGCGATTGCGCGTCGCTACGATAGGCAGGCCGCATGCCATCGCCTCCATAATATTGACCGGCAAGCCTTCTCTCAAGCTGGAGGAGACGGCCGCATCGCACATCGGCAGCAGCTGATCCAGATCATCCCGATAGCCCAGGAAGCTGACCATGTGCGAGACGCCCAGTTCCTGCGCGAGCAAGCGGCAGCGGCTCAGCAGCGGTCCCCGGCCGGCCAGCAGCAGCCGGGTCATGGGAGCCTTCTCCTTCAGCCGTGCGAGCGAATGAAGCAGCAGCTCATGATTTTTGTTGCGATTGAATTCCGCTGCATAGACCAGCAGGAAGTGCTCGGGACGATAATGGAATCTGGCTCTTCTCCGACGCTTCTCTTCGTCGTTAATGGGACTGAATCGTCCCGTATGAACGCCCACGCCATGCACATGTGCGATTTGTCCTGCCCGGAAGCCGCGGTCTACCGCCAAGCGGTAATCCTCGCTGTTGATCGTAATCAGGCAGTCCGTCAGCTTCGCCAGCTGCTTCTCAATGGGATAGTAGATGAGCCAGTTGGGTAGCGGCGCTCCCTTGAAGAAGTGGAAGCCGTGCGCCGTATAGACGACCTTGGTTCCTCTCATCCGCGCATGCCTCGCAGCCAGCCTTGCCAGCACCCCGCCCATCGGCGTATGACAGTGAATCAGCTGATAATTCTCGCTGTCGATCCATGCCTTGAGCATCCGGTAAGCGCGAATGTTGTTCAGCTGGAACGGAGAGCGCTGAATGGGGAAATCCCGCTTCTGATGAACGAAGGGAAGCTCAAGCTCGCCATGCGCCGCCACATGCACTTCCCAGCCCCGCTTGCTGAACCATTCCATCGTCGGCAGGTGGAACAGCTTGAAATGATAATCGACGGTAGCGCAGAACAGCACTTTGTTCTTGTTCTCCATAGGCTCTTCGCCCCTATCTGGGCGCTCCCTCCCTCTCCAGCACTTGCTGCATGTAGTCCAGCAGCTCATAGCGAAGTTCATCCCGCTGCAGTGCGAATTGGATCGTCGTCTGGATAAAGCCCATTACCTCGCCGACATCATATCGCACACCGTCGAATTCGTATGCGAACACGGCTCTTGACCGATTCAGTGCGGCAATGGCGTCCGTCAGCTGAATTTCACCGCCGGAACCGGGAGCCTGCTCGCCCAGTATGTCGAATATCTCCGGCGTCAATATGTAGCGGCCCATTATGGCCATATTGGAAGGCGCGTCCTCTTGCCTCGGCTTTTCTACCAGATCGTTGACGCGATGGAATGAAGGCTCCATCATCTTTCCGTCGACGATGCCATAACGGGATACATCCTGCTCCGCCACCCGCTGTACACCAATAACGGATGACCCGTACTGCTCATATTTCTCGATCATTTGCTGCAGGCAAGGTTTCTCTGCGGCAATAATGTCGTCACCGAGCAAGACGGCGAACGGCTCGTCGCCAATGAATTTCCTGGCGCACCATATCGCATGACCGAGTCCTTTCGGCTCCTTCTGCCGAATATAGTGAATATCCACCATATCCGAAGATTTACGAACCTCTTCCAACAGGTCGAATTTCCCCTTTGCTGACAGAATCTGCTCCAGCTCCTGCGAATTGTCGAAGTGATCCTCAATCGCTCTCTTGCCTTTGCCCGTCACGATAATAATGTCTTCAATGCCCGATTGGATGGCCTCTTCCACAATGTATTGAATGGTCGGCTTGTCGACGATCGGCAGCATCTCCTTCGGCATCGCCTTCGTCGCCGGAAGGAACCGGGTACCTAATCCCGCCGCCGGAATAATCGCTTTTCTGACCTTCATCTCTCATCTGCTCCTTTGTCTTTAACCCGATATCGTCGCCAGCTTTGGCTTGGCTGTGACATGATTGGCTATTTTCAGCAGCGATATACGCAGCTCCGTCTGTTCCATGCGGCCGTACTCTCGCATAATGCCCTCAATGTCTTCCATATGGATTTCTGATGCTTTGCCAATATAGATCTTGGGGTACACTTGCTTCTCCATCATTTCGTTGTCCTTCAGCATCTCCTCGTACAGCTTCTCGCCGGGCCGTATGCCGGTATACTCGATGCCGATATCTTCAACGGCGAAGCCGGACATGCGAATCATATTCTGCGCCAGCTCCGTAATGTTGACGGGCTCGCCCATGTCCAACACGAATATCTCGCCGCCTCTTGCGAGCGCTCCGGCCTGAATGACCAGTCTGGAAGCTTCGGGAATCGTCATGAAGTAACGCACCATATCCGGGTGCGTCACCGTAACCGGCCCCCCTCTGGCAATCTGCTTTTGGAACAGCGGAATGACGCTGCCGCGGCTGCCCAGCACATTGCCGAAGCGTACAGCAACGAATTTCGTTTGGCTCACGCCGTCCATATGCTGAATGATCATTTCCGCCAGCCGTTTCGTTGCGCCCATGACACTCGTCGGATTGACTGCCTTGTCGGTGGAGATCATGACGAAGGTGGATACACCGCTGGCGCTTGCCGCTCTCGCCGCATTATAAGTGCCAATGAGATTGTTTTTGACCGCTTCCTCCGGATTCCGCTCCATCAGCGGCACATGCTTGTGGGCCGCGGCATGGTAGACGACATGAGGCTTATGCTTGCGCATGACGGCGTTCATTTTGTCCGCATCCTGCAAGTCGGCGATTTCAGTATAGAACTTGACGCCGGAGTCCTTGTACATCTCCTTCAATTCCATCTCTATCGCATAGATGCTGTTCTCCCCGTGCCCCAATACCACCAGCTTCTCAGGAAGGAACCGTGCTATCTGCCTGCATACCTCCGATCCGATCGAACCGCCTGCCCCGGTAACCAGCACTACCTTGCGCGTCACATACTCGGAGATACTCTCGATGTCGAGCTCCACCGGCTCCCGGCCGAGCAGGTCCTCCACCTGCACATCACGGAACTGGGTAACGGCTATCCGTCCGGTCGCCAGATCCTCCAGCTTCGGAATAATCTGCGTCTTCGCGTTCGTCTTGGCGCATTCCGTATAAATGTTGTACAGTTGCTTCTTACTCAGAGACGGAATGGCAATGACGATGTTATCCACCTTGTACTGCGATGCCTTGGCTACAATCTGTGATACCGTCCCCGCTACCGGCACACCCATAATATCCAGTTCTTGCTTATAAGCGTCGTCATCGACGAATGCGACGGGATACAGCTCCGTGTCAGAGTTGTTCAGCAGCTGCCGTACCAGCATGGTACCTGCCGATCCGGCTCCGACGATCAGCGTCCGCTTGCGCTTGCCGCTCTGCCGACTGAAGCTTCCCCGTACCACGCGCCAGACGAGTCTGGAACCGCCGATAAGCATCATATGCATCATACCGATGACCGTCAGCAGACGAACATGCATATCCCCGAAAGCGATCCACTGCAGGAGAGCCGTCCCGCCGATCGTCAGCGCAGCCGCTTTGGCAATCATGACGAGCTCACCGATACTGGCATACTCCCAGGCTTTCTTGTACAGCTTGTAGAATAGAAAGAAGATATGGTGCAGAACGAACAAGGATAATGCGAGCAGCATAATAGAGGAAGGAGCTGCCGACTCCCCCAGCAACCAAACGCTGCCGCCTACTGCCGCAGCTACAATGACGGAATCCAGTATGATCAACAACCAGAATCTGCGACGATAAGTCATATCAATCTCATCCTTTCGATACGCATTAACGACGGGACTTTTAGCGGTCTTTTTTGTTCAGTATTACCCCCACGATGTTCGCTCCCGCGAACGTGAGAGATTGCTTCGCCTGCAGCGCCATACTATGAGTCGACTTGCCGCACTGCAGAAGCAGCACAATCCCATCGCATTGCTTCACCAGCATATTCGTATCCGGTCCTGACAGGACGGGAGGACAATCTAGCACGATGCGATCATACTTCTCGGCAGCCTCAGCAATAAGCACTTTCATCTCATCCGAATCCAGCAGCTCTGTTGAATGAGACTGTCTCTGTCCGCTCGTAAGCAGATGTAATCCCTGAATTTCCGTAGGCTGTACAGCATCCTCCAGACTGAGCTGTTTTGACAAAACGTTGGATAAACCAGGAGAGGTTTGCAGTTGGAACAGTGTATGTATCATAGAATTGCGGAAGTTTGCGTCCACTAGCAGCACCTTTTCTCCCCGGTTCGCCATACTGATGGCAAGATTGACCGCTGCGGTCGTTTTGCCGTCACCTTCACCCGGCGATGTCATCATGATTGATTTGATCGTCCTATTCTGGACAGAGTACTGAATGTTGTTCCTGATGGTGCGGAATTGCTCTGCGATCCGGCTCGAAGGCTGCAAGTAGGAATACAGGCTGCGATGAATAACGGCTTTTGCCACTTTTGCTCGTTCACGAACCAATGGTCTCACTCCTGTTCAACGCTTGTTTTGGTTGATTGCTTCCGGTAGAAGACGGTACTCTGCGCTTGATGACGGACACATGCCCCAGCATATTGAGCTCTAGGAGCCTCTCAATCTCTCGCTCCGACCTTATCGTATCGTCCAAGGATTCCAGTAGGAATATAAGCGTCAGGCTGAGCATGAGGCCAGCTGCGAATGCCACATAGACAATCGTGTTCGTCTTCACTGTAATCGATACAGGAATGGGCTCCGCTGGCGTCAATAGACGAATGTTGCTTACACCCAGCGTATCCGCTGCCACCTTGCGGAACACTTCCACCGTTGTATTGGCGATATCCGCAGCCCGATTGGGATCGGTATTCGTCGCGGTGATGACGGTAACGAGCGAATTGTCTACATTGGTTACTCTAATCTGAGAGCGCAGTTGACTGACGGACACATTCAGATCAAGCATGTCGACCACCTGAGAGAGTACGATTGGCTCGCGCACCATGACTCTTACCGTATTCATCATGTCGTTGCTTGCAGATATGATAACCCGCGTAGAGGAGGAGTAATATTGCGGCTCCGGCTTGGCATTATACAGATAACCGAGCGTTGTCAGGAGTCCGGTAAGCACGATAACGATCCATAAGCGCTTCATGATGATGCCGGCAATTTCTTTCACATTAATTTCTTTCTCCTTTATCATTCCAGCGCTACTGTCCAATCTTCTCATTTCCATTAAATACACCCGCTTGCCGTTTGTTATAGTGAACATTAATATCATAATAGTTCTTTATATAGAACATGTCAACATACTTTCACTATAATATTTCACAACATGTTAATGATCGATATGAAGAATGATAATGTTAGAAGACTTCTTCTTCCCCTTATGCACGGCGTCTGACGCCAAGTATTCTTCCTTCCATTTCGTCGATCTGACCAAATCCTTCAACGCCTGGAAATCGCCCTTGCTCATTCCCTCATCCACCGCATCGCGAATTAGCGTCTGCCACTCCTCATCCAGCACATGATCCACCCACACTTTAGGAGCAAGCTCTTGTCCGAGCAAGTATTCAATATGGGTATCCAGATGATAAGCGATTTTGGCAAGCACTTGAAGCGAAGGATTATTCTGTACATTTCGTTCAATGTAGCTTAAATAAGACTTTGACACTCCGGCAAGGTCGGCAAGCTTCGTTATGGAATAACCTTTCTTCTCCCTCAATGATTTAATCCGTTCCCCAATCATAGAATTCTCCTTCAATTAGATTCGATCTGCAGTGCATAGTCTCTATAACGTACAATAATTATATTGTAGTTCTTTAAAGAGAACAGGTCAATACTTTGCAATGCTTTACTTTGTCCAACCTTTCATCCGCGGTTGTTCTTTATAAAGAACTTTTCTTGGAAACAAAATGCCGATCCTTTTTTTCGTGCTATGAAAAAAGGGACTGTTCAAGGCGCCCCTCACCTTTGCACAGTCCCACTGCTCTAACTTATTAATGAAAGCAGACTTCTGAATTCCAGCTCTTCGAACTTGTTCAGCACACTTGCCCGATTATAATGCCAATTGCAAGTTTCCCAATCCGCCTGAAGCGGAGCGTCGCATTTGATCGTCGCCAACTCCCGGGAGAGATGAAGCATGTCCAGATCGGCTTCAATCTTGGTCCGCACCGACTTCGATACGGCATCCAGATTGGCCAACAGCGCTTCGATCGATCCATACTCCAGCAGTAGCTTGTGAGCCGTCTTCTCGCCGATTCCGCGCACGCCTGGATAATTGTCGCTCGCATCGCCCATCAGACCTTTCATATCAATTACTTGCTTAGGCGTTAACTGGCGTTCCTCCATTAGGCTGTGAGGCGTGTAGAGCATATAATTGCCGATCCCTTTCTTCATTATCGCTACCGATACGCCTTCATCGACCAATTGCAGCATGTCGTGGTCCCCGGTTACGATATACACATCCGCTTGTTCCTTGTACATGGCCGCCAGCGTGCCGATACAGTCATCTGCCTCGAACCCTTCTATGCCAATATTGGGCACGTCGAAGCTCGCAACGACTTCCTTGACCAGACTGAACTGGGGAATAAGATCCTCCGGCGCCTCTGGACGGTTCGCTTTGTAGCCATCATACTGTTCCGTGCGGAACGTCTTGCTGCCCATGTCCCAGCAGCAGATGACGTGAGTCGGATTGAACGTCTTGACTGCGTCCATGAAGTAGCGGACGAAGCCGTGAACGCCATTGACAGGAATTCCGCTGCTCGTTCTTCGGATCTGACCGGTGAACGATGTGGCGAAATAAGCCCTGAACAGAATAGCCATTCCATCAATAAGCAGCAGTCGTTGTTTTTCCATCTTTCGTTCTCCTCTCTATTGGTGCTTGCCCCAGCCTGTCATTCATCTTGTTAAGCTCACAATGAGCTGCTTTCGACTTATGAAGCGCCTATTAGCTCCTATCATCACCGCGTATAAAGCGTCCTATACGTCTGGCTGCCTCTTGTAATCTCGCTTCTTCCTCTACCAGCGCGATACGCACATAACCTTCGCCTTCGGAGCCGAATGCTTCTCCGGGAATAACGGCAACGCCGCAGCTACGTAGCATTTCCCGGGAAAAGGTTCTCGCCGACCAGTTGCTCCCGTTATCCCAATTCATCTGAGGCAGCTTCGCCCATATGAACATCGTTGCTTTCGGCTTATTGACGTTCCACCCCTCCGCTCGGAGCGCATTTATGAAGGCATCTCTTCGCCGCTCGTACATGGCGCTTACAGCAGCCCTTCCGTCTCCTGCCATTGCTTCCTTCAGCGCAGCGATGCCCGCTTCTTGAATAGGAGTGAACACGCCGTAGTCAATGTTGTCCTTCAACTCCCGTAACGCACTGACCGCTTCCTTATTGCCCACTAGAAATCCGATGCGGCACCCAGCCATATTGAAGCTCTTCGATAGAGAGTGGAATTCCACGACATGATGAAATGCGCCCGGCAGCTGCAGCATGCTGGGAGGTCTGCAGCCGTCAAAGGCGAGCTCGGAATAGGCCAAATCATGCACGACCAGCACATCATGCTTCTTCGCTTTATGAAGCAGCCTCTCGTAGAAGGACAAGTCAGCTACAGCAGACAGCGGATTGTTAGGATAATTGACGAGGATGAACTTCACCCCATCCCATACCGACGATGGGATGCCATCCAGATCAGGCAAGTAATGATTCTGCTCGAGAAGCGGCATCAGCTCCGCCTGCACGCCTGCCAGCGCCAGTGACGCTCCATAGATGGGATATCCCGGGTCCGGGAGCAGCGCCCTGTCGCCTGGATCGCATATCGCCATGGCCAGATGGGCAAGGCCGTCCTGCGAGCCCATTAAGGTGACCAGCTCGGAGACAGGGTCTGCCTGAACACCGAATCGATGATGCATCCAGGCGGCGGCCGCCTCCTTGAACGGCATGCCGCTTCCCACAGCCGGATACGCGTAGGAATCATCCCTTAGCACCGCTTCGCTGAGCACACTCCGTATCGAAGCCAGCGGCGGACGGTCCGGACTGCCGATACCGAGGTCAATCATATGAAGGCCATCTGCCATCGCTTCCCGCTTCCAGGACGCCACTTCGGCGAAGATCGATGAACCGAGCTGCGACAAGCGGCCCGAGCGCCAACGCCGGCCTCTTGCGTCATTATGCATGACCGCCCCAAGCCTCCTCGAATTGCTCGGGCTTGAAGCCGATGGTCACTCGTCTTCCGTCTGTTACGATGGGGCGCTTAATGAGCATCCCGTGCGTTGCCAGCAGCTCCCTCTTCTCCTCGTCGCTCATGCTCGCCAGCTTATCCTTCAGTCCCAGCTCCCGGTATACTTCCCCGGATGTATTGAAGAACTTCTTCATATCCTGTCCGCTGATCGCGATTAGCTGCATCAGCTCATCCGCCGTAGGAGTTTCTTCAACGATATGACGGGACTCTACTTCGTAACCTTTTCCTTTCAGCCACTTGACCGCATTACGACATGTGCTGCACTTCGGATACTCGATAATCGTCACTTTCTGGTTAGCTTCTGTCACTGCTGCTTCTGTCTCCTTCCGCCATTTCGGATAATATTCTCTCCAATGTAATGAATTCATCAGGAAGTGGCGCTTGCCATTCCATCCTTTGCTTCGTCATCGGATGGGTCAATCCCAGCCGTTCCGCATGAAGCGCTTGCCGACCGGCCGCCTCCTCCAGCAGTTGCACGGTTAACTTCTCTATGCTATACATTTTATCTCCGATTAACGGACAGCCGATGTGCCGCATATGCACGCGAATCTGATGCGTTCGCCCCGTCTCCAGCTTCAATCTGACGAGGGAAGCGGCATCGCCAGACCTCTCTCCCCATCTGTACGTCCGTACCGTCTCATAATGCGTAACGGAAGGATATCCGTCAGGAGTAACGATGCGATAATGGGGGCGATCGGGATCACGATCAATCGGGCCTTGCACAGTGCCGCTGGACGGTTCCGGAATAGAGTGGACGAAGGCCAGATACTGCTTGTCTACCGTTCCGGCTTGAAGCTGCTCCGACAGTTGCTGGTGCACATAGCTGGTCTTGGCAATCGCAACAAGTCCCGAGGTCTCCTCATCCAGACGATGAATCGGGCGGAATCTCACCTTCTCACCCGCCGTCTGCCAATGTCGGACGACCCCGTTAGCCAACGTTCCGGTATAGTGACCATGAGTCGGGTGAACGATCAAGCCGGCCGGCTTATTCACGATGAGCAGATACTCGTCTTCATAGACAATCCGGATCGGAATATCCTCCGGCAAGATATCATCCGACTCTTCCCGCAGCATCCTCAACTGGACCACATCTCCCGCCGATACGATAGCGGTCGTGTAGACGCGCCGTCCATTCAAGGTCAGACCATGCTCGGTAAGCTTGACCTGTGACAACAGCTTGCGCGATACACCAAGCCGCCTCTGCAGCAATGTACGAACCTGCTTTCCTTCGTCGTCCGATGTTGCGTAGACGGTTAATGGCTTGTAATACAGTTCACTCAGCTCATCTTCTTCTGCCTCGATGTCCGCTTCTCCTCCAACAGCCGGCTTAGTGACATTCTCTGAATCTTCCTTATCCGCCATCGTCATATTGTCCATTGTATCATGATTGCCTGATGACGGTTGGCAACATATAATGTCAGCGGCTCCGGCGTTACCAGCTCGGCGGTCACTAGTATGGCTCTTCTCCGTATCCTCGCTTGGCCTCATGGCTTCCTCACCTTCTCGGTAATCGCGCTCGTTCTGACTTCTATCTATTTATTCCTATTCTCTTCCTTGCTTCTACTCTTGCGGAATACTTCAGCGCTGCGCACATATTCTATATCCGGTACGTTTAGCTTCGCGTTAGCTACTCTGGCAGCCGCGAAGAAAAAATCCGAAAGTCTGTTCAAATAAATCACGACATGCTCATTGACATCATGTTTCCCAGACAGCGTTACAGCACGCCGCTCCGCTCGGCGGCATATCGTGCGGCATACATGAAGCTGTGAAGCGGCCAAGCTTCCGCCCGGCAATATAAAGCGGGTAATCTCCGGAGCTTCCGCAATATAACGGTCGATCCATTGCTCGATTCGTAAGCCTGGCTCCTCGTTCATCTTGAATGGCGTTCCTTGCTTCGCATACGCAAGATCGGAGCCGCAATCGAACAACTCCTGCTGGATCTCCATTAACATGCCTGCCAGTTCCTCCAGCTCCCGATGCTTCAAGGCTTCGGCTGCCGCGACGCCAACGAAGCTGTTCAGTTCATCAATCGTACCGTAAGTTTCCACCCTCACGTCGTCTTTGCGAACTCGACCGCCTATGAGCGACGTCTCCCCTTTATCGCCTGTTTTCGTATATAACCTCATACGCCAACACCCCTTTTCGATTACGTTATTCGTAGCCATTTCGACTCTCTAGCGTATGCCGCATACACTGGCAACACTCCAACCTCCAGCGCGCCTTCAAGCATACGGCGCAAACAAACGGCAGGCCAGCTCTGTGACTGACCTGCCCTTAATGGCCTGCTTATCCTTTTCTCAATGTGTCCACAAACCGGCCGATACGATCCAACGCCTCGGTCAGCTGGGATACGGAAGTCGCATAGGAGCAGCGCAGATGGCCTTCGCCTCCCCTGCCGAACACATCGCCCGGCACAGCTGCTACGCCCGCTTCCGCCAACAGTCTCTCGGCGAATTCCTCACTCTTCAAGCCCGTCGATGCAACAGACGGGAATGCGTAGAATGCGCCTTGCGGCTCATGGCACTCCAGTCCGATATCACGGAAGCCCTTCACGACCAGACGACGACGCTGATTGTAGGACTCCACCATACGATCCTTCTCCTGCAGCCCGTTCGTCAATGCTTCTAACGCCGCATATTGCGCCATAATAGGGGCGCACATGACCGTATACTGGTGAATCTTCAGCATCGTAGAGATCAGATCGGGATGCCCGCAAGCGTAACCCATACGCCAGCCTGTCATCGCGAACGCCTTCGAGAAGCCGCTTACGAGTATCGTCCGGTCCTTCATTCCCGGCATCGACGCGAAGCTTACATGCTTGGAGCCGTACGTAAGCTCCGCATAGATCTCGTCGGAGATTACGATAAGATCGTTGTCTTCGACTACCTTGGCGATCGGCAGCCAATCTTCGTATGTCATAATTCCGCCCGTCGGATTGCTGGGATAACAGAGAATAAGTACTTTGGAGCGAGGCGTAATCACAGCTTGCAGCGACTCCGCCTTCAGCTTGAACTGATCCTTTGCGAACGTCTCTATGCCGACCGGAACACCGCCTGTCAAGGACGTAATAGGCGAATAGGAAATATAACAAGGCTCCGGCACAAGAATCTCATCGCCCGGCGATATAAGTGCACGCAGCGCAAGATCGATCGCTTCGCTGCCGCCCACCGTTACCAATATTTCATTGGAAGGCTCATAAGCAACGTCGAAGCTGTCGCTTAAGTATTGTCCGATCGCCTCTCTCAGCTCCGGCATACCGGCATTGGATGTATATTGCGTCTTGCCGGATTCCAGCGAATAGACTGCCGCCTCCCGCACATGCCACGGGGTGACAAAGTCGGGTTCCCCTACCCCAAGCGTAATGACATCTTTACGGGAGCTGACCAAGTCGAAAAAGCGGCGAATGCCTGATGGCTTCAGCCCTTTCGCCAAAGGAGACAAGTAATCTTTCATCGAATCGCGCCTTGCAGTCTCTTGAGCTGCATGTAGTCCCTCGTTCACCATCATCAATGCCCCCTTATGGCGAAACCATCAAGCGATGGTCACCTTCATCCTCTTCGAAGATGATGCCGTCCTGTTTATATTTTTTCAATATAAAGAATGTTTTCGTCGAAAGCACCGCATCGATCGGCGACAGCTTGTCAGAGACGAAGTTGGCCACCTGCCGGAGGCTCTTGCCCTCGACTTCTACGAGCAGATCGTAAGCGCCGCTCATCAGATATACGGACTTCACTTCGGGATATAAATAAATGCGTTCAGCAATGCCTTCGAAACCGCGGCCGCGCTCAGGTGTAATCTGCACCTCGATCAGAGCGGTAACCTTGTCGTTGTCCACCTTGCTCCAGTTGACAACAGTGGCGTATTTCACGATGACATGATCCTGCTCCAGCGCGGCGATGGCATCCTTCACTTCCTCCTCCGTGACGTCAAGCATCGTCGCAATCAACTCCGGCGCCCGTCGGGCATCCTCCTTCAGCAGCTCAAGCACCTTCAACTGTAGTTCGCTCATCACAAAACTCCTTCCTGCAGCCATTTATAAGTGAAAATAAGTAATAAAGAATATTTTACAATGAAATGATGCTTCCTGCAAAAAGAAATTGTTCATGGCTTTGCAAATTGACATCCCATCGTCGCAAGCAAGCAAAGGGGCTGCGCCCAAGGTTTTATTACGGCCTTGGGCGCAGCCCTTGTCAAGCTACATATAATACGGTTGATTGTTCTGCTGCATATTTTGCGGTTGTGCACCGCCGTGCTGCATCGGCGTATACATCGTTTGAGATTGACCCGCTCCCGCCTTTTGCAGTTGATTCATCGTTTTTTGCTGCGATTGCCGGTATTGCGTCGCTTGCTTGTCTATCTCCTGACGAAGCGCCGGCGATGCCGTATTGTACATATTGCTTTGCTGCATCGCCTGGAACATCTGTCCTTGCGCCGCCAACGTATTGTTCATCAGCTTCGTGAACATTTGTCGAATATCCGGACAAGTGGATTCCGTTGCGGCCGTCGCATATTCCCTCACGACCCGTTTCAAATCGTTAAGTACAGCGGATGCCAGATCCTCTTCAGTCAATATGGATTGCAATTGCTGTTGGTGCATATGGTTCCCTCCATTTAGTAGCTATTCTTCCATTCATCCTTCTCTTATTGGGGCCCAGTAGGCGCGATCCCCTGATGATGCGTTAAGGCGTGCATCATCGAATCGTAGTGCTGCTGATGCATGTTGATCATGCTGGAGCAGCAGTTGCGAATTGCGGGATGTGTCGACACAGAGACGACTGCTGCGCATTGCTTCATAAGCAGATCTTCATTGGACATGGAATCCACAATGTACTCCAACTCTTTGGCTGTCATTGGCTGCATGGTTGCATCCTCCTTCTAGATTCTAATGACTGGAACATCTAGTATTATGATACTTTTTTGAGAATGTTATGTATCGCCTCGTCATTCACTTCCACACCACGCAATCGTTGCCCAGAAGTGAATGACCAGATTCATGAAGAGGTGGAAAAAAGGAGTTACGCTTTCGTTCTCTGCGAATCGAGAAACGGGGAGATGAACCACCATCCTAAAATAGGTGATATGCCAACGGCAAGCATCAGCCAGGTTATGGCGGTCTCGGAATGATTGAAAGGTAGAACAAGCATATACGCTGCAAGACCAATCAATCGCCCGAACGTCAGACCTCCTTCTCTAAGCACAACGAATTCTTCTCTCTCCGTCGCACTTTCCTCGGTCTGACCGATCAGATCGAATACGCGAGAGGTCATTGGAATGATGTACAAGGGCATGAATAGCGATGTGCCCACGCCGAATAGAAGAAGCGTCGTATACGTAACGCCTTGGAACAAGGGGAGAATGACAACGCCAAGCATAATGACTCCCACGAGCATTGCCCACTTGCGCCCGCCTTTCTTCAACCATCTGCCTACGAGCCAGAAGCTGAGCAACGCGACGAACGAAGTGATGAGCGAATACATGCCCAGCTTGCTCTCATCCTTGGTCGCCGTATACACCGTCAGACCGACGAGGAACATGAACACACCCTCCCTGATCCCTTGCGCCGCGATGGCAGGCAGCATTCGCCGCCAGGGATTGCCCTTCTGCTTCAATTGCATCCAGCCATGCTTCCAATTGTAAGCTCCGTCTCCCTGCCGCTTCTTCAGGAAGAAGCTGAGCGAGACACTTACCGCGAATATGGCAAGCGAGATGGTGAAGATGAGCCGGTAACCCTTTACCCCTTGCATTGATGTAATCACGAGACCCGAAGTCCAAGGGGCGACAATACCGGCAGCCGCTCCCAGCAATCCGGCCCAGCCGTTGAATCGATCCCGCGTATCCGGCTCCGTAATTTCGAAGTAGACGACATTGTAGGCAAGCCAAAACAATCCCCCGGCCATTCCGCTCAATATGCCTAAGGGAACGATCCAGCTTGATGCAGCATCTTCCAGGAGCAGCACTGCACAATAGAATAAGCCTGACAACGCTATGCCAGCGCGCAGGCTATTCATCTTGTTATATTCTTTCACCCACTTGCCCGCCAGCCAAAACGTCAAACCGCCTACGACGTATTGCGCTAGCGTAAACCAGCCAATAACAGAATACGACTGGCTTGCTTTCCACAAATAAACAGGAAGAAAAGTACCGGACAGGGCATTCGCCACCCCGTATAGCGCCTGTACAATGAGTAGTAGAACAGCTTGTTTCTCCAGAATTCTTGCCAAAACGTCACCTCCTGATCCACCGCTTCAGCGGTATGCGAAATACGTTTTGTCAAGTAACATGCCCTGAAGAGAAAGCATTCATCCCCTCTACTAATCCGCGAGTTTCTTCAGCATGTGGAGCCGCTCCTCCAGCGCCAGCTGCGAAGTTGCTTGATGACAGGCTGGACATATATACCACTTCACATGGAAAGGATTGGGCAATAGCGGCTGACCTGTCGCTTCCGGCACGAATGGCTGGAAGTGAGCCCCTCCCATCGTCTGGGTTCCTGCTTCCAGCATATACTCCCGGCAAGACGGGCATTCCGGCGCTTCGTCCTGTTCGTCGATGATGCGCTGCATAACGCTTCCTGCTGCTAGCATGCTTCGGCTCGTTCGGGTATAGCCTTCTTCGTTTTCCAACCACGCTTCATCAGACCCGTCGCCATTGTTGATGTCGTCATCTTCCGCCTGATTATCAAGATCCATCTCGAGCGACCTGTAGCCTCCCAGTTCGTTCTCGCAATGCGGGCAATGGGATTCCGGCCCGAGCTCCTCGTCCCATACGATTTCCGTTGCACACCATGGACATAATTGTCGATCTTCCATTTATCCGCTTCCTTTCTTCTGCATAGCTTTAACTTCTATCCATTGAATACCATATACAACACGCCGAAGGCGAAAAACAGGATCGCCACAACGAGTAAAATTCTCCACAAATACTCCATACTTGCCCCTCCCAGCTGCATCATCGCATTATATCATTACGCTGGCTCCAATGACATAAGACAAGGCAATGGAAATAACCATCGCAATGAACCCCACAGCACGGTTATCTTTGGCGATCTCCTCATCAATCCGGAATACGGGTGTGAGGAACTCGAACAAGAAATACGCGATCAACAAAATGACGAAACCGTATGCACCCCAAATCAGAAACTGGTAAATGGAATCATTCGCTTCGATGGAGAAACGAAAGATGTTGCATATGCCGAAAATTTTGCCGCCGGTCGCCATCGCCACGGAAACATTGCCCCGCTTAATCTCTCCCCAGCACTTATACTTGGTGACAAGCTCAAATAAGGAAAGGAATACAATAAGCGATAGCACCGCAACTGACACATAGACAATAGTGGCAGCGTAAGGATTCGTCAGCAGCATATCGATATCTGTATCCAAGCTTCATTCCCCTCTCTATGTTCAGATCTACTTCAATTCAGCGACGGTAACACCTATGCCGCCTTCCCCGTAGTTCCCGCTGCGGAAGCTCTTCACATGACTGTGCTTGCGTAAATACTGCTGGATGCCGGAGCGTAGAACACCCGTTCCTTTGCCATGAATCAAATACACCTGCCCCATCCCGGCAAGGAATGACTCGTCCAGGAAGCGGTCAACCTCCATAATCGCCTCTTCCAGACTTTCACCGCGCAGATCGAGCTCCATCTTCACATCGTCGCCGCGCGTACGCTTCAGGCTCGCTGCATTCTTCACGGGGGCGGGAGCGGTCGACTGCTTCGCCTTCATGAGCTCCATATCTTCCAGGGCAACCTTCATCTTCAATATGCCTAGCTGCACAGTCGCTTCCGAGCTATGCATCTCCACGATGAAGCCCTTCTGATTCAAGCTAAGCACCTTCACCTCGTCCCCCACCTCGAGCTTCTCCTGCTTGCCTGAGGTTGACACGCTTCGCTTGCGTACAGGCTCCTTCGGCGCGGCCTCTTCCAGCTTGCGGCGGGCTTCGATCAGCTTGTGCTCTTTAATGGACGCGCCTTCCGCCAGCGCCTGCTTCCTGAGATCCGCGATGATCGCCTCGGCTTCCGCCTTCGCCTTCGCAAGCACCTGGCGAGCCTCATCCTTCGACTTCTCAAGCAGCTTATCCTTCTGTTCCTGGAACCGTTCGCGCTCGGCCTTGAGCTTCGCTCTCAGTTCCTCCATCTCGCGCCGCAGTTCCTCCGCGGTCTGACGCTCTAATTCCGCGCTCAGACGATTCTCCTCCAGTGAGGCGATCATGCTCTCGATCCGCTGATCCTCCTCGCTCACTTCGCCAGCGGCCCGTTCGATGATGGATCGATGCAATCCCAGACGCTCGGCAATGGCGAATGCGTTGCTTCGTCCCGGTACGCCTACGAGCAAGCGATAGGTCGGACTTAATGTTGCTACATCGAATTCCATGCTGGCGTTAATGACGCCCTTGCGGTTATACGCATATGCCTTCAACTCGCTATAATGCGTCGTCGCGACGATGCGGCAGCCCTTGGAGTGTACATGCTCCAGAATAGCAATTGCCAGCGCGGATCCCTCCGCCGGATCGGTGCCGGCCCCAAGCTCGTCCAGCAGGACGAGACTCTTGGAGGTCATCTCTCCCAGAATGGATATAATGTTCGTCAGATGGCTGGAGAACGTACTCAAGCTTTGCTCAATGCTCTGCTCATCCCCGATATCGGCATAGATGGCATCGAATACACATAGCTGGCTGCCTTCCTCCACCGGCACGAACAAGCCTGACATGGCCATCAAGCTAAGCAGCCCGATCGTCTTGAGGGTTACCGTCTTGCCGCCCGTGTTCGGACCGGTCACAATAATACTGCTGTACGAATTGCCGAGCTCAATATCGAGCGGAACGACCTTCGCTTGTTCAATAAGCGGATGACGGCCACGCTTCAGCTTGATGAAGCCCCTGTCGTTCATACGTGGACGGGAAGCTTTCATCGAATGCGCCAATCTCGCCTTGGCGAAAGTGAAGTCGAGCTGACCCAATATGTCGGAGTTGATCAACAGATCGTCTGCGCAATCCGCGACTGCCGCAGTAAGCATCTGCAAAATCTTCTCGATCTCTCTTATCTCGGACGCCTTCAGCTCTCGCAGCTTGTTGTTCATGGCCACGATCGCTTCCGGCTCGATGAACAACGTCGCGCCTGAGCCTGACTGGTCATGAATGATGCCGCCGAAGCTGGAGCGGTATTCCGCTTTCACAGGAATGACGAAACGATCGCCGCGCAGTGTCACGATAGCGTCTTGCAGCATCTTCTGGACCGAAGAGGAACGGATCATTGCCTCCAGCTTCTCCCTGATGCGGGACTCTCCGGAACGGAGCTCGCGGCGGATGGAGGCAAGCTCCATACTGGCGCTGTCGAGCACTTCCGCCTCTTCGCCGATACAGGAGAATATCTGATCCTCCAATGATTTGTGCTCCTGCACATGATCCGCGAGGCCTCTGAGCAGCGGTATGGGATGTCCTTCATGAATAGCCATAATATGCTTCTTGACGCGGCGTCCTCCTCTGGAGGTGGAGCCGACGCTCAGCAGCTCCGACGGATTCAGAGTGCCGCCGATCTTCGATCGATGCAGCGCAGAGCGTATATCGGATACTCCGCCGAACGGCGCGCTACCCTTCAACCGATCCGCCGCATACGCCTCATCGGTCGCTTGCAGCATTTCGTTCACATTGTCCAGCTCGCTGATCGGTTGAAGCTCCAATGCAGCGGCTTTGCCTAGCGATGTGGCGGCATGCTGAGCTAATTTATCTATAATTTTGCTATATTCCAACGTTTTCAATATCTTTCCATTCAAGCGTAACACTCCTCTCGCCATTATATTATAGCCGATGACTGAACCCGTTGCACGGGCGGAAATCGTTTAGAGCATCGACAAGCATAATTTATGTCATTACGGTCACACTATTAGTGCATGAACCGCACATGAAAGTTCCTTCGTGCAGTAACTATAAAGTCATATATCCACCAAATTCAAAGGAGGAATACTATAATGACGTTCTTGGGACATGTTGTCCGATTTATTGTTTCGGCATTGGTTTTAATGGTTGTTGGCTGGATAGTTCCTCAATTTAGTGTCGGCGGATTCTGGAGCGCGCTGTTCCTCGCACTGGTCATTGCTGTCCTTGGCTGGATTGTTGAGGCCATATTCGGCAAGAAAGTGACTCCGTTCGGCAGGGGCATCGTCGGCTTCCTAGCAAGTGCAGCCGTCATCTGGGTGGCACAGTTCATCGTTGGCGGCGTGGATGTCTCCTGGCTGGGCGCCATTCTGGCGGCGCTGGCTATCGGGATTATCGATCTGTTCATTCCCGTCAGCACGCCATATGAAGCAGGCAGAAGCCGCAACGACTAGATACAGCATACTTATTCGGAGAACCGCTGTAAGCAATGAGCGTTAGCGCCAGCGTAACGAGACAGAACTAAGAAGCCTTCAAGGCGAATCATGTCCCTTCATTAATGAGCATAAATGACCTCTCCAGCCCATGCTTCCGTCGCTAACGGACATGGGCCATTCTTTTTTTCAACATACTGTCATGATGTTGTCACATCGTTGCCATAAGTCATGTATAAAGCTGTGAGATTCTTCGCTACAATGAGTATGAATAGTCCTTACAGCTATTTATTGACAGGAAGGAGAATCTGTATAATGAAGAAATGGGTCGTATTTATTTCAATCTTGAGCATTGCGCTCGTAGTCGCTGCATGCGGCGCCAACTCCGGCGGTAATAAGCCTGCCAGCGGTACTGCAGAAGGCGGAAAGGGCGAAGTGAATTCTGCGCCGGCTAGCTCCGGTTCCGGTCTGGTCATTACAGCATCGAACTGGGAATTTGATCAAGAAGAGTACAAAATTAAAGCTGGTGAGCCGATTGATTTGACATTCAAATCCATTGAAGGCGTACACGGCATGGGCATTTTGAAAACGGATTACACAAACATAGGCATGGACGAAACCGTCTCCGTCAAAATTGACGAGCCCGGCACATACAACATCATTTGCTCTGTCTCATGCGGCGTTGGCCATGCAAAAATGCGGGCGAAGCTTATCGTAGAATAGCAGAAATTTAAGAGTCAGGTTGACCTAATTAAGGCGCTGTAGAGAAAGTAAACCACTTTCCTTGCAGCGCCTTATTTTTGTTTCTTAGTCGTCTGGATGTTGTCCGATAATTAGGCGATTATCAACGGGTGCGTAACTGGAGGATACTGGTCAGCTTCGTAGGTTGCTTCGAAAGGGGAGTGGAGCGGGTTCAGAAGCAATGTACGGAGGGGCATGGTGGCGTAAGGTGTTGGAATAACGTAGGCGTGTATGGTGGATGGATGATAAGATACTTGATTGGATTTAGTAACTTTTCTAGTATGGACTTTGATGAGCTCGGACTCACTTTGATGGAACTACAGGCTTGGATCAGCTTGGACTCACTTTGATGGAACTACAGGCTTGGATCAGCTCGGACTCACTTTGATGGGTTTGGACTTGGACACACTTTGATGGAAATGATAAGCTTGGTGCTCGCAACAACTGGATTTTCTGTATTTATTTCTTCCTTTCTCGCGGTTGTGCGACCTTCCAAATGGATTTCTTGCTATTATTTTCATTCATTTCAGCTCATATCGATCAATACTGCTTAAATAAATGTACAATTTCCATTTAAGTTGTACGTCTACGCCATCTCAGTTTGAAATAATGACATGAAATCCATTTAAGGGGTGTCCCTAATCGTCGATTATCGACTTTTGGGACACCCCTCCATTTCAACTGCTAGTCTGATGTTATTATTCCTGACTCATCGTTGCTCAGCTCTGCTCAATCAGCTCTATCCATTCGTTGAACTCCGTCTGAAGCTTCGAATATTCCTTCTTCAACTTGCGATGCTCGTCGAGCAACTCGGCCAGCTCTTGCTCGACGCGCTCCTTCTGACGGGCAGCCTCTTGCTGTTCATGCTGGAGATCCTCCAACTTCTCTTGCCAACTTTGCTCAAGATCAGTAGCGGATGCCGCTTCTTGCATCGCCAGTTCCAGACGTTCGCGCAATTCATCCTCCTGCGCTGTCAATGCCAGCTGTGCTTGCTTCAAGCGTCTCGCTTCTTCTGCTGCTTCTTGAGCTGTGAGCTTCTGCTCTTCCAACTCCTTGACCAACTGTTCTTCACGTTCCATCATGGATGCCAGCTGACCCGATGCCAACCGCTCTCGGGCGGCTGTCAATTCCAGTTGACCGATTAAATCCTCTTCCTTCTCTTGCTGCGCGGACAGTTGCTTCTGCCAATCCTGTTCCGCCGTCTTCAGCTCCAACAGCTTCTGCTTGTAGTCGGCCAGTTCTTTCGCATGTTGGTGAAGACCTTCCCGGCCGGCATCCAACTGCCCTTCCAGTTCCTCAATTTTCGCTGTAAGCTTCGAGACCTCCCGCTGGTGGTCGTGGGAAAGCAGATGTTGCTTCTCTTCCAGAGTCGCTTGCCATTGCTTTCGCTGCTCGGTCAGCTCAGCTTCTGCAGTAGCCAGCAGCTCCTCAAGCTGCCCGTCCAGCTCTACCTGGGCCGCGCGCTCCAACTCCGCACGCTGCTCGCTCAGCTTCGCCTCCGACGCGCGCTCCAGCTCCGCACGCTGCTCGCTCAGCTTCGCCTCCGACGCGCGCTCCAGCTCCGCACGCTGCTCGCTCAGCTTCGCGCGCTGCTCGCTCAGCTTCGCCTCGGCCGCGCGCTCCAGCTCCGCGCGCTGCTCGCTCAGCTTCGCCTCCGACGCGCGCTCCAGCTCCGCACGCTGCTCGCCAAGCTTCGCCTCCGACGCGCGCTCCAGCTCCGCACGCTGCTCGCCCAGCTTCGCTGCCGCCGCGCGCTCCAGCTCCGCACGCTGCTCGCTCAGCTCTTGCGCAGACCTGCCTTCCAGCTCCTTGTAATCGATCTGCAGCTGCAGATACAACTCCTCGTATTCGCTGCATTTATGTACAAGCTGCTCAATCCGCTCATTATGCTTCACTGCCGTATCAGCAAGCTGCTTCATATCATCCTTCGCGGATCGAAGCTGCTCCTGTTGCTCTTCCCGTTCCTGCTCTAATTGTGCAATCGTGCCTCTAAGCGACTCTTCCTGCTCCATCGCCGTTACCAGCTGCTCTTCGGCAAGCGCAATCCGATGCTCCAATGCCGACTTGTCAGCTGTGTGTGCCTCTTCCTGCTCCGCCAGCTTCGCGCGAAGCGCAGCAAGCTCTCCCTCCAGCTCCACAATCCGTTCCTTGCACTGCTCCTTCTCCTGTACAGCCGCAGCATAATTGGATTCAAGCGAGCTGAATTCCAATGTATTCTTATCGATAGCTGCCTGCAATTCCGACTTCTCCCGCTCCAACTGGGCTACGTTCTCCCGAAGCTTATCCCGTTCCTGAAGCCAATTGCTTCTTCTGCGCTCCAGATCCTCCTTGAAGCCGGCTTCCTTCTTCAGCAGCTCCTTATTGTAACGTTCTTCCCTTTGCTGCACCTGGAGATCGGCCGCTGTTCGCTTTTCTTCTTCGGCCTGCTTCCACTGCTGCTCTCTTTGCCCCCACTTTTGCTGCCACTCTTCATGAATCCGCGACTTCTCCGACTCTATCGCTTTCGCATGCTCTTCCTCCTGCTGCCTGCGTTCATCGGCCATACTCGCAAGGGCTTTCTCCTTCTCCTCAGTAAGCTGGGCAATGATTGAATCCTTCTCGCTCGCCTGCTTCGCAAGTTCGGTTTCCAGCTTGCCCTTCAGACCCACTAATTCCGTCTTTTTCTCCATCGCAAGCTTTTGGGTCAATCTTTCAATCGCTTGATTTTTCTCCTGCTCCTGCTCCTTCAGCTTTGCGTCCCGAGCCTGCAGCTCCGCTGCTGCCTTCTCGCTTTGCTGCTTCAGACGCTCCTCCAGGTCGGCCTTCACCTTGGCAAGCTCCTGCTCGGCCGCCTTCGCCAGCTCCGCCTGTTTTTCCTTCGCTTGCTGCTCCACACGGTTTGCATTGACTTGCAATTGCTCGATACGAATTTTTTCTTTGTCCAATTGCTCTTGAAGGGCATGCATTCGAGCTTCCTCTTCTTGCAATTGAGCGTTATCGCGCCTGAGCCTGAACACTTCTTCCGTAATTTGAACAGCAGACAGCACTGCCAGCTTTTGCGTATCCAACATAGGATAACTCTTGGCTAGCTTTCGCATGCTATCGTCGATCGAGGTCGCCACTTTCTTCATATAGTCCGCATTAGAATGACCTTTAATCTTATATTGAATACCATATATATCAACAGTTACAACCACTTGATCAGCTTCCATTCGCTGTCCCTCCCAATCTTCAAGCCGAAAACGCCTTATCCCGTAGCTTATCAATGAAAGCTACCAGTTAAATGCGTTGTCAATGCGCCTGTCAGCAGGCAATCACAGTCAATTTCGATGCAGAAAAAGCCGCATCGGCGTTCACTAGGAACTTATTCGATGCGGCTTAGGAGGTTTCCTGCTTATTTGCGCAATTCCGCTCCAAAAGATTGTTCCAATATTTGCACAATCTTCCCGTGCCGTTCCGTTACCTCTTCATCGGTCAAAGTCCGCTCCTCATGGCGATAGACGAGCGATATCGCAATGCTCTTCTTGCCTGCGCCAAGACGGTCTCCCGTATACACGTCAAATACAGATACCGACTCCAGCAGCTCTCCCGCCGCTTGCCTAGCGCTATCAGTCAGACTCGCAGCCGGTACCGCCTCATCGACTACGACGGCAATGTCACGTTGCATGGATGGATAACGCGGCAGTAGCTTGTAGACAATCTCTCTATCTGCCATCTCGAATACATGCTCCAGATCAAGCTCCAGCAAATACGTATCCGCCAGATCGAATTCAAGCTGCAGCTCCGGATGAAGCTGGCCTACGTAGCCAATGCATGACTTTCCATTCTCCGTATTCAGCATAACAGCTGCCGTTCTGCCTGGATGGAAGCCTTCCGGAGCCGCGGCTTCGTAGGAGACGTCAGCCGTCATTCCCAATACATGGAACACCGTTTCCAATATGCCCTTGGCGTCAAAGAAATCATAAGCTTCAGATTTGCTGTTCCATTGCTTGCTTCCCTTGTACCCCGTCAGCATGGCTGCGAAGCGGCTCCGTTCGTCAGGCTGGCGGGTAATCGTCTCTTCATCCGTATGATATACGCTGCCGATTTCGAACAGCGCAAGCGACTCGTTTTTGCGATTGCGGTTATACGTTGCCGTATCGAGCAGACCGGCGATCAGCGTTGTCCGCAGTACGCTCCGCTCCTCGCTCATCGGCATTGCCAGCCGCACGGGCACTGTATTTTCGCACAGCGCCGGGAACAGTGCCGTTCTGGCCGGGCTTGTGAATGAATAGTTGATGACTTCGTTCATGCCGGCACTGGTTAACCGATTGCGGAGCTCGCGGCGAATGCTTTGCGATTTCGTCAGAGCACCGGGAATAACCTCGCCCAGAATAGGCGTCGTCGGGATATTGTCGTAGCCATAGAGACGGGCGATCTCCTCGATTACATCCACATCACGCGTAATATCGCCGCGTCTTGTCGGCACCTGCACCTGGAAGACGTCAGCAACAGACAGCTCATACGGGAATTGCAAGCGGCCCAGAATCGTTCGCACCTCCAGACTGGAGAGGTCCGTTCCCAGATAAGCATTCAATTTCTCCAGCGACAAGGCAACTGGCTCTACCTTTGCTTGAGGCACTGCCGCTTCCGCAATGCCGTCTGTCACGAGACCGTCCGCCAGCTCGGCGATTAACGCCGCGGCACGGTTCAGAGCAGGGATGACTCTGCCAGGATCTACTTCCTTCTCGAAGCGCATGCTGGACTCCGAACGAAGTCCCAGCTGGCGCGACGTTTTGCGGATAGTGCCACCGTCGAACTTTGCGGATTCCAGCAAAATATTAACCGTCGATTCGCTTACCTCCGTGCTTGCCCCGCCCATCACGCCTGCAAGCCCGATCGGTGAGGACTCATCGGCAATGACGAGCATATGAGACTCAAGCTTGCGCTCTTGATCGTCCAGTGTCACAAGCGTCTCGCCTTCTTGCGCTAGCCGTACGACAATACGTCCTCCCGGAATGCGATCCGCATCGAAGGCATGCAACGGCTGACCATATTCCAGCATCACGAAATTCGTAACGTCGACGACATTGTTGATGGGTCGAATACCGGCTGCCATCAACCGATTACGAAGCCATTGCGGCGACGGACCGATCTTCACCCCTTTAATATAGCGCGCGGAGTAATGGGAACAATGTTCTGTCTCCAGAACGGTGACGGATACATGATCCGCAGTGTGTTCCGCTGCAGCATGCACATACGTCTCGGGCAGCTTGACCTCGCGGCCCGTCAGTGCGGCTACTTCATAAGCCGTTCCGATCATGCTCAAGCAATCGGAACGGTTCGGCGTCAGATCCAGCTCCAGCACTTCATCGTTCAGCCCAAGCACCGCTTCAATCGGCGTACCGATCACCGTCGCTTCCGGCAGGACGAGAATGCCTTCCTGCTGCTCCTTCGGCAGTAGCTTGTCATTCATACCCAGTTCCTTCGCGGAGCAGATCATGCCTTGCGATTCCACCCCGCGAAGCTTGGCGCGCTTGATCTTGAAGTCGCCGGGAAGCTTGGCGCCGACGACAGCAACGGGAACGAGCTGGCCGGCATCCACGTTTTTGGCGCCGCACACGATTTGCAGAAGCTCTTCTCCGCCAACGTCCACTTTGCACACATTCAATTTGTCCGCATCGGGATGCTTCTCCTTCTCCTTCACCAGGCCGACGACCACGCCCGTTACGCCCTTATTGAGCTTCTCCACGACATCAATCTCGATGCCGCCACGCGTCATGCGCTCTGCCAGCTCCTCCGCCGGCAGTCCGTTCAAATCGATATATTCATTCAACCATGAATAGGATACCTTCATCTCATCTCTTCCCTTCTCTCGTTACTTGCGTGCGAACTGGCTCAGGAATCTCAGATCGTTGCTGTAGAAATGGCGTATATCGTCGATGCCGTACTTCAGCAACGCAATCCGCTCGATGCCCATGCCGAAGGCGAAGCCGGTCACTTCCTCCGGATCGTAGCCGCCCATCTCCAATACGCGAGGATGAACCATGCCGCAGCCAAGTATTTCGATCCAACCCGTACCCTTGCACATCCGGCAGCCGTGTCCACCGCACTGGGCGCAGCTTACATCCACTTCCGCGCTTGGCTCCGTGAACGGGAAGAAGCTTGGACGCAGACGAATTTGCGTGCCTGCTCCGAACATTTCCTGAGCGAATTGCAGCAACGTACCCTTCAGGTCACTCATGCGAATGTTGCGGCCTATGACCAGACCTTCGACCTGGTTGAACTGGAAGGAATGCGTCGCATCGTCGTCATCTCTGCGATACACCTTGCCCGGGCAGATGACGCGGATCGGCGTCGTGCCCTTCGCCGCTTCCATCGATCTGATCTGAACAGGAGAAGTCTGTGTCCGCATCAGAATATCTTCCGTAATGTAGAAGGAATCCTGCATATCGCGAGCGGGATGGTTGTGCGGCAAGTTCAGCGCCTCGAAATTGTAGTAATCCGTCTCCACCTCAGGCCCTTCTGCAATGGAATACCCCATCCCGATGAAGATATCCTCGATCTCCTGCGCTACCTTATTGAGTGGATGCACCGCGCCTTGCGGTAACCCCTTGCCAGGCAGCGTCACATCGATCGTCTCTGCGCGCAGCCGCTGCTCCGTCTCTTCCTTGATGAATGCTTGAGTCTTCTCTTCGATAACCGTTTCAATCGAGCCGCGCACCTCGTTGGCTACGCCCCCGATAACGGGACGCTCCTCCGCGCTAAGGCCGCCCATGCCGCGCAATATTTCCGTCAATGCCCCTTTCTTGCCCAGATACTTCACCCGCAGATCATTCAGCGCCGCTTGCGATCCCACGCCTTGCAGCTCCTGCAGCGCCTCCGTACGGAGCGCTTCCAGTCTTTCCTTCATCATCATCGCCTCCATTAGTCGATTCCCAAGCTTCTGCCAATAAAAAAAGGCCCTTCCTCCCCGAAGGGACGGAAGAACCGTGGTACCACCCTGATTCAGATCGCCTCAACATGCCGCCGGCAATCCCTCAACCCCGATAACGGCGGGAAGCCGTGCCGCCCTACCAAGCAGAATCCGCAATTAGGCGGTTCATGCCCTTCAGGCACAAGCTCCGGAGCGAACTTCGGCAGCCGATCCTCGCGAGCACGCTCTCAATCTACGGCGCCCTCTCCCTGTGCGTTCGCACTGCTTACTCTTCTCCATCTAAGCCCATCAACATCATTTGGAAACATTAATCTATATTATATGCAATCGGTTGGCGAGTTGCAACATTCGTTTTACAGAAGATGCGCACCTAAGGTCATACCAACTCATGGGGAGAGGCGCGTTCAGCGCCCCCCCTCACAACTTAAGGAACGAGCAACGATTGCGCATCGCGCAGCAAATATGCGGCAGCCTCAGCGGCTATATGCTTCCCGCTCTGTGCCTCTACTGCATGGATGAAAGCTTCCAGATTGCCATTCTTCAGCTTCTGGGAAAGGCTATTCCATATGCCTTGGTTGTCAATCCATCCCTCCTGAGTGAATTGCATGAGAAGGGCTTCTAAGCTCTCCACACTTGCCGCCGTATGAAACGTAACGGACTGACTCGCCGTATTGCCTGCGTGGTCACTCGCCGTCACGGTGAATGCATGGGCGCCCAACGGCAGCGTGTATAGAGGAATGGCAGCGTCGGGATCGATCACCGTCCCATCCAGTGTTACCGTCGTTACGCTCTCATCGACACCTGAGCTGTCGTCCGTCATCTGGAACGTCGGCAGCAGGTTGTACGATGTCAGATAGCTGACATCTTCGACAGGTTCAGCAATTTCAATCTGCGGCGCTGTCGTGTCTTCGGCCATCTCCAATACGATGTAGTCCAGATTCAGCGCCCCACTTGTATTCTCCATCGTAATGGTATGTGTGCCCGGCTCCAGATAGAAGAGCAGGTCTTCGCCTTGTACAGTCTGAAGCAGAGCGTTCCTCCGGTCATTCCACCCCGGCGTAGTCGGGAAGTGGAACAGATGCGCGTCGCCATCATCGATCCGGAACTCCCGGACCGAATTGTAGACGCGAGTAGCATAACGAAGCATGATGCGGTAATACCCGCCCTGCGTCACGTTCGCTTCCCACTTCAGGACATGTCCCTTACTGTCCCAGCCATAGAAGGCATCGCCCTGCGGATGATTCGTCGTATGCGATCCATTCTTGAACGCAATTGTTACGTTGCCACCGTTCTCGTATACGAAGTCTTCCGCCTCTACCAATTGACCGCTAAGCGGAGAATCGATGATCGCGAGCTTGCCTGGCGAAGGCGCCGGACCTTGCTGCGGGAAGCCCATCGGCACGGTGACCGGAAGCGGCAGCGAGCCGAATTCTGCCTCATCACCTGCCAGATAAATCTTGCCCGGTTCTGCTGTAAACGTTAGAACGCCATCGGAATAACTAGACGCTACAGGCGCCCATTCGTTCACATCCTTCAGTGCCAATTCATATACGCCATATGATGCAGGCAGTCCGTTAATCGAGAGCTGTACCGTCTGCCCGCCGTCGTAATCCACACGCAGAGCACTCTGCGACAAGCGGGTCAACTGAACGGTTCCCGCTGCGGACAATGACACCGTCCAGTCCGTACCCGCTGCATGCGAGCCGTTCACAACCGCAAGCGCCTGATCCTGCCCGGATACCTCCCGCCGGAAGGCGACCTCGCCATCCGAAGTCAGCGCGCCTGCCTGCTTCATGCCGGCTGTCATCCCCGCAAGCAAGATATCCTTCACCGTACCGGATGCGGAAGCAATCTCTGCGGCATAAGCATCACCAGGAGTGGACCCCGTCTGCTGAACAGCAAGAGGCGTTATCGTGCGCTGCTCATCTGCTGCGCGATACGGCTCCAGCACGTTATAGAACAACGTATCCTCCCGCAGATCCCTTCTGCCGATCAGCAGCTGATTATTATGCTGGCCGTTTTTGGACAAGCCCGCTCCTTTAATCACCTCTGTCTCTCCGGCTCCAAGCATCGTCGTCCTGAACTTCCGATCGTCGCCCAGGTCCCAATGCGTGCTCCATACGCCCTGCGCCATGCCCTTCGACAACTGCTTGATATGCTTGTAGCCCATCGTGCTGCCCAGCGTCTCCTCGGGAGGAAGCGCTTGCAGAGCGACGCTGCTCTGCTCCAGCTGGCCGTTGATCGTCAGCGGATAATCGTACCGGTGAGAGACGCCGCTACTCGTACTCTCCGCCTTGAATACGTCGATGATGTAATCGTCGATTTGCGCTACTGTTCGCTCCAGTTCAACGCCTTGATCGGCATATACATTGCTGTTGCCCGCTTGAATCAGCTTGAGTACCGGACCGATCGATATCGCCTTCGCTTCTCCTCGAGATGTGCGGTCCGGCGCATCCGCCACCCATTCATCGTCGTTGTCCGTATACGGATATTGCGACTTCTCGTCAACGACGACAGTATTATGGGCGATCGTATGCTTGGCATACTCCTTCTGCCCCATCGATCCGTATGTGTATCTTCCGGGATCGGACAGAATCTCCTTCCCTAGTCCGAAGAGCACGATGCCCAGCTTATCTCCATGGGAATGTCCGATCGTGCCGAACCGGTTCCATTGCATCGCCAGATTGGTAGAGTGCTGATAATCGCCCTCTGAACGCAATATCGCCGATCCGCTGTCTTGGAAGACGGAGCTGCCCAATTTGTTATAGCCCTGCTTGTTGAACTGCCCGTTGCCGATAGAGAAGCTGGCCCCAGCCGGAAGCTCCGGCTGCGCTGCGAATATGCTGAAGTAGTCGTGCACTCCGCCGCCAGCGCGAGTCGGACCGAAGGCTTGCGACAGCAGCCAGCCGTACTTGGGGTCGCCATAGTGCGTGTAACCGTACTCATAAGCATACTTCGGCAATAAGCTGGTGTGATCGGAGTCTCCGAATACGGGACGGGACAAGTCCGGGAACATGAAGTACAACGGGAAGTCCAGCAGCTCCTTGATGCTCTTGCCCTCGACCTCGACCGGCCGCCCTTCGATATGCCTCGGCGCATCCCTGCCGATGTATTCGATATCTCTTGTACCGCTTAACAAGTAACCGTACAGATCATAATTGCTGTTATGAGCCGCTTCGGCCAGCAGCACCGTATTATCGGTTCGCTCTTCATGATAGCCGATAGACTGCTCCCACCAGTTGCTGTCGTCATTGATGCCATTCAGCCAATTGTACTTCAGACCGTACCCGTCGCGATCGAATGCCTCGTTCAGCATCGCCTGATCCCGCAGCAGGAAGCCAACCGTAGCAATAGCCCAATTATTCATGCCTTGACCGTTCATCCTGCCTCTCCAGGTTGTCTTCAGACGCGCTACCGCTTCGCGGAAATAGTCGTCTTCGATCTGCTGCTTCTCAGCCGCGCTTAATCCGGCGCTGTTATAGATGAAATCGTATGCCCATGCGAGCGGAACGACCATATAGCCGTCGTCTTTGGTCTGGTTGAAAATAAAATCATGATTCCGGTAATAATCCGCATACAGCAGCAAGATGTGCTTGGCGGTCGCGGCATACCGCTCGTCATCGGTCAGCACATAGGCGAATGAGAGCAGTCTCGCCGCATCCGCGGCAGTCCGATGACCGCTATTGTTCTTAGGCAGCGGCTCCGCCATGCTCCCGTAAGTGACGATGGCGTCTTCCGCATTGGCGATAAGCATGTTGTATGTCATCTGCAGCCATGGATACTGGGTCATCTGCTGCTTAACGGCGTCGATGTCGCTCTGTGTGGCGAACAGATAAGGATGCTGCGGAAGCGGCGCTTGCTCATCGATGACAGGCAAGATGGAGTAAGCGGCCGCAGAGACCACTGCCGACTCGTTGCCGTCTCCATCAACAAGCGACACAGCATAGTAAGGCTTTATATATTGCGCCACCTGCCCGTCAATGACATATTGAAGCGTCGCGGGGTCAATAGGCGAATGAGGCATAATCTGTGTCGCCTCCGCCTTGTTCTGCTCCGTAATCGGTTCGCCGCTTGCATACAATTTAATCGCATCGGCTCTCTGATCGGCGGTTAATGTCCAGGCCAGCTGCACTTCCCGGTTGATCGTACGTATCGCTTGCAGCGACTGTGCAGGCTGAACGGCAGGCAATGTCTGCGGGATCACAACGCTGACCTCATCGGACTCCAACAGAGCTGCGCCTCCCCCTCTGTCCATCACAATTTTGTAATAATATTGCTGATTGGATGCCACTGTCCTATCGATGTAGGCATTGGCTGAAGTAACGGCGATTCTGTTGCCGGCATTCGGAAGAAATTCGCTTGTTGTGCTGCGATGCACAGTATACGTCACAGGATCATTGGAGAGAAGCAGCGAAGTCCAGTGCAAAGCGACAGATCCCGTATTCTTCAGGGATGCGTCGAAGCTAAGAAAGCCTAGATCGGGATACTGCTCCGTATTGAAAACCATTAGATCGTCAAACCATACTTGTCCATGCGCACGGAACATGACCGCATCTACCCATACCTTTGCCGTGTTCGCTGGCGTTGTGAACACACTGTTGTATTGGCTCCAATCTGTGCTTCCTGTTACTTTGCCGACAATATAGTTAGGACCAGTCTTCACATTAGCCGCATCCAGGAACTGTATCCGGACATGCGCATCGCCTGCCGGATCGACGTCACCGGTCTTTATCCAGTAGGAGAGCGCATAGCTCGTCTCCGATTCGACCGCTACAGTTTGCGAGAGAACGGTAGTCCCCTTAATCGTTGCGGAAATATGTGCCGATTGTTGACCATTCTTGGCTTCATCACTCGCAATGCCCGTCACCGCATCTCCCGCGCTCGTCCATGACTTCCATGAGGGGATGCTCCCGTCAGCCGCAAGCGGCTGCTCGAAGCCGGGATTCTGCAATAAATTGATCACTCCGCTCATCGTATCTACTAACGCTTCCTGTCCTGCATCTCCGTTGGCATCCGCTTGCGGAGTCAGAATCAGGGAAGAGCATACCAGACTGAATACCAATAACACAGCTATTGCTTGTTTCCAGCTCTTATGGGCGGATACAGTGTTCCGCCAGATTGACATCACTCTCATCAAATCTCTACTCTCCTTCAGCCTTCATGGCTATAATAATGATCTGACAGGATACAAGCACTCAGATTGCCCTTCTGCAATTTCCGGGACAGCCGCTTTCATTCCCCCATGCAGCAGTCAAGCTGATTGTATCCGCTTCCATTTTGTTGTTCCGTAATACCTCCATCGCGTACATAAGTAGTATGAAGCAGAAAACGCTGGATGACTGATCATTGGGTCGGTTTGCTGGGGGATATATTGGCGCTTGCCGCCGCTGATGACGGCACAACGCTAGAACCTATTTTTCTATCCCCCAAAACAAACCGTCTTGCGATTGTCAGGCCTGCGGCAGGACTTCATTCGCAAGCGCGAAACGCATCATCTCCTGGAACAGCAGCAGATGGCTGTCCACAATCTCATCCGGCGATAGGCGCAGCCCCTCACCATCATAGTTCTGATTGGATTCATACAACATGCTGAGACCGCCGCATACATGGTGAAGAGCCGACGTCAGATTGAAGGACGGCGGCGACCCCTCCGCTCCGTCCGGACCGAGCATATTAATCCGCACGATGCCGTACCCCTTCTCCGAAGCGCGTTCCATGAACGCATCGTAGAAGAGCTGATGGCGTCCCTTCACAGCATCCGGCACATAAGCCGTCTTGACGAAGTGCAGCGGACAGTTCAGGCCGCCATGAAGCAGCATGGAGAAGTCCGCTGCTTCTCTCTCTGCCAGCGCAAGCAGACTTGCCGTCTCTTCCGCCATCGGCTTGAAGAACTGGTCGTGCATCATATTCACGCCGTCATCGTTGAAGTAAGCGCCAAGGAATTGCGCTTCTTCCTTGATGGGATGCACAGCCTTGCAGTCCGGCCATTCGCACAAGGAACCATCTTTCCATCTCCCCTGCGTATAATGCCGGACCGTCTCGTAATCCATCTCCCACACCGTCCGTTGCGGCACGCGGGCGCGTCCGTCCGGATTCATGCACGGGATGGCGAGCAACCGGACTCTACTGCTAAGCTGATGCAGCTCCTGCCACCCCTTGCCGCGCCAATCCTTGCCCGTCTCCAGCACCTGCAGCAGATTCATCACGCCGACGATGCCTTCCAGCTCGCTGCCATGAATGCCGCCGACGATCAGCAGCACGGGCTTGTGATCCGCTCCCCTCCTCGCGTAATGAGAAGTATTCCCTGCGCCGCATGCCGAATTGTAATTGGCGCGCATATACAGCTCCTGACGCTCTCCGTATTCCACGAGATGAACGGGACGCCCGCCGGCAGAGCGGCACAATAGCCCGCTCCTGCCGCGCGATAATCTCCCAAGCTCGGCTTCTATCTCTTCCAGCGTTCCCTTCCAATAAGAAGGAACGGTTAATGCTTCTGCTTCCTTCATGCTTTCTCGACCTCCAGTCCTGTTGTCCACTGTTCCGCTACCCTTTAATAGCGCCGATCATAATGCCCTTGACGAAGTACTTCTGCAAGAACGGATAGACAAGCATAATAGGCAAGGTAGAGACGATAATCGTCGCATACTTGACGCTTTCCGCCAGTATCGCCTGCTCCTGCGCCCCCGCCGTCATGCTATCCGTGCTCCCCGCAATCAGAATTTCACGAAGGATAAGCTGAATCGGGAATTTCTCGCGGTCGTTCAAGTAGATAAGCGGTCCCATGAAGGAGTTCCAGTGCGCAACGGAATAGAACAGCACCATGACGGCCATAATCGGTATCGCAAGCGGGATCATAATGCGGATCAAGATGATGAAATCGTTAGCGCCGTCCACCTTGGCGGACTCCTCCATACTCTCCGGAATGCCCACGAAGTAGGTGCGCATAATAATCAGATTCCAAGTACTGATCGCACCGGGCAGCACCAGCGCCCAGATCGTATCGTACAGATGCAAGCTCTTCACGAGCAGGAAGTTCGGAATGAGACCGCCCGAGAAGTACATGGTGAAGATGATGAGCAGCAGCAGCGTGCGCTTGCCGGGAAGATAGCTTCTGGACAGCGCGTACGCAGCCAGCGTCGTCATCATCATATTGATCGCCGTGCCCAGCACGACATAGATCAACGTGTTTTTATAACCGATCCAGATCATCGGATTCTTGAACACGAGCTGGTAGCCCTCAACGTTGAATCCGACAGGGAACAGCAGCAACTTGCCGTTGTTGTACAGCAGTGTGGGATCGCTCAGTGAAGCATACAGCACGTACAGACAAGGATACAGCGTGAAGACGATGAGCAATCCCATCAGAAGGCTGTTGCCGATGTCGAAGGCCATTCCGGCAGGCGTACGATATAATTTCATGGAAGTCCTCCTTCTACCATAGGCTGGTCTCGCTGTACTTGCGGCTCATCCGGTTCGCGAACACGAGCAACGCGAAGTTGATGATGGAATTGAATATGCCTACGGCGGCACTGAAGCTGTAATTCAACTCCAGAAGCCCCTTCCGGTACACATAGGTGGCGATCACATCCGCCGTCTCATAGATGGAAGGGTTGTACAGCAGCAACACCTTCTCGAATCCGATCGACATCATATTGCCGATCTGCAGGATGAACATAATAATAATGGTCGGCGCGATGCCGGGAAGGGTAATGTGCAGGAACTGTCTCCATCTTCCCGCCCCGTCAACGACTCCCGCTTCATACAGCGTCGGATCGATCCCCGCAAGCGCGGCCAAATAAATGATGCTGCCCCATCCCACATGCTGCCAGATGCCGGAGATAATATAGATAGGATAGAACCATTCCGGCCGGGTCATGAAGGACGTTTTCTCGCCACCCAGCATCTCGATAATCCGATTAATGACGCCGTCGCTGGAGGCAAAGTCCAGCACAATGCCCGCCATGACGACTATGGATATGAAATGCGGCATATACGTAATCGTCTGAATGCTTCTCTTGAACAGATTGTGCCTGATCTCATTCAGCAGCAAGGCCAGAATAATTGGAGCAGGGAAGCTGAACAGCAATTCGTACAGATTGATCATGAATGTGTTGCGGATAAGACGCCAAGCATATGGCCCGGTAAAAAAGTCGATAAAATGAGCCAGCCCGACCCACTCGCTCCCCCCGATGCCCTTCAGCGGGCGAAAATCCTGAAAAGCGATAATCGCTCCGTACATGGGCGCATAATGGAAGAGAGCGTAGTAGGCCACGACGGGGACCAGCATGGCATATAAGTATTTGTATCTGCTCAACGTGCGAAGCATGCGGTCCACCTCGTTTATTTATTCATGTAGCGGTCGTAGGCAGCCTGCTTGATCGCGATCGCCTCTTCGATTCCCATCTTCTTCAATTGGCTTACGAAGTCGTCATACTTCTCTAACGGCTCGATGCCCATGACGAACTTGTCGAACATCTCATCCGCATAGGTCGCAATCTCAGCGAGCAGCTTCGCCTGCTGCTTATCCTCTTCAGCCGTATAGGAGAGGATTGGGAGAATACTTGCGGTGGATACGTCCTTCCATATATTGATTGCCTCGACGGAGAAGTCCGGCATCATCTGGTTGAAGTATTCCACATCCTGAGCCATCGGCCAGCCGGTCAGCGCCTTAATGTATTTACCCATCGCTTGCGAAATGGAGAGCCCATCCTTATTGTTCATAATGACATCTGTATATACGGGCTTGCCGTCCTTCATCTCATACGTTAATCCTTCCACTCCAAAGTTGAACAGCATGTTGCCTTCCTCGCTGAACGCATAATCCAACCATTCCATCGTCTCCTCAGGATGCTTGTTGGCCGTTGTGATTGCAATGCTGAAAGACGGAACGGAAATATCAGTGTACGCACTCTCGAATACGAGCTGCTGTCCGCTCGGACCGGTCAAGTGCGGCATCGCCACCAGCTTGAATTCAGGATCCTTCTCCGCCATTGTGGTCATGAACTTCTGCATCTGGAAGTGGTACATAGCGCCGACCTTATCCGCCATCACTTTATTGTCCAGCTTGCTGCGGTCAAGCAGCACGTAGTCGGGATCCAGGAGGCCTTCGTTATACAGCTTGTTGATGAACGCCATACCTTCCTTGAACTCCGGCTCCAGCGGACCGTATGTCACCTGGCCGTCCTTCACCATGAAGTCGAAGTGCGAGCCGAATGGCCACAGCAGCTTGCCCACTGCGAATATCGTATCTTTGAACTTAGACCCGGAATATGGAATTTCATCCTGCTCGCCGTTGCCGTTCGGGTCCTGCTCCTTGAACGCTTTCAATGTCGTATACAATTCATCGATTGTCGTAGGCACAGGAAGCTCCAGCGCATCCAGCCAGTCTTTGCGCAGCTGTGGGCCCACATAGATACGTAGAGCAGGATCCATACGCAGCATAGAGAGGTTATAGATCTGTCCGTCTTCAGAAGCAATCTCCTTCAGCAGCTGAGGATTGTCATCCAGATAACGCTTGAAGTTCGGCGCATGCTCCTCGATCAGATCGTTAAGCGGAATGATTGCGCCGTCATCAGCCAGCTTGGCTGCACCACCGGGCAGTCCTTTGAATCCGTACATAATGACATCCGGCAGCTCACCCGAGGACAGCATCAAGTTAAACTTCTCGTTGGCCTGACCTGTCGGAGGATGCATCCAATCTACCTTCACGCCAGTCCGTTTCTCCATCTCCTGGAAGACGAGATTATCGTTATTCGACTTTCCTGTAGAAGACAGATGGCCGCTAAGCTCTGCGAATATACTCAGCTCCTTCAGTTGCTTCTCTTCTTTCTTTGCACCCGAGTTGCTGCCGTTTTCGCTTGCATTCTCCCCCATTGCATTTCCACCCGTGTTGCCTGTTCCGTTCTCTTTCGTCTCATTGCCGCTGCAGCCTGCCGCTAACGCAGCCGTCAACATTGCAACAAGCGCGAGCATGCCCAGCTTTCTTTTTGTACTCATCGCTGACTCCTCCAAATCATAGACGCTCCCTACTGCGTCGAATAATGTGTAGACAATTTCTTGTCTGCCCTTATCCTACGAGCGGGAGCGTCCTTCCGTAAATCGCCCATTCCTGCGGCTATATTCCATCTTTAACCTTGGCAATCATCGATTGTATCGACGATTGATGCAGCCATCGCCCAATCGTATGCTCGGCTAGCTGCAGCGATCATTCATTCGTATTCCAGGCAATCTTCCATCGTTGCAGCGATCACCCATACCTATTCTTTGGCAATCTTCCATCGTTGCAGCGATCGTCCATTGTTGCTCCCGCCGCATAACCACGCGCCATTCCGGCTTAAGATTGGGCTGAGCCGGCATGGCTTTCCTTGTATTGTCCCGGCGTGACCGACTCGTACTTCTTGAATACACGGATGAATGTGTTGGCGCTCATGAAGCCGCTGGCTTCCGCCACCTCGCTAATGGACATCGTCCCCTCCTTCAGCAGTTGCTTGCCTTGTGAGATTCGGTAGCGGTTAATGTAATCTGCGAACGTATAGCCCGTCCCTTCCTTGAACATTCTGCTCAAGTAGGTTGGGGAGATGCGGAATTGCTCCGCCACCAGAGATAGCGACAGCCCTTCGTTCGCATAATGGCGATGAATGTGCTCCAGCACATCTTCATGCAGCGTTTTGCCGCTGTCCGCCTTTCGTTCCACTACGGTTCCGCATATCCGTTCCAGGGTGGTAGCAATATATTTGAAGCGTGCCTGGCTATCCTCCGCTTGTCCCTTGTCCATCCACTTGCTCATATCCTGATCGAAATAATCAGTGTAGTCCAGATGCAGCTCGTCGAGTATGTTGAAGGTCGTGCTCATCAAGCTGTAAACCAGGCAATTGACCATGGCGACAGGCAGCTGGCGCTCCACGATGTTAAGGCGGTATATTTCATCCAGCAGCCGCAAGGCATTCGCCCCATCCCCGGCCTTCACGCAATTCATCAGCTGGCGCTCCTTGTCCATGGGGTAGTAGATCGTATTGACGTGCTCGCCGATATGCGCATAATGCGTAATGCCGCCGGACTTCCGAATAAGCCCGTAATGCAAGGCGCTTACCGCTTCATTGAAGGAGCCTCCAATGTGTGTCAGTTCACCGCAGCCCCGGCCGATGCCGATGCTGATCGTCATGCCGAGCTGCTCTCGACAATAGCTTTGCAGCTTCTTCCATAAAGGCTGCTCTCGGGAATGCTCTTCATCGATGTCGGAATGCTCCGTGTTCACGATTAGCGCCAGCATCCCTTCCTCCAACTCCACAGCATATGCGTTGCCAAGAGAACTCAGCAGTTCTTCCGCGATGTTGGATACGGCGAAGCGGGCGAACGCCTTGTCCCTGGTATGGCTACTGAACTTGCCGAAGTCATCCATGTTGACGGCGGCTACGTGGTAGGAGCGGTAAGGAAAGCGAAGCCCGTACAGATCGGCAAGCTCCCGCTCCGATTGCACTCCTCCTGGATGCTGCTGCTTCAATAGCCTCTGCAAGAAATGCGTCTTCAGATTGGGCAACTGGGAGTTGAACTTCTGCTCCAGCTCCTTATTCTCGGTGAAGGCGTCCCGAATCGTGTTGAATATGGTCTCGTATTCCACTTCCCCGTCCTTAGCATCGGCCCTATTGCGGCGGATGAACCTTACAATATTCTGCAGCGGCGTATAGCTCCGCTTGGACAGGAAGTAGGATAATGCAATGCCCGCTAACAGGCAGATGAGCATGACCGCGACGAATATAGCGCGAACGGACGAGATTTTATTAAGCAGCACCTTCTCAGGCGTGATGAAAAAGTAAGTCCAGTCCACCACGTCGGACGATGCGTGCATGACCGTGTAACGTTCCTTACCTTCCCGGAAGGAGTAATAGCCATCTTCCGCCTTCAGCACATCTTCGTAACTTATTTGCGGCGCTGACTGTTCTTGCTTGGGAGATATGATCATCTCCCCCTTGCTGTCCACAATGCCCAGATAACTGTTCTGGGCCAGCTCACTCTTGCCAAGCAGCGACCAGATCATCTCTTCATCGATGAGAGCGAAGAATACCGCCAGATGCTCGCTGCGTTCAAGCGGCAGCGATCTCAAGTAGGTAATATAGCGGCGTGGTACGCTGTTCTCGTTGTCGATTACAGCGGAGGGCCACAGCTCTCTTCCTTTCAAGCTCCGCAGCTTTTCCAGCCATTGCTCATAGGGCATGTCTCTATAGCGAGATATGTATCGATAGAAGTAATTCGTTTCGTAGCTGGAATTTTGCGTCAACACGATATTATTTTTGAAGAAGAAGACGCCGCTAGTATCCAGCAGATTATTGGGAACCTGATAGAGACTGAGGTCTTGGACGATCTCTTTCATCTCCCATATTTTAAGCGGTCCTTCATTCATCTCATTATTCATGAAGCTCGCAATATTACGGTTCTGCGACAACTGATATGCTTGATCGTCCAATTCGCGAATGCGCATATCCATCACTTCGCTCGTCCCTTGCAGCGTGGCCATGCCGTAATCCCGGGTTTCCTCCTCTAGCGTCGCCAGCACCGTCCCGTACACCAGTACGCCTACAATCGCCAGCGGTACGATAAACATAATGGCGTAGGACAGATAGAGCTTCAAAAACAGCTTATTGCTTTTTAACAGCTTCATGCTCTACAATGACCTCCCTTCCCTTCAACACTTAAGCGCTTCCAGTAATGACTGCTCTCTATTTGTCATGTTGCCGTTCCGGTCCGCTTCTGCGGTTCCGTCATGGCCACCAATATATACGAAAAATCGTACAAAACTGCCACTCAATGCTGCTACTTAGCCACTTTTATACGAAAAATCGTACAAAACTGCCACTCCTTGCTGCTATTTAGCCGCTTTTATACGAAAAATCGTACAAAACTGCCACTCAATGCTGCTATTTAGCCACTTTTATACGAAAAATCGTACAAAACTGCCACTCAATACTGCTACTTAGCCACTTTTATACGAAAAATCGTACAAAGGCAAAAGCTTCTACTAATCGCAACAACTCCTTACAAATGCACATGAAGTGCCCTGCCCATCCCAAACGTACTTGTCGTATCTGCTACTCATTCCACCATGCCTCGCTCCAGCGCATAGCGGGTCAGTTGCACCCGATTGTCCAAGTGAAGCTTTTGCAAAATATGACGCATATGATTTTTGACCGTATGCTCTGACAACTGCAGCGACTGGGCGATTTCCCGGTTCGACGCTCCAGTTGCAACGCGCCTTAGTACCTCTTCCTCCCGCTCCGTAAGCGGTGTCGTCATCGCCTGTTGCGAAGCTGCGCCGCGCTTGCTATCGTCGCCGGCACTTGCGCCGCCATGCGAAAACTCCTGAAGCAGCCGGAACGCCAGCTCCTTGGACATCGGCGCCTCGTCTACCGCGACGGCCCGCAAATATTGTAGCCAGGCGGACGGATCCAGATTTTTCAACAGATAGCCCTGCGCCCCCCGCTTGATCGCCTCGAACAGATGGGTTATATCATCGGATACTGTAACCATAATAATCTTCAGCGAAGGATAGAGCAGCTTCAGCCTATACGTTGTCTCTAAGCCGTCCAGCCCGGGCATATTGATGTCCATTAGCACGAGATCGGGCTGGAGCTCCGCCATCACGGCGATCGCCTCCTCCCCGCAAGCCGCTTCCCCAGCAATTTGAAAGAAGGAATCGCCAGACAATATATCCCGAATGCCTTCCCTGCCATGCGGGTGATCGTCTACAATGAGTACGCGAACCGGTTTTGTTCTATCCATCATCGCTTCTTTCCCCCTCCACATATGTTCACAACCGTACCGCCGCTTTCTTTTGACGTGATCTGTAGCGCCCATCCCATGGAGTGAGCCCGTTCCAGCATCATTTTCACCCCGTACTTCCCCTTCTTCTCCAGCTTCTGCTCATCAACCCCGACTCCGTTGTCTTCTATGCTGCAATGAAAACAGTGCTTTCCGTCCCCGCGATCGGTCACTGCTTCGGCCTTAATCGTCACTGCATCTGCTTCCGCATGCTTGCGGATGTTCATTAGCGACTCGCGAATGATCGCCAGCAGCTCTATCTTCTCCTTAGCCGTCAGCATGCCGTCTTGCAGCTGCCAATCCACCTCTGTCCGAATGCCGCTTGCCAGCCCCATCTCTCCGATTACATTATGCAGGCTTTGCAACCAATTCGTATCGGGCGCGGCAGGAGGAGTCTGGAGGTTGCCGATAGACTGACGGACATCCTCATGCACATGCCTTACCGTATTCCTGATCTCCTCCATCGTACGGGCGGCATCGTCAGGCGTAGCTGCCTTGTCCAGCTTGTTCAGCTTGACAGACAACATGAAGAGCGACTGCGATATGCCATCATGCAGTTCTCGTGCCAGCTGCTCCCGCTCTTCGAAAGCCGCCTTCATCACTTCCTGCTGCTTCAAGGAATTTTGCATGCCTTCCAGCTTCTTGAACAGCGATCGTAGCAGTGTGAGTGTGACCGAGAACACAAATACGGGAGCCAGCAGATTGCCGAGATCCATCGAAATATAAGGAAGCAAAAAAGCATGACGAACGTATTCCCATACCCCGATGACGATAGTAGGAATCCAAAGTATTAGCCATTTCAGCCATTTGTACGACATTAATCCGAAAACCTCCCGCAGCGATTATCGTGTCTGACCGAGGTAGCCGCTGCCAAGTTAAATTCTGCGAATATACTTGCTGCCCGAGCCGTCGGTAATCGTAATCTCGGCGACCCAGATACCGCTGCCAGACAGCCGGACACCGACAGAATCGTATTGCGTCTCGCGAAAACCCGGAAACGTATAGCCTAATTCCCTCTCCTTCGTGCTCAAAGGTACGTTGAACCCTGAAGAAGGGCTATCCTTGCGATATAATTCCAGTTCGACGTCCTGTGGTTCGCCGGTCTCCTCCGGCAGCCAGACGGCCAGCATAAGGTCATTCGATCCTGGCGCATTAGGCGTGGTCAACTGCCAGTATGCGGTCGACCTGCTCGCCATGCTGACACTTCCTCTATTTCAAAATGCATTTTTCATACACTTCAGCGCACGAATTGTCTTCTTTACCCCTTTAAAGTTTACTAGAGGTATCCAGAAAGAACAATGCCGTAGGGTTCATATTTCCTGCTTTTCTACTCACCCTTGAAAATAATGAAATACATTGTTGATCATACAGACACCAACGTCATTAGCCAAGCTATCCCTCATTTAACCTTGGCTCAGTAATATGTTACAATTTACCTTGACACTATTATGGCATAACAAGGAGGAAGAATCACAATGGCAAGTCAAACAGGCGAAATCGTCATGCAGTCACTACACACACTTTTGGAAAATGAGACATTCCTGCCATCCTTGCAAGGAGAGCGTAGGAAACAGGCATTCACTTCGCTAGCTGCAATTCTGTCCACTCCTAATAAAATACATAAAGCGTTCCTCCGCATCGCGCAGGAGAACGGCGAGGTCGTGCGCATACCCGCATACCGCATTCAGCACAACAACGCGCTTGGTGCCTATAAAGGCGGCATCCGCTTCCACGAATCCGTGAATGAGGCGGAAGTGACCAATCTGGCTGCGCTGATGACGTTGAAGAACGCACTTCACGAGGTTCCGTTCGGAGGCGGCAAAGGCGGCGTCTCTATCAATCCGCGCAATTTCACAGAGAAAGAATTGTATCTGATCTGCCAAAAGTATGTCCAATACTTCAGCGACGTGCTTGGTCCCGATAAAGACATACCCGCTCCCGATATGGGCACCGGCGAACGAGAAATGGACTGGATGATGTCGGAGTACAAGAGCATCAATCCCGGCAAACCTTATCTGGGAAGCTTTACAGGCAAAAGCATCGTAAGCGGCGGGTCGCTGGGCCGCAGGGAAGCGACAGGCAGAGGCGTCTACTTCAGCTTCCGCTACCTGATGCACGACTTCTTGAAGGAGCAGCAGAATTGGTTGGCCGGCAGTTCCAACATCTTCGCCAAGACAGCATTAGAGCTAGGCAACAAGCCATTGACTATAGCGGTACAGGGCTTCGGTAACGTCGGATCGATCGCCGCTCTGGAAGCTTATCGTTGCTCCTATCTGCAAAATAAAGTCGTGGCAGTGAGCGATCGCAACGTAACGCTTTACAACAACGACGGACTGTCCATACCGGCATTAATTGATTATGCGAGTACGCATCAAAGCGAGCTGCCTACGTCGGAGGAAGCTTTGGCCGAACTAGGCATTCAGGCGCAGGTGTTGGATCGTGAGGCTGTGCTGTATATGGATACGGACGTGCTCATACTGGCGGCGTTGGAGGATCAGATTCATATCCAGAATGTGGAGCAAGTGAAAGCGCGCATCATCGTCGAAGGTGCTAATGCGCCTGTTACAGGCGAGGCGGACAAGCTGCTGGCTGAAAAGGGAATTATTATCATACCGGATATTCTCGCGAATGCAGGCGGTGTCATCGTCTCCTACTTCGAATGGCTGCAAGGACGCGAGACACAATTCCATACAGAGGAAGAGATCTACAAGCTGCTGCATGACAAGATGCAAAAAACGATGAGCAGCATACTGCCGGTGTACTTCTCCGATCCATTGGCGCTGCGGCAAAACTGTTATGTTCAGGCCATCACGAAGCTGTCGACGGTTCTATACAGACAGGGCAAGCTGTATTGATTACGGCTCGCTTCCCGACATCTGCAACAAGAGAGGAGATGTAGCGATGTCAGTAGGCATGGAGGCGGTTGCGCTTAGATCGATCGCAATCAGCTATGACGGGAATGCTGCCCGGATTATTCCGTTTCAAAGCGCTGAGCTGATAACGGTTACCCAATACGGCGATCGGCTATGGTATATCGATATGAACGGGGTGAGCGACGAGGAGCTGCTGCACTGGTTCGGTCAAAGCGAAGATATCGGCGTCGGAGTGATTGCAACGGCGGAAAGCGGCATCGTTTATCGGGGCGAAGGCCACCTGCACCCGAACGAAACTAATAAAGCAGCTGCAATTCGCGGTAACGGCGAGCTGCTGCAAGGATAGCTTGGCTGTCAGGATAAGAAGTGAAGAATGGATTGACTGCCGGTTCGGCAATACGAATTGGAAAGCGGGAGAAGGCTTAAGCCATCTCCCGCTTTTTTTGCAGTGCACAGCAGTTTCTGGTTTCTCGAAAGCGACACTTCAGCGTTCCAAGGTTAGGCTACCTACACTAATTCTGCTAGCACGCACCATTTGGGCTCTCTAGTGTAGGCCGCCTACACTAATTCTGCTTGCACGCACCATTTGGGCTCTCTAGTGCAGGCCACCTACACTAATTCTGCTTGCACGCACCATTTCGGCTCTCTAGTGCAGGCCACCTACATTATTTCCTCGCGCACCCGCCTTTTTGGCTCTCTAGTGTAGGCCACCTACACTAATTCTGCTTGCACGCACCATTTGGGCTCTCTAGTGTAGGCCACCTACACTAATTCTGCTCGCACGCACCATTTCGGCTCTCTAGTGTAGGCCACCTACACTAATTCTGCTCGCACGCACCATTTCGGCTCTCTAGTGTAGGCCACCTACACTAATTCTGCTCGCACGCACCATTTCGGCTCTCTAGTGTAGGCCACCTACATTATTTCCTCTCAATCACATCTGCCACAACGATCTGTTTTGGTGAGAGAGGCCATCTATAGCAGTGATTTGTGACAAAAAAAGCCCGCACAGCACGTCAAGCGTGCGATGCGGACTTCACTTCCATTCTCCTTACTTGCTTGCCATCTCGGGAGTCGTCAGCTGATCGTAGAAGTCGACCGCCTTATCCCTGTTCTCCGTCGCACGCAGCGCCATCGCGGAACGTGGATGCTCATCCAGTATGCCTGTAATCATGTAAGGAATGATGTATCCCCACTCTTCCTTCTCGCGAAGAGGAATCATATACTTCTCGATCATATCCAATACAGGACGAACGTTGTACTTCGCATTTTGCAGCTCCGATACGAGCAGCTCCGTGTTGCAATTACCCGCCGCGCGGCCCATGCCGTATACAGAAGCGTCCAGCAGCTCAACACCTTTGCCAGCCGCCAGCAGCGTGTTGGCGAAGGCCAGCTGCAGATTGTTGTGCGCATGGACACCCAGACGCTTGTTCGGCAGATGCTCCTTGAATTTGTCCACTAAGTAGCTGAAGTCTTCCGGCTTCAGACTGCCGTAAGAATCCACAATATATACGACGTCTACGACGCTGTCGTTAATCGCTTTGAACGCCTCAATAAGCTGATTCTCCATCACGTTAGACAGCGCCATTATGTTCAAGGTCGTCTCATACCCGCGATCATGGAAGATTCGCACCAGTTCCAGTGCCTTGTCGACATCTTGAATATAGCAAGCTACGCGGATCAGATCCAGCATGCTCTCGCTGCGCGGTAAAATGTCGCTCTCGTCTACACGACCGATATCTACGAGCGCAGACAGCTTCGTTCTTCCTTTGTTCGGGATGACCTTCTTCAAGAAGTCATCGTTCAGGAAACGCCATGGCCCCGCCTGATCAGCGCCCTTGAGCAGCTTCGGCGAGTTTTTATAGCCAATCTCCATATAGTCAACGCCTGCTTCGTTCAAGCTATTATATAAATGGCTGACGAATTCTACGCTGAAATCCCAGTTGTTCACGAGTCCGCCGTCACGAATCGTACAGTCGACAATTTTGCAGTGGCTAGTTTTCGATTGCATGTCAGATGCTCCTTTAAGTTGAACATGAGTTCATTTAATTAGATTTTATCTACCATCATACTTCAATTAATGATGGAACGCAAAGCAATTTTCGCTATTATTTCTTGTCATTCGCCAGGTTCAGCCCCAGCCGCTTCTCCAGCACTTCCGTAAAGCCCGAATGAGAAGTAACCGCCGCATTGTTCAGGAACAGGACATCGTTGATGTCGTTCCGCTCCATATAGTCATATACATCTCCCTTATAATAACGCAAATCCAGCAGATGAATCTCCTCGTAATGCGGGATGAGGAACGGAGCAAAGGCGTTGGCGTAGGAATCCTTAATAATGAGAATACGATCGTCTGATTGCTCGGTAGAGATGACGGCAACGGAAGTGTCGCCCCCAAGAAAAGCGCTGTAGCCGGTCGCATACTGATCGATTACCGGCATTCCAACCATCTTGCCCATATTCTCGGCTGTCAACGTGGCTTCCTTCGCCTTATACAGGAACAGCTGATCGGGATCGTCCTTCATTCCCTCGCCCAACGTCGCAGCATAGGTCGTGCCCAGGAACGTCCCCCGCTCCTGCCACTCGTAGTCTTCGACAGACAACGTCTCTTTGCCAGCCGCCTTCGAGTAACTGACATAGCCGTAATAAGCGCCAAGAGCTGTCCAGTGGTGGTCGGTCCTGAAATAAATATACTCGTCGGCATGCTGCTCCAATTGTTCATAGACGGGCACATTTGTCACTCCAGGAGCCAGATGCTTCACCACCTCCTTCGCTGCAGCCGCTTGAGAGGGAGACAGCTTGCGGTATTTGTCATTGTTCAAATATTCGATAGAGGACGGCACAAGCATCGTATAGATGCCCTTCACACTCTTCACGGCCTTCGCTTTCAGCGCAAAAGCGTTGACCGCTGCCGCATACTTCTGCGCTGCTTGCTGTCTGTAATAATAAATCTCCATCGCCCGATTGCCGATGACGAGATATCTCCCCTTCTTGCCGTCACTGTCATCCTCATGCTGGCTGCCGCTCGCCCCTGGAATTGCATTATCGTCAAGGCGCTTGCTGTCTGCAATGACGTGCATATTGTTGCCCACGGACAGTTGAATGGACACTTCCTCTCCGCTGGTAATGCCGTACAATGCGCTAAGGCCACTGCCAGCAGCGATGAATCCGCTTCGGAACGCGAAGCGGTCGGAGAAGTAATCCTCCACATCCCTCCCGTAATCGCCGTTCAGCAGGCTGCTCACGGACCAATCCGGCCATTGCTTAAGCGTGCGCTGCTCCGTCTGCGACACTTCCGCCGTACTGCGAAAAAAAAGATTCAATAGAAAGAAAGCCGCCAGGATGGCGAAGAACAAGCCAACATTCCACTTCTCACGGTTCATCCCTTCGCCCCCTAAAACCTAAAGTACAGAAACGGATTGTAGGTGCTGCCTACAAGCATCGTTGTCGATATAAATAGAACAGTCGCATTAAAGAGTGGGACGGAAAGCGGTCGAAGCCTCCCCATCGCCGGGAGTCGAGCCGATAAGGCGGCTGCAAGCTGCTTCGGCAGAGGCGTACAGGCGACAACAGCCACGATTAGAAAGAACAAATGATCCATCACATAAATCTGCAGCTCAAGATTGTACAGCTTCGCTTTCTCCAGCCCCAACAGCGTCTTGAAAAAGCGTATGCCCGACGACATATCCGTAAAGTAGAAAAAAACCCAGCCCAAAAGCATGGCAACAGTAGCATATATATGAGACAGAAAAACCGGTAGTTGGCGCAGCAGACGAAGCAGGAACAGCTTCTCGATATAAATGAGAAAGCCGAAGTAAAGTCCCCAAAAAATAAAGTTCCAACTCGCTCCGTGCCATAGCCCTGTCAGAAACCAGACAACGAGCAGATTACGAGCTTGCCATCTGCGATTGCCGCCGAGCGGAATGTACACATAATCGCGAAAAAAACTGCCCAGCGACATGTTCCATCTGCGCCAGAATTCCGTTGCCGAACGCGATATGTAAGGATAATTGAAGTTTTCCGGATAGGTGAAACCTACCATCTTGCCCAGCCCGATCGCCATATCGGAATAACCGGAGAAGTCGAAATAAATTTGCAGTGCAAACAACAGAATGCCGAACCAGGCTCCCAGCACGGTCGCTTCGGACAGTTGATTATCAAGGAAAAGCGGGGCAAGCTCGCCGCATCCGTTAGCCAATATCACTTTTTTGCCCAGTCCGATGACAAACCGGGTAATTCCTGAGCTGAATGAGGTCCAGGAAAACCGCCTATCCTGAAATTCATGCTCGATATCTTTATACCGCACGATCGGTCCCGCAATTAGTTGCGGGAAGAGGGACACATAAAGCAGAACATGGGTGAATGTACCCGGCCGCTTCACATCGCCCCGATATACGTCAACAAGATAAGACATCATCTGAAAAGTGAAGAATGAGATGCCGATTGGCAACGCCACTTCTGTGTAGGGAAGGTCTACCCGGGGCAGCAAGTTCAGATTGGCGATGAAGAAGTCCGCATACTTGAAGAAGCCCAATATAACCAGGTTGACGCTTACAGCCGCGGCAGTTAACCACATGCCCGTCCTTGTTCCCTTATGCCGATGGATGTAGTGGGCGAACCAGTATCCGTTCAAGCCGCACAGCAACAGCAGGGTGACCCAGATTGGCTCCCCCCACGCATAGAACAACAGTGATGCGACAATTAATACGCCATTCCGATAGCTTGTACGCTTGGATAAAAAATAGAATAGAAACAAAAGCGGCAAAAAAACATACAAAAAAAACAAGCTTGAAAAGACCACGTCCCCAACTCCCAGCTATGTCTATGCCGTTTATCAACATTTCCAAAATTATATCAAATCAGTGGGAAAAAGAGAACAAGCATCACAAGCTCGGCCTTCGGCTTCCACCTAATTGCGCATTTACAAATGGAAAAAATAGCGCTAAAATATTATGTAAACATAAACGCTTAATTTTTCGTTTTTCGAAAAAGCGGGGGAACCAATGCAGGCGATGATTCGCATGCAAGGGGTGAATCCGGGGAGTTGTACCCCCGGTAGGGCCTTCTCTCTAGCCCGAATCCGACAGCTAACCTCGTAAGCGGAAAAAGGAGAGATGCAATGATGCTGTCCATTAGCGTTAATGATTCCCCCTTTCCGGCGGATCAGCCGCAGCATCTGACGATTAGCCGAATTGAGCTATTCGTCATACCCGCCCTTGCGGTTGATGCAGCCGGATATCGAGTCTGTATTCGATTAACGAGCGAATACGGCTATGGATGGAGCGAACAGTTCCTATGCGAGACTGAATCGCTTGATCTGGATGATTGGAGCCATCACTTACGCCCCTTTATCGGACAATTCCCGCTATCCTCGCTTACGGAAAGGCTCACGGAGCGAATTGCCGAATGGCATGATGCCGACAGCCGCATGACCGCCATGTTCGCAACTGCATTGACACAGCTTACGCTTCAGGCCGGTCAACCTGGCTCCACATCGCTTCATGCAGAGGAATCGGTTCTGCAGCAACGCGCGATCGCTTATATCTCGATTGATTAATCACAGCAATTGCATGTCTTCATGAACAGCATGGACAGTGGCCCAGAGCTCTTCGCAGATGAGCTCTGGGCTTATTGTTGTTATGAGCCGGTGGAATGATAGTGCTTCACCCCCGCTCGCCATACCAGCAGGCACGGAAGTAGGAACAAGGCGCCGCCAAGCGGCGTAAGAATGCCCGACAACAGGCTTCCTTCCTCCTTGTCCAGCAGATACAGCAGCGGATAATACGTCACGCATCCGAAGGGGATAATGAAAGTAAAGAATTTGAATACAGGCCTCTCATAAATATGAAGCGGATACTGCGCCATCTCCCGCCCCCCGTCCGTGAATACGTTCGCCACCTCCAAGCCTTGAACCGTCCAGAAGCATAGCGTCGCTGCCAATATAAAGATGCCTGTGAAAATAAATACGCCATTCAGCACCATAAAAGCAAGTGTCAGAAGCTTCGAAAGCGACCAAACCTGTGGCAGGTTCGACACGGACCAGATAAGCACGATGATGCTCTGAAGAAGTCGACCGATGCGCGTAAATTCGAACTTCGAGCCGAGCACCTGCAGCACTGTATTACGTGGTCTGACCAAGAGACGGTCGAAGCCGCCCGCCACGACAAGAGCGGAGAACGCATCGAAGCCTCGCGCCAAGCTCTCGCTAAGCGAGAAGGACAAGTGAATGACCGCGTAGCATAACGCCACCTCGAAGAAGCTCCAGCCCTGCAGCTGTCCGAACCGCTCGAACATAAAGTACATACCGGCAAATACAAAGAACGGGATAAAGAATTGACCGATGCTCAACAGAAAAAACGACGTCCGGTATTGCATCTGCGATCTAAAATGGATGGACATGTATTGAAAGTACAGCTTCATAAGTATTCTAGCCTCCTTGCACGACTACGGCGCGAAGCGCTCGCTGCATAAGCCAGTAGCCACCACCGATAAGTAGAATCAACCACAGGAACTGCACGCCGATGCCAGTCAGAGCCTCCAGCTTGGGAATATGCCCCGAATAAACCCGGAACGGGAAATCTGCCGTATAACGGAAGGGCAGCAGTATGACGATGGATTGCAGCCACGATGGCATGAGCGGCACAGGGATAATCAAGCCCGCCAGAAATTCGCCTGCCACCCCCACCATCAGAATGGAGCCGACGGGAGACATCGTCCAGAACACCGAAATGTAGATCAGCATGGATATGGCCGTTACCAGCAGAAGAGCGAGCATGAGCGCAAGTGTGAACAGGATGAATGTGAACACATCCGGCGGCAGCTCCATGCGATAAGGCTGGGGAAGGAAGAAGATGATCCCAAGCAGCGGGAAGCACCGCAGCAGCGCGCTGGCCACTCGCTGCGCAATCAGCTTCGCATACCAGAAGGGATACAGCTTCGCAGGCCGGCATAATTCATAGGCAATATGACCTTCCGTAATCATGCCGAACAGTTCATTGTCCCGGAACCACAGTGCGATGAAGGAAAGGAAAATTTGCTGCAGCCATACATAAGTAATCAGATCCTCCAACGGGAACACAGCTGTTGCCACACTATTCTCATAAAATGCGATGAAGATCATGATAAAAACAAATCCGAAAAACAGCTGGGTCGCGATACCGGCAAGTGCTGCAGTCCGATACTGCAGGCCGTTAATGAACCTTAAGCGCCAAATGGACCAATAGGCATTCCTCGTGCCTATCATATCTGATGCTCCTCGTACAGTTGAACAATAATTTCGTCAATTCCCTTCTCATCGACCGCAATGTCGAGCAGCTCTACTTGCTGCGACAACGGTGCAATGAGATCAGCCAGCTTGATCCGCTCGGCGTCGAATGCATACACAGCCCGTTCCGGCGTCCAGCTCAGCCGACTTGCCCCCGGCAGCTCGATCGGCTCCGTATGCTCTCTATAATCTACTGTCAACGTGCGGCCCGACCCGAAGCGCGCCTTCAACTCCGGCAGCGTGCCGTCGTAGAGCAGCGTCCCTTTTCCAATCATCAGAATTCTGTCCGCCAGCGCCTCGATATCGCTCATATCATGTGTGGTCAGAATAACGGTCACTCCCCGCTCTTTATTGATCCGCTTAATGAACTTGCGAACGGCAATCTTGCTTACCGCATCCAGTCCAATCGTCGGCTCGTCGAGGAAGAGCAGCTTCGGATTGTGAAGCAGCGAAGCCGCGATCTCGCACCTCATCCGTTGCCCTAAGCTGAGCTGGCGGACAGGCACGCCCAGAATGTCGTCAAGAGCCAGCATCGCTGTAAGCATGGTCAAATTATCCCTGTAGATGGGCTCCGGAATGCGGTAGATGTCCCTCAGCAGCTCGAAGGAATCGATCACCGGCACATCCCACCATAGCTGCGAGCGCTGGCCGAACACGACTCCGATATGCTCCACATACTGTGATCGATCCCGCCATGGGGTGAAGCCCATAACGGTGCAGGTGCCCTTATCTGGAACCAGAATACCGCTCATCACCTTGATTGTCGTAGACTTGCCTGCTCCGTTGGGACCGATATAACCGACGATCTCCCCTTCCCCGATACTGAAGGATATATCCTTCAATGCCTCCACTTCTCTGTGCTTGCGGTTAAACAACGATTTCACGGCTGACGCCAGTCCCGCTGTCCGCTCCGCTACCTGGAACGTCTTTCCGATGTCTTCAAGCTCAATCACTGGCTTTCGCATCATTTGTTCTCCTTTTTCTCCTGTTTAATTTGACGGTCGTTCTGACATTCTGACATGGCACTTAAGGGGCATGAAGCCTCTATGCAGATGCCGCTTGATGGCAGGAAAAAAATATATATCAAATTCCCAAAAAAGTATAGACTTATATTTCAGTCCGGGTTATACTATTATTATAAGTGACGAAGAACACTTGGTTTTCGCAGGAAGTTTAAATTTTATTTTTTGAGGGACTATATTTTTTTTACATAACCAATGCCTGGCCGGTTTAAATATTAAACCTGTCGGGCATTTTATATGTCTTTTGACTTTTCCTCCACCTTTGTCTTCAGCAGACCACATCCCCTTACAGGTAACAGGCATCGTCGTTCCATGCTTCCGTTCGATGTCTCGTTCGATGCTCCTGTGCTCCTTTTCGACGCCTCCGTTCGATGTTACCGTTCGTCCCTTCCGCGCTCCCTTTCGACACTATTACGGTTGTCATCGAGCTTGTTTACGTCTCCCTTCCAACTTTTTCGATGTAACGGGCGCCACGAAGCCTATTTCACTCAGTAACATGCGATATCGCACTTTCCTCGCTCCATAAGCGCCAAGGCGACCGTTAACCTGCAAATCCGCTCATGTTAAGCCAATTAAGCCCTGTGGCAACCGCTATATTCACCTCTGCACAGTATGGGCGACTAGTCGGCCCTCATTTGCTCCGCAGCCGGCATATGCTAGCTACGGTTAAGGTCATCCTTTTACAATTATGATCATTTACCTTATCTAACTGGATTTTACGACATTAATTTGGCCGAAATGCTCCTTCTGATCACAATGAACTGGATTTTATGCTACTAAATTAGCCCATTAGATCGATGTTGTGCAATCTGATCCGATTCAACTGTACTTTTTCCATTTGTTGTTGTGACGAACGATGATTTCAGGTTTATTAATGTCACAAAATCCAGTTAGAGTTTTTATTGTGACAAATGCTTTCAAGCAACCATTCGCTACAACGTTCCAATAACCTCCGCTCCTGCCCCCATCTATTGAGTTCTTGCCATTAAACTGACGCTTCGCCACAATCGAATAGGATAGTTTTGTTAAAGTTGTTTTCTACCCTTTCAAATATGGTACAATTTGGTGTGTTATAGCAGGCTTAGAAGGCCTGAACGAAATGCACGGCGGTCTGTTGTTCGTCTGCACGGCAATGTGGCTTGGTACAGAATTGGTAAAACATCAGTCGATGGGCTCAGACATCCCTTCATAAGAGATCAAGCTGACTGGCAGGAAAAAAGGAGGATTAGAATGAGATTTAAAAGTTATTTGTGTTGGTTACTTCTATTGTCTATTAGCATTTTAGCGGCATGTACCTCTGCGACGTCGTTGGGGCGTTCGGAGAAACAACAGATGGTGGAACATGTGAAGACAGTTGAAAAGAGTGAATTTGATCTTATTTACTTTAACAAATCGCATAAACAATATTTCAAAATTGTAAATGAAATCGTAAGTGAAGAATACTGGGTGTCTATGAGCGATGAGGTCGTATTTGGATATGATAGCGTAACATACACCCGAGATGATCTGAAGAATATGTCGCAATGGGATTACGACAAACATAAAGAACGTATGCTTCGTTTAATTCATAGAATCGAAATGGATAAACTCAGCGTAACTGTACGTATATCGGATGTGTATAAAGGAAATCAGGCCAATCAAGTCAATATTTACACATTTGAAAATAAAGAGTTGAAAGATCAACCGTTCACCGCAACTACTAAGAAGTATACATTGGAGAAGCTTGACAAGAAATGGCTGATTACCGGCGTGGAGCAAGATAAATTCAATTATGGAAGTGAGCAAACAGCCGAGGAAATGGAAGAGGGAATCAAGGGGCTTAAATATCAAACCCATGATGGTAAGGCTATTGGTTATCCCACGGTACTAGTGCTTGGTTAGTTCACCATCGTTCCCCTCCTTATTTTTATAGTCAGTTCAGCTGGGCTGACTGGATTTTATGACATTAATTTGAAGCAGAAATGAGGGGGATAACCAATGGAGCAAGAAAAAGAAATTCAGGAACTAAAAGAGCGGGTAGCTTCTCTCGAAAATCAAGTTCAGAACAAATCACAGGGATCAAATATTTTGCGGTTTAGCTTAACTTTTATAATTGTATTCGTAGTTTTACTGGTCTTGATTGGTATCTTCCAATTTATAAACCCAACCAATTGAACGATCGAAAACAATGCTACAACTAATAACCAGGACACGACAGCGGGCATGAGTCGGTAACCACGTTATACTCTAGGGGGTGTTTCATTGCTGCTTCGAAAATTTCACAGGACGGATATTGACCAGATTATCACTTTATTTTATGAGACCGTACATACTATAAATAAGCAAGACTATACGCAAGAACAAGTATACGCTTGGGCTTCCCCAACGAGTTTGAAGGAGCGAAAGGAGGTCTGGTTGAAAGCTCTAACTACTCATATTTCATATGTTGTTGAAATGAATGGTGACATCGTGGGCTTTTCAGACATGACTTTACAAGGGTACCTGGACAGACTATTTGTTCATAAAGAGCACCAGAGACAGGGAATTGCTTCGGCATTGGTAGATACGCTTGAATCTGAAGCCAATAAATTACGTCTAAACCAAATAGAAACCGATTCCAGTATTACTGCTAAACCCTTCTTCGAAAGAAAAGGGTATATCGTAGTAAAATCGCAAATCGTAGAACGTAATAGCACTAAGCTAATGAATTTCAAAATGATCAAGCGTTTACGCTAATGGACACGTAAGTTCATTGCAAAACAAAGCACCCTCAAGCCGCATAATGCGTGCCCGAGAGGTGCCCTGTATCTTATTCGTATTCTACGTATGGATTAGCGAACGAGCCAGCCGCCGTCTACCGCAAGAATATGGCCGTTCATATAATCTGAAGCGGCAGAGGACAGGAATATGGCTGGTCCAGCCAAGTCGTCCGGCGTGCCCCAGCGACCTGCAGGAATACGCTCCAGAATGGACTTGCTGCGCACCGGATCCTCGCGAAGCGCCTCCGTGTTGTCTGTGCTCATGTAACCGGGAGCAATCGCATTGACCTGTACGCCTTTGGATGCCCATTCGTTCGCCAGCGCTTTCGTCAAGCCCGCAACCGCATGCTTGCTGGACGTATAGCCAGGCACCGTAATACCGCCCTGGAAGGTCAGCATGGATGCTATGTTAATAATCTTCCCGGAGCCGCGCTCAATCATATGTCTTCCAGCCAATTGACTCAGTACAAATACGGAGTTCAGATTCACATCGATGACCGCTTGCCAGTCCTCATAGCTATGGTCTGCAGCCGGTGTGCGGCGAATAATGCCCGCATTGTTGACCAGAATATCCACAGCTCCCAGCTCTGCAATTGTCCGGTCGATAATGCCCGCCAGCTGGTCACGATCCGACACATCCGCTTGAATAGTGATTGCCTTGCGGCCCATCGCTTCGATCTCCGCTTTCACCGCATCAGCCGGCGTACGATTTGTGACGAGAGCCACGTCCGCTCCCGCTTTCGCCAGCCCCAGCGCGATGGAAGTTCCCAGTCCACGGCCCGCGCCTGTTACAACTGCCTTTTTGCCCGTCAAATCAAAATAACTCATCCCACTACCCCTTTCGCTTCCCGCTCTTCCCGTCAGAGGACAGCCCAGCCTTCATGATGCGCAGACCTTGCGCTTCATATCTGGCCGCCAGCTCGTCATCTATTCCGTCATCGGTCAGCACGCAGTCGACTTCATTCAGTTCGGCAAAAGTGATGAGAGCACCTTTGTCGAATTTGCTAGAATCGGCCATACAATAGATCTCTCTGGCATTATCCATATAAAGTCGCTTCAGCTTCGCCAATTCCTCCGTAAAAATCGTCAATCCATACTCTTGGTGAACGCCCGTTGTGGACAGGAACAGCTTGTGGACGTTGAGCCTCGCGATCCATTCCTGGGACTCTCCGCCGATCAGCAGGTTATTGTGGCGGTAGCCGCCGGGAACAACCAGTCGGATGTTCTCCTTCGCTGTCAGCTCACGAATAATGAGCAGATCGTTCGTCAGAACCGTAATCGGCTTGTTCGGAAGCAATCTGGCCAGCTCTAGCGTTGAGCTGCCGGCATCCAGTGCAATAATATCGTTGTCCTGGATGCAAGTAAGCGCAAGCTCTGCGATCGCGCTCTTCTTCCGGCTGTGCTTCACATTCGGTATTTGAAGCGGGAGCAAGCTGTCCTCACTCCCCTGTTCCAATACAGCACCGCCATGCGTTCGCTTAAGCAGGCCTTTCTTCTCAAGCTTCTCCAGATCCTCACGTACCGTCTTCTCCGTTACCCCGAACAGCTCGCTGAGCTCAGACACTTTGACAGCCCCGTTGTCCTCAAGCTTTGCAATGATTGCACGATGGCGTTCCGCAGCAAGCATGGCCTTCCTCCTTCAAAAAAGTGACTATTTCATTTCGCTGGCTTGTACAACGTCCATATCGGTAAAGGTGTAGTTTTCTCCCGCCATCGACCAGCAGAACGTGTAGTTGCTCGTACCTACTCCGGAGTGGATGGACCATGGCGGCGAGATGATCGCCTGTTCATTCGCTACGACGAGATGTCTTGTCTGAGACGGCTCGCCCATCATATGGAAGATGCGCGTGTCTTCTTCCATGTCAAAGTACAGGTAAGCTTCCATGCGGCGATCATGCAGATGCGCTGGCATCGTATTCCAGATGCTGCCTCTTTGCAGGCTTGTTACGCCCAGCATCAGCTGGCAGCTTTGAATGCCATCGGCATGAATGTACTTGTAGATGACGCGTTCATTGGACGTTTCTTGTGCGCCAAGATGTACCGGGTTAGCTTCTTCCATAGTCATCATGCGAGTCGGGTACTCCGCATGCGCCAGCGCGGAGCAGAAGTACAGCTTCGCAGGATTGCTGGAATCCTTGCTTGCCAGCTTTACGTCTTTTTTGCCTTTGCCGACATACAGCACGTCCAGCTTGTTCAGCTCGTGGGCTTCACCGTCAACGGTAATGACAGCAGGGCCGCCAATACTCAGGAAGCCGATCTCTCTGCGCTCCAGGAAATATTCCGTCTTCAGCGTATCTCCCGCTTCCAATGTCAATGTTTCCTTCACCGGGTATGCTCCGCCGACCACCATACGATCGTAATGTGTATATACCATGTTAATTTCATCGGCCTTGTACAGGTTTTCAATCAGAAATTCCTGGCGCAGGCGCTCTGTATCGTATTGTTTTACATCTGTCGGGTTCGTCGTGTGACGTACTTCCATTATAAATTGCCTCCTCATTTTAGCAGCTCTCTGCGCTTGGCGCAGCACTGCGTTTAATAATGTTTGATTACGTTCGTTTTAATCATACCACACATTTTCAAACCTTTAAAGTACAAATGCTTGCAATCACATTTCCTGCATGGCATGATTCATGAGAAAACCTCTTTCGAGGCACATCAATACCTCATTTGCATCGCAGCTTAGCTATGAAAGGAGCATTCCGGCTATGTCGATACGATTCCGCTTGCTGCTGTCCTTCGCCTCGTTAGTCATCGTATCCGTCATTCTGTTCGTTACCGCCGCTTACTTGTTGTCTGTGGCCGTAACGGGAGACTTCCGAAGCATAAGCAGCTTCTACCGCATTCATTATTCGCTGCACCCGCTGTCCGAAGAGGAGGAGAGCATCTTCCTCGACTTGAAATATCTGGCCAAGCACGATCCCATACTCCTTCAAGATCCGGAACGCTTGCAGAGCTACGACATGAAGCTGAAGCTCGTACAGGCAGGTCTTGTCGTTCGGCGCAACGATCAGCTCGTCTATGTCAGTCCGATGCTGGGCAATTCGCTTCAAGCTTCGGAGCTGCCCGCTTACGAAATGAACAATTACTCTATTCGCAACACAATGAATCTGGGCAGTCGCTTTTATTCTTATGCGAAATTCGACTTTAGCTTCGGTGCCGACACCGCCGATCGGGGGAGCATCTACGTCCTGCGGGAACGAAGTCCGTTCGCAGAAGTCATTCGAATGGTGCTGCCGATTCTTATTGGCATTTTCGCCGCTGCACTGCTGATCACCAGCCTACTGCTATATCGCTACGTCACCCGCAACATCATTCAGCCTCTGGAGCGCTTAAAGCAATCCGCCAAGCATATTAAGGAAGGCAATCTCACCTTCGCGCTGAAGCCGGAATCCGACGACGAGATTGGCCAGTTGGTTATGACCTTTGAGCAAATGCGTCTGAGATTACACGAGTCCATTCAGCTTCAACTGCACTATGAAAATAATCGCAAGCAGCTTCTCTCCAACATTTCACACGATCTGAGAACGCCCATTACGACGATAAAAGGATATGCGGAGGGAATCCGCGACGGCGTGACGAATACGCAGGAGAAGCTGAATCGTTACGTTGGAGCCATTCATACAAGAGCGACCGATATGGAGAAGCTGGTCGATGAGTTGCTTTACTTCTCCAAGTTAGATTTGAACAAGGAACCCTATTCTTTCCAACAACTGGAGCTAGTCTCTTTCTTGAGGCATACGCTGGACGAGATGGCGATCGAGTTGGACCAGCACAACGTTGATGTAGCGTGGAATTGTCCGTCTCCGCCGGAGCAGAGTATTTTCGTCATGGCAGACAGCGAGAAGCTGAGGCGCGTTATCGTCAATCTAGTTGACAACAGTCTGAAATACATGGTCCGCGAGCCGAAGACATTAACGATAGGCGTTAAACGGGGGCCGGAGCGGGCCGAAGTATGGATTAAGGATAACGGCCCGGGCATTAAGCCGGAATCTCTTCCCCATATATTTGAGCGGTTTTACCGGGAAGAGGAATCGCGAGATCAGTCGGCGCCGGGATATGGCCTTGGACTGGCCATCGCCAAGGGAATTATGGAGGGACACGGCGGAGATATTTCAATTAAGAGCTCTGTTGGCGAAGGTACGACCGTTTTTTTATCCTTACAAAATTTCACAGATCACCGGTGAGGTTACGATGAGACAGATACTAATTATTGAAGACGACCATTATATTGCTGAATTACAGCGCGACTATTTCCTCCTGCACGATTACGGAGTGACGATTAGCCACAACGGTCTGGAAGGCTTGAACAAGGCGCTGACGGGAGACTTCGATCTCGTTATTGTCGACCTGCAGCTGCCGGAGACAGACGGCTTCGACATCTGCAAGCGAATTCGAGAGAAGCTGGATATTCCCATTCTAATCGTATCGGCCAAAAAAGAAGAAATCGATAAAATTCGCGGCTTCGGCCTTGGAGCGGACGACTTCGTTACGAAGCCGTTCAGCCCTAATGAGCTGGTAGCGAGAGCGAAAGCCCATCTGGCGCGCTATGAAAGGTACACCGGAGGAAAGAGTAAGCCAGACAGTATCGATATCCGGGAGCTGTCCATACAGACATCTTCCAGACGGGTATTCCTGCACGGGAAGGAAATTACGCTGACAGTTAAGGAATTCGAGGTACTTCTGTTCCTGGCAACGAATCCTAACCGTGTATTTAATAAGGAGCAGTTGTTCGAGCGCCTCTGGGGCATGGATTCGAGCGGCGACATCGCGACGGTCACCGTGCATATTTCCCGTATTCGAGAGAAAATAGAAGCTGATCCCTCCAACCCGCAGTTTATCGAGACCGTCTGGGGAGCCGGCTACCGCTTCACCGTGTAGCCCTCTCTGGCTTTGAACATTGTTTAGCCCCCGTTTATAAAAAGTTTATATTCTCTTATCCGGCGGTTTAGAGCTGTCCTGTATGCTAAATGCATGGGACTACTAACAACGCTTGAGAGGATGAGTGAATATGAACAAATTTCAACGGAACGCTGCGGTCATGGCCTTAAGCGCAATCATCGGAGGCAGCGCTTTGCTGCCGTATCAGACGCAAGCCGAGCAGCTTGCCCCGGTAGCTGACGTTCAACAAGCGGTGGTGAAGAATTTCGAGGCGCAGTATAGCGACGCAATCCGGCAGTTGCAAGCTAAAGGCGTGTTGCAGGGCTATGAAGACGGGCAAATACGACCGAACAAGCCAGTCACGAATGCGGAGCTGCTGAAGATGACTCTGCTAACGTTCCGGCTGGAAGTAACAGAAGCAGCCGAGCCGGAAGCAAATGCGAAATGGTATGATGCGTACGTAACGTCTGCTATTGCGCTCGGTCTGATCGAAGATGACGGCAAGCTCCAGCCTAGTCGGCCTGTCGAAGCTGCGGATGTAGCGGCCATTCTGGCCAAAGCGCTGCAGCGGGATACCAAATCCGTTCTTCATTGGATCGATGGGCTATCGATCACGGGCAACCATCTGACACGTGGTGAAATGGCTGAGCTACTTGTCCAGTCAGAGAAGGCCGTTCGTTCAGAGGACGCACGTATCGTATCCGTGCGCGCGCTGAATAAAGTAGCTCTGGAATTGACTTTCGACGCTCCGCTTGCGCTGGAGGATGAGTCCAGAGAGGCCGCGTCCGAGAACTTCGCCTTTGAACCGGAACTGAAGCTTGTAAATCAGCCCCGGCTGAAGACGGGGTCGATCGCCACATATATCGTTCCGATGCAGACCATGCCTGAAGGAGAGATGATGACACTTACCTACAAGGGAGTACAGACGGTTACATTCGAGGCCAGCGACAAGCTGATTCCGTTGCGCGAAGCGCGTCAAGTGACATCCGACACGTTCGAGATCGAATCGTTACGTCAAGACGGCGTCATCGACTACGGCTATGTCATCTCGGCTTATGCCGGAGGCAGAGGAAGCAACGCCATTGCGCTGGACGAGGAGAACAGCTATAACGGTCAGTCGCTGGAGATCATTCCGTCGCTCGCTTCCCGCACTGCCGTACTGACTCCAGACAATGGCGAGCCGATCACTGTCTCATATGTAGGCTATACACAATCCACGGACGGCAAGCAGGAGCCGAAGTTCAGACTGCCTCAAGGACAGACGCTGCAGCCGGGTACGACTTACACGGTATCCTCGGACTGGTTCACCGTTGAGTACGCAAGCTTCGTGGCGGAAGAGATCGATCCGCTTGCCATCTCAAGCGTACAAGCTGTCGACGACAAGACACTGCAGGTGACGTTGAGCGGCGACCCTGGCGATGAATTGTTCGCTTACCGTTCCATTCAATTAACAGGCAATGACGGTTCCACATTGACAGCGCAATACAAGGTGCAGAGCCGCCAAGGAGCTGTTGGCATCTTCGAGATCAGCGAAGGAACTGTTGACGAAGGCATCCGGTATACCGTCTCTCCTGTAGGAACTTGGGCAGTAGCTGACGACGTAACGTTAGCGGAATAATTAAAGTCTGTATTGAAGTGAAAGCTCCGAGGCTGCATAGCCTTGGAGCTTTCGCTTGTTGCTTGGTGCATCGCTTATCAATAGGCTTCCCTCCAGCTTTGAACCTCTGCCGCATGCCCTGCAGCCTCCAAAGAAGTGCTCTCTCGCTCCAAAACATGTCCCATGACTTGCGGCCGCACACTCGCACTTTTAGCACACTCCGATCTATGTGGCCGACACTATTTCTGCTCGTACGCACCTTTTTGGCGCTCTAATGTAGGCTGCCTACACTATTTCTGCTCGATCGCACCTTTTCGGTACTCCAATGTAGGTGGCCGACACTATTTCCGCTCAATCGCACCTTTTCGGCACTCCAATGTAGGTGACCGACACTATTTCTGCTCGTACGCACCTTTTCGGCACTCCAATGTAGGCTGCCTCAGTAGCGTTGCATAAAAACTAACACAATAATTAATCTGAATTGTCAGAAAATAATTTCCCGTGGACAATGGCCAAAAACGTTAGGGGTCTTCATGTCAG
>NZ_JBHTJZ010000034.1:0-52509 GCF_042675905.1 Paenibacillus chungangensis | reverse complement strand
CAATAATGCAGCTCTTTGACACCAAATATTACCAAATGGACACTGGCTATCTGACATGAAGACCCCTAACGTTTTTGGCCTTTGTCCACGGGAAATTATTTTCTGGCAATTCAGATTAATTATTGTGTTAGTTTTTATGCAACGCTACTGAGGCCAGCTACACTATTTTCGCTCGCCAGCCCAATTTCCGCGCTCCAATGTAGGCCAGCTACACTACGTTCTCTCCCAGCAACCTTTTCCACGCATCCAAGCGTATACATACGCTGTGACAAAGTTACTCTCTCTTCATATCGCAAAGTATTATGATCTGCATACATGAAGAAGGGGAGTCCGAAATGTCATAAATGACACAGGGACGCCCCTTCTTCATTTTCTTCCGATCTCCCAAGCTGAACATGGAATGGAACAATCTTTAGCAATCAGCAACCCGTTCAACAGTACGGACAAGCTTAATAGAGCGCGCTCCAGTTCGGCCTGCGCGTCGCCGAAGTGATCGATGCAGAAAGCGGGCAATCACAAGCCCTCCGTTAATCAATCTGGTCAATGCTTTGCTGTTAGCCGATACAACCATTCCACCCGCCATCAACTGCCGCTACTGACCACTCATCGTCTTTAAGCAATGCTCGAGATTAAAATAGGCGAATTCAACTGACGAGAAGAGCAAGATGTCTATCTTGCTTATTCAAATGGATTTCATGTTGTTATTTATACCAAAATGGCATACTTGTCCATATTAACTGGATTTCATGATACTAATTTGACCGAATGTTGGGTTACTACGCGATCTGATCTAATTTAACTGTACTTATTCCATCTGCAGCTAGCGAGAAGGACGATTACAGCATTTTTAATGACACAAAATCCAGTTAACTGTCTTCATGCGGCCACATGATTATAAAGATACAACATTACCGCATGAGCTATATGATCGAACACGAACATCTTCCAGCGTCTCAGACTATAAGCTAAGTGTGGCTGTCCTCAGGCAAGCAACCATGCCGCCTCACGCTTTGCCGGACTGGCTTTCCGACCGCCAATAAACGACGGCAAGTCTCGCGCAGCTCCTCCGGCGATGGCGCACCCGCCCAGCGGCCCTTGCGGCCGAAGCTGGCTTCCTCCAGCCAGCCCGTCAGACGCAGTAGCTCGGCAAGCTGCCCGGGCTGCAGCCCGGCGCCCAGCGCAAAAGCGGCTTCGCGCGCGGTCTGCTGCTGCGCCGGGGCTGGCGCGCGTCGTCGCAGCAGCGCGAAGAGCGCGGCCGCGACGGCGATGAGCGCCGCTCGCTGCTGCTCGGCGGCAGATTGCTCGCCAAGCGCACCGCGGCGCGGCAGCCGGGCGCGGCTAGACGCCAGGGCGGCGGCACGCGGCGACGATGCGGCGGCACGCGGTGGCGATGCGGCGGCACGCGGCGACGATGCGGCGGCACGCGGCGAGACCGGCGCGACAACCAGGGCGGACGCATGCGCCGGCGATACGGCGGTGTGGGTGCGAGCAGGGGCCGGCACGGCGAGCCCGCGCGCGGGCAATTCCGCAGCGGCGCTAGCGCGAGTGGCGTGCTCCGGGGCGCCTTCAAGCGCGGGCCCGGCAGCGCCCCATGGTGCAGCCACTGCAGAGGCTGGCGGGGCCGGGGCAACGATGGATGCGGACGCAGTGCCGCATTCATCGCCGTCCGCTCTTGCGCCGCCCGCTGCGCAGCTGATTGCACCGCCTGCGGCACCGCCCACCTCGCTCAGCGTAGCAAGCCGCGCGTATGCCGCGCTGTAACGGCGCAGCGCCAGCCGTAGGCGCAGCCTGCTACGCCGCGCCGCGAGCACTGTCGCGACGATCAGCGCCAGCGCGGCTCCGCCTGCGGCGGCAGCTGCGGCCGGCGAAGCCGCTGCGCGCTCGGCGGCGTGCTGCGTCGCAGCCGCGAGGGCTTCCGCCCCTCGCGCCGCCGCTGCCAGCGCCGCGACTCCCCCGTGGGCGAGCTCCGCCAGGCTCAGCTCGCTCACCATACCGGCAGCGGATGCTCCGCCCGCTGCCGCCAGCGTGCCGTTCCCTCCCAATGCGGCGGCGTTGGAAGCTGTGGCAACGCCGTCGAATCCCGGCGTTGGATCGAAGGGCACCCAGCCGGCGCCAGGGAAGTACACCTCGACCCACGCATGCGCATCCTTCCCCCGTATCTCGAGCAACTCCCCCGCCTTGTCGGATAACAAGCCATTCGCTTCCATCTTCGGTTCCGCTTCCGGGACCGGTTCGCCGGATGTGAAGCCCTTCACCCAACGGGCGGGGATCCCTTGCGTCCGCAGCATAATTACCATCGCCGTAGAGAAGTGAACGCAATAGCCCTCCCTTTGGATGAAGAGAAAGTGGTCTACGAAATCTTCGCCTTCGGCCGGCATTGCGCTGTTTTCAATCGAGTAGCTGTACGACGTCTTCAAATATTGTTGAACAGCCTTCACCCGATCGTATCGACTTGTTACACCGCCTCCGGCCACTTCGGCAGCCAGCGCCGCGACGCGCGGCGGCATGGATTCGGGCAGCTGCAGGAATGGCGTAATGACATCGTCATGAACGGGCTCCATCGCGTCCCGCTCCTCCCCTTGCTCCTCCTGCCCACCTTCCAATTGGCGTAGCTCCATCTCGTCCGTAACAGGTAGCGCACTCTCCACCGTGTAGCGCTCCACCTTCAAGGTGCTGCTGGGCGGATAGAGAGAGCCCTGCAGCGTATTGCGCACATAGCTGCCAAGCTTCCGTCTGGGATCGACAGCGGTCATATCCGTCACCCGCCCGTCCCCGCCTGCGGCGAACAGGGGCATGGAAGGCTCAGGACGCTCTATAAGTATCGTTTGTTCAATCCAGACGCCATGGTTCGCAAGCTCTGACAGCTTCTTATCCTCCTTCTCAGGAGCACTCGCCATCGCTTCGCGCTCATTCGGCAGCAGCTTGCCGATAGGATGAAGCGACAGCTCCCCACCATCGCTGCTCCACCCTTTCCCATCGTACGTGCTCTTCGCTTCGCCCCGCCAATAACTTCTTACCGGCGTTACCGCACGAAAAATCAGCTCATCGCTATTGGCAAGCGGAGCGCCCAGCCTGCTGTCGTCGAAGCCGTATCCCGACAACGCCTGTCCGAACGGAACGGCGCCGGCATCCCTAATTGTCACGCCGCTTGAACCGTCTCCACCCAGAACAGACAAGCCTTGCTTAAGCGTATCCACAACCGGGACCGTCCAATTGGGCGGCGCCAGCTCCCTCTCCTTCCCCACTGTGAACAAGAGTGAGCAGCCGATAACCATGAGCACGAGGAACATGGAGCCTGCTACCCACTGTCCGCTGAGTCTCTGCGGTTCGCGGGAAGCTGCCTCCATCACTCTGCGCACCCGGGGTACCGTCATCATTGCCGTGAGCAGCAGCCCTTCCGCTACAACCCGAGTCAAGCCTCCCAGTACATCCATCCCCAGCCATATATGAAGCGTAATCAAGTACAGGAGCGTAACGACAGCGAAGCCCAGCGCCGTCTGCCGCAGCCACATAAGCGCTTGCAGCGCCGGAGCCAGCATCGACCAGCCTGCGAACAGCATAAGCGTTCGCATCTCTCCTGACATCGCCCATACACCGGAATTCACAATTCGCTCCGCATCTTCGAACAACAAGGCCGGAAAGCCGACAAGCCAATCCAATCCCGATTGTCCGGCGCTCTTGTAAAGCAGCATCATCGCCAGCAGACAGATGATGGCATTGAGCGGCAAGGACATGCCCCAAGGCAGCTTGAACAGCCCTGCGATCATCGTGCACCCGATGACAAGCAATAGCGGCTCGGGATGGTGGATAACGGTCCATTGTCCGGTACTCGACCATGGCAGCAGCCATTCCGCCACAAGGCTGAACAGCAGCAGGCTCGTTACAATCCGATATAGAAGGGAGGCTTCGCCGCCGTCTTCATGCGAAGCACCTCCGTCAATTCCCCTCGCTGAACTCCCGCCATCGTCCCTGTTGTCGTTCTTGCCACCTGCATCCCCAGCATCCTTATCACGGTCCTTGCTCCCCGATCCCCCGATATCCCGATCGCGGTCATTGCCACTCGTGAGCTCCTTATCCCAAGGCATATGCTCTCACTCCTTCCTCCGTCCCGCCTGCGGAGTCCTCCCCGGTAAGATGAACAGCCCGCCAGATTACACCGATTCCGGCATGCCGGAGCGATTGCTCCGCCTCGCGCATCGCGCCCGTCAGCTTCGACTCTCCGGAGGCCACATGGAGCTGCAGCCTGCATTGCTGTTCCCCGATCGTCCTTGCCAGCTCTCTCCAATCACCCGCTGCTTGCCAGTCGCCTGTGTGAACCTGGATCAGGCAGCCCGCCGGCAGCCCGCTTCTCTCGTCGAGCCACAAGCCGCGCATCGCCGACTTCCGGTCACCCCGAAGCTTCGCCAGTCTGCGGCGCAGCTCTATCATGCTGCCGTCCTCTCCTCTGGCGGAATCGGCGCTCAAGCGACAGGACCATTCAGCTGTTGCAACAACAACATCACTTCCCCGTCTCAAAGCATGGTCGACCGCCTTAATCGCCCAGTTGATACAAGCGTCGAATAACGCCGCATTATCGCCGTACGCAATTCGGCGCTGATCGATGACGATAGCGATTGTGCCGGCTCCCGCTTCCTCTCTCAACTTCGTATATAAACCGCGTCCTCTGGCAGCTGCGCGATAATCGATGCTGCTTAGTGAATCGCCCGCCCGATAAGGACGAGTATCCGGTCCATAACCCGCTTGTCGATGCATGAATGGAAGACCGCTTCTACCGCTCCCGCCTTCGCCGAGATCGCCGCTTATCCTGCGGAAAGGCCTCTCATGCACCGTTCCCCTTCCAAGTTCCCATTCCCCACTTTCCGTCAATGTATCCATCCACGAGTCCGGCAACTCCTTAGGCAGTACCGTCAGCTTCCCTTCCAATCGGAACGTCCGTCTGATCGCCGTTAGGCCGAGCCAATCGCCTACCGTCACGGTTACCGGCTGGAAGTCATATTCGCCTCTTCGCAGCGTGGTCATCTCATAGCTCTCCACCCATTGCTTCCGGAATAGGGGCGTCTCCACCGCGCAGTGCCCACGTGACTTATATTCTATATCGCTGCCGTTCACATATTCATCCTGCACGGCCAGCCACACAACGGGAATCGGCCAGTTGCAGCGCACCGTCAATGTCGACACATTGGATTCGCCGGCCATCATCTCCGAACGGCGCAAGCTGCGCTCCACGGTCAGACTTCCCGCAACGGCAAGAGGTATGCCCCCGCTAAGCGCCGCAATGCTTCCCATTACGACCAGCATGAACCATTCCACCGCCCCGCCACGCAATAGCACGGCCGCACAGCTTCCCAGCAACCCTGCCGCAATGACGCTCCAGGCCAGCTTGCGGGTTCTATAGCGCGGACCGCTCTCCCACACACTTTCTGCATCCTTCCTATAATCAACGTCCCACTCATCCCATTCTCTCATCTCGCTCGCCTGCCTCCGAAGCCGGCTCCTGCTTCGCGCGGGAATGGCGTCTCGCGCACGATTGCCGCCAGAAGGGAGCCGTCCCGCATTCCTTCGGCTCCACTCATTCCGCTTCTGAATGCCAGCCGATGCGCAAGCACCGGTTCGGCTGTCGCCAGCAGATCATCCGGAATGACGTAGCCTCGACCCTCCATATAAGCGCCAGCTTGTGCAGCACGCAGCCAATCCCGCAGCGCCCGCGGACTTAAGCCAAGCGCAAGTTCCGGCGATCGGCGTGTCGCCTCCGCCACCCTGACCATATATTCCATAAGCGCATGATGCATATGCGTCTGTGCCGCTTCCTTCTGCATCCGCAGCCATTCTGGAGGCGTGATGACAGGGCGCAGTCGGGCGGGGTCCTGCCGATTGCCCTCGGCATATTGCTCCAACAGACGCTCCTCAGCGTCCGCTTCCGGATAGCCGATGCTAAGTCGCATCAGGAAGCGATCCAGCTGCGCTTCCGGCAGTGGACTCGTGCCTTGGAAGCTGAGTGGATTCTGCGTCGCGATAAGCATGAACGGATCGGGAAGCCTGTGCGTCTCGCCCTCAATGCTTACTGTTCTCTCCTCCATAGCTTCCAACAGGGCCGATTGCGTGCGCGGCGAAGTCCGATTAATCTCGTCGGCCAGCACGACATTGGCTATAATGGGTCCTGGTCGATAGACAAGCTCACCGCTTCCTCTCTCCAACACTACCCCGCCAATAACATCGGCGGGCACCATATCCGAGGTGAACTGAATTCGTCGGAACTCGCCGCCCATCACTCGCGCAATGCCTTGCGCTAGTACCGTTTTGCCTACGCCTGGAATATCCTCCAGCAGCACATGCCCGCCTGCAAGCAGCGCTGTAATCGTCTGTCTGATCACCGCTTGCTTGCCCAGCAGCACATGCTCCAGCTTCAGCTGCATTCGATGCAGCAGCACTTGCGGCGCCTCCGGCCAATGCTGCAACCCACCGGTATGATCGTCTTCCACTTTATAAACCGTACCATTGCGCTCACGCATTTTGTCCAAAAAATCGGGAGAAACCATATCCTTCTCGCCTCCTAAACAACAGGAATAGTCTATAGCTTCATTCTCCCCAGCTTTCCTATCATTTAGACCTGCTAGACTGCTTGTCCGGCACGATGATTCGGCTGCGCTCGTCCCTCTATCACGCCATTACTTAGGATTTACTAGAGTTACCTCATCTCTCGTTCCGCTTCCGCGCGCGTGATCCGTTGTCGGCAGATTATTATCTCGTCCACTACGGGCTTTCACCGGTACTAGAGAAAATAACGGAAATTAGGAACATTTGATTTTGGTTGTTCGTCTACAAGCGCGGCTGGGGCGAAACGTTTTCCTCGCATCGGATTCACTTATCACCAGGCGAACGTATATGATGGATATTATTGTGAAGTGGAGGGCTGCCCATTGGAGAAGAGTGTTACAGCCATCATCAGCTTCGTTACGATTGTTGTCGCGTTCGGCGCGGGGCTTCTGTTATCCGATCGCGAGTACAGACAGCAATTGACCGAGATAGCTTCCGCTCATCGACAGCTAGAGTCGGCGCTTCAGGAGTCGAATGCACAGCTGGCATCCATGCTTGAGCAGGCACTGCTGGACATCGAACAATTGGAAGCGGATAATCGGGGGCTTCAACAAGCGAAGGCAGAATACGTTGATTTGCTGGAGGAGTTGAACGATAAGCTGCAGCGCAGAGAGGACATGCTGCGGGTGATGACAGACGGACAAATGCCGGACTACGAGGTTCTGGAAGAAGGTGTGAGTGGAACTGTCGTATACGTGAAGGAGACGCCGAATGATAATGAGGAACGCGAGCGGCTGCTTTACAAATTAGGCGCTGCATTCGCCCACTTGGACGCTGTAACCTTCTGGAACGACAAGATGCAAGCAGAACGGTATGTGCGAGGAGAATTGGAACGGAACGAGGATGAGATGCTGCCTCCATATGTCGGCATGTTCGGAGAGATCGTGCGTTCGGACGAAGGAATGCCGCGACTGCTTCTGCACGGATCGACAGGCGGACCGCTTGATTTGCAATTTGGAAAGTATGGAGCTGAAGCAGGGTAACTCTAATGCGCACAAGTGCGAAGGTAGTACTGCCGAGTGGGGATGCGGTCACACTTCACTTCTTCCAGTGTCGTACCACGTTACTCCATCTATTGCGCGTACCACTTTACTCGATCCACTGCTCGTACTGAGCTAGCGTGAGGCGTTCTCGGAGAACCATATGTGCAGCCTGCATGAGGAGCGGGGCGAGGAGGCTTGCACAAGGCATTAGTTGGATGGGGATGCTCCCTTCTTGGGTAAGCAACTGTATTTCATGCCATTATATCGCAGTAAAAGCGGAGATTCAGCTAATTTAGATGGAAAACCTACAGTTACTTTGCACGTTTTCGACCAATTGCACGATTATCCGCTAGATTAACTGTAGGAAATCCATTACATGACTCACATATCACAACTGGAGCACAAAATAGTTACACCAAATCCATTTAGGGCGAACAGGGACGTCGGCGGTCAGCCGCTATCCAGTCGTTTACTATGATGCCAACGGCTGACGCTCAACAATCGCCGTCACTTATGCCAGGCCAGCAGCAGCCACTGAACAACCGCTGCCCCTGACGCGCTCACCAGTCCTTAATCGCCTCATGCTTCTGACGCGCTCACCAGTCCTTAATCGCCTCTTGCTTCTGACGCGCCCGGCTGTCCTTGACCGCCTGTTGCCCCTGATGCCCCTGCTGCCTCAGAGGCAACCAACAACTTACCCGTTCAGCTCGCGCACAGAGGCCAGCACTTCCTCGGCATGGCCCTTCACCTTCACCTTACGCCATTCGCGGACGAGGTTGCCTTCCTTGTCAATGAGAAAGGTAGAGCGCACGATGCCCATGTACTCTCGTCCATACAGCTTCTTCAGCTGCCATACGCCATACTTCTCGCATACGCTGTGCTCCTCATCCGCCAGCAACAGGAAGGGAAGCTCCTTCTTCGCAACGAAGTTCTGATGCGACTTCACGCTATCGGTGCTGATGCCAAGCAGAACAGTGTTCTCCTCCCGGAACAGGCTGTACGCATCGCGCATATCGCATGCCTGCTGCGTGCAGGTCGGCGTCATGTCCTTCGGATAGAAGAAGATGACGACATGCTGCCCTCGCAGTTCCATTAACGATACCGTCTCTCCGTTTGACGCCGGAAGCTTGAACTTCGGCGCTTTTTTCCCTGTTTCCATAGTCATCACTAGACTCCTCTCTAGGTCCACGCTTACGCGCTTATTGATTATTGGCAGCAAGTCCTGGCGAGTTAGCGAGCATTGCGGCACGCGTTATCTATTACGAGCCCGCTCCCCGGTACCGCTTCACGCCATGGTTCCATAGCGCCAGCCCCAGCGTGAAGACGACAAGGCCCATCACTGGCGTAAGCATCGCCAGATTCGACAGATCGTCCGCCTTCTTCTCCAGGAAGTAGGAAGCCGGAATAACTCCGACGAACGCGAAAGGCAGCAGCCATGTGAGCATGAAGCGAATCGCCTTGTTGTAGATATTCACGGGATAACGCCCGTAATTCTGTATGTTGTAGATGAGCGGCACGATACCCGTCGGCGAATCAGAGTAGAAGGATATCGCGCTAAGCGCTGTATAGATCCCTCCGTAGATCAGCACCGCTCCAATGACGAATAACACTAGCATCAGCAGGTCCATGACATGGAACGGCAAGTCCAGTCTGCTCCAACAGATCGCCATAATACTCGCGCCTACGGCGGAGCCCATTAGCGAAGGGGGATCGACATTCTCCAGCAGCACCTGGAACAGGCTGTGTGCCGGTCGAGTCAATACCCGGTCCATCTCGCCCTTCACGACGTAACGTTCGCTGAAATTCCATATGCCGAAGAATGTGCTGAAGATGCCGTAAGGAATCATGAAGAAGCCGTACACGAACACAACCTCGTCTTGCGACCAGCCGCCGAGCGACGGCGTATGCTGGAAGACGACCAGAATGAAGATCAGGTTCATGATCTGGAACAACAAGTCGGAGATGACCTCGATCCAGAAGTCCGCTCGATAGGTTAACCTTGTTTTGGCATAGTTTTTCAGATATTCCGCAAATAATGATGCGTATCTCATCGCTGTTACCCTCCTTGCACGAACAGACGCTTGCGCGCCGCCCGCCATGTCAGCCAGATGGGCAGCAGCAGCAGTGCGAACCACAGCACCTGCAGCCCCAGTACGTTCGCAGCGTCGCCCAGCGGCGTCCGTCCCGTGAAGACGGAGCTGGGCAAGTATGTGATCGCCTGGAATGGCAGCCATTCCATGATCCCCGACAGCCAGCCCGGGAAGAAGGCGATCGGCACGACGACGCCGGAGAACAAGTCTACCATCACTCGCTTCATGCGCATCATGCCCTCGTTATTTTCTACGAAGAAGGCGAACAGCCCCGTCAAGATGTTGATCTGGGAATTGATCAAGAAGCTAAAGAACAGCATGACGAGATAAATTGCCCAGACGAACGGCTCTTCCGGCAGCTTCACCGGGAAGACAAGACAGACGATGAACAGGCCGGGCACCATGAAGAGCAGCAAGCGGAACAAGCCCTCGCCGAAGCCCTGCATCATTTTCACCAGTAAATAATTATAAGGCCGAATAATCTGAATCGCGACGCTGCCGTCCCGTATCTCATTCGCAATCTCCCGGTCCAGATTGTTGAAGTAGAAGGCGCGCGCCATCCAGGACACTGCAATATACGTCGTCATCTGCGCCACCGTAAAGCCCGCCAGTGTCTCCTGATCGCCATAGATCGCTTGCCAGAGAAAGTAATACGCGCCGATATTGATGGCATAGATGACGATTCCGCTATAATAATTGACCCGATAGGCCAGCATCATGAGGAAGCGGATACGGATAAAATCAAGATAAGCGCTCATCATGGCGACGCCACTTCCTCCTTCTTGACTTCCATCGCTTCCGCAGGTTGCTTCGCTACCGTTCCGCTGCTCGCTTCGGCCGATCCCGTCTGGTAGATGCCTCTGACGATCTCATCTGTGTTCGTCTCGAAAATCTTGATATCTCGGATCTCCGCGCCTCCGACTACTCTGCCCATTGCCTCCGATACGCTGACTTCATGCGGCACGAACATCTTCGCTGTCACATCGTTGTCAATCGTCCAGCTGACAGCCAGCCCCGCGGTCAACGCCTGCAGCTTCGTCAGCGATGTGTGGCTGCCGAACTGGAATTGGATCTCTCTCCCCTTGCTCCATCTTGTCTTCAGCTCGTCCAACCCGCCGTCGTATATGATCTGTCCATCGTCCAACATGATGACCCGCGAGCAGAGCGCCTCGATGTCCTGCAGATCATGCGTCGTAAGCAGAATTGTGGTTCCTTCCTGCCTGTTCATCTCCAGCAGGAAGTCTCTGATCTCCGTCTTCACGACGATATCCAGCCCGATCGTCGGCTCGTCCAGGAACAGGATGGACGGATTATGCAGCAGGGACGCCACCAGCTCACAGCGCATCCGCTGCCCCAGACTCAGCTTGCGGACGGGACGATTCAGCAAGTCGCCTAACTGAAGCCGTTCCACCAGGTTGTCCAGCCGCTTCTTGAACTCCGCTTCCGGCACGCGATACACCTTGCGCAGCAGCTGGAACGATTCGATGACGCCGATATCCCACCACAGCTGAGAGCGCTGTCCGAAGACGACGCCGATACCGTTTACGAACTTCTCCCGTTCCTTGTAAGGAATGAAGCCATTCACCTTCAATTCGCCGGACGTCGGTACCAGAATGCCCGTCAGCATTTTGATCGTCGTCGACTTCCCTGCTCCGTTTTCTCCAATATAACCGCATATCTCCCCTTGCGGAATTTGGAATGAAATATCCTTCACTGCCGTCACTTCCCGATAATCGCGCTTGAATAGATCCTTCAGCGCGCCGGACAAGCCCTCGCGATTCTTCTGCACTTTGAATTGTTTGCGCAGATCCTTCACATCAATTGCATGCATGATGCTGTTCTAGCTCCTCTCGCTCGACATTTCCTGGGAAATAGCGATATAATTTGGCCCGATATGATAAAACTTGCATGTCATCCGCGCCTAACGATATAATTTTATGATATGTAATGATACATTACTTCTTGTAAAGCGTAAATGTTTTGGTTGTAAGCATTGAAGGTAAATATACATGTGAGACTCGCCCATCCATATGTTTTTAGGCCGAAGCTTTCTAAGCATCATGCAACTTAAGCAGCTGCTTGGCGTCTAATCGTCAGAAAGATTTCCATTCTATTTGGGCTTTGCCTTACGCCTTCAATCAATCAAACGATAGCTTCACAAAGCATTTTTGAAAGGAGACCAGCTCACAACATGAGTACGCGGTCAAAAAAGAAAAGATCAAAATGGAAATGGTTTTTTATTATTCTCTCAGTAGTTGTAGCGTTGGTAATCGGAGGCGCCGTCTATTGGGGCGCAGGTATATACGGAGAATTGGAAAACTTCCAGAAGTCGCCTGACGAGTCGAGATTCCCTACGCAAGCCCCTGATAAAATTGTCGAAATTCCGAAGTGGGAAGGCAAGGAACGCGTCAACGTCTTGTTGCTGGGCGGAGATGCCCGTGACGCAGCCGAAGGCGAGCCTGCTCGCTCCGACTCCATGCTGGTCGCTTCGATCGATCCCGTCACGAAGAAGGCCCATCTCTTCTCTATCTTGCGCGATACATATGCGAATATTGAAGGATACGGAAAAGGCAGGGTCAATTCTGCCATTACGCTCGGCGGTCCGCCGCTGGCTATGAAGACGGTCGGCAATTTGCTCGGATTGGACATTCAGTACTTCATCTACACCGACTTCGAGGGATTCAAATCGCTTGTCGATACGATCGACGGCGTCTGGTTCGAAGTGGAGAAGGACATGCGCTACCGCGACAATGCGGACGGGAACCGCTACGATATCGATCTGAAGAAGGGCTATCAGCTGCTGGACGGCGACAAAGCGCTGCAATACGTCCGCTTCCGCCACGATGCATTGAGCGACTATACCCGAACGGAGCGTCAGCGCAACTTCTTGACAGCTGTAGCGAAGAAGCTGCAGTCCACCTGGAACATTATACGGATGAAGGAAATATTGGAGAGCGTCTCCCCTTATATCGAGACCAATATGTCCGTTAGCGATATGCTTAAGCTGGGACAACTGGGCGTGAATATGAATATGGGTGGCACAGCGCAAATTCCGCCAATGGAATTGGTCAAGGAAGAGAGAGTGAACGGCTCGGACGTCATCGGTATTCGCAGCGAGGATGCGTTGCTCGGTTACGTGCAAGAAGTGCTGTCGAAGGACGAGTCGCAGCCGGAGCCGGAACAGTCCGCATCTCCTGACGGGGAGAGCGGCAGGACTGACGGGAACAGCGGAAGCACGACCAACTAACAACAATGAATTACACGGAAGGAGTTCAATACCGTGACTATGAACAGACCAACATCGGACGCGCTATACGAGCAAGCGCTGGAGCATATCGTAGGGGGCGTCAACAGCCCCTCCCGCTCCTTCAAGGCGGTGGGCGGCGGTGCCCCCGTCACGATGAAGCGGGCCGAAGGCGCCTACTTCTGGGACGTGGACGATAACCGGTACATCGATTATCTGGCGGCTTACGGCCCCATCATTGCCGGACATGCCCATCCTCATATTACGGAAGCCATCATTCGCGCGGCGCAGAACGGCACCCTGTACGGTACGCCGACGGAGCTGGAGATCAAGCTAGCCCGCATGCTGAAGGAAGCCATCCCTTCCATGGACAAGGTGCGGTTCGTCAATTCCGGCACGGAAGCCGTTATGACCACCATAAGAGTCGCTCGCGCCTATACGAAGCGCAGCAAAATTATTAAATTCGCCGGCTGCTATCACGGCCATTCCGATCTGGTGCTCGTAGCCGCCGGCTCGGGCCCCTCCACGCTTGGTATTCCCGACAGCGCGGGCATTCCGACGAGCATCGCGCATGAGGTCATTACCGTGCCGTTCAACAATCTGGACGCACTGAAGGAGGCGCTGGAGCGGTGGGGCGACGATACGGCAGCGGTCATGGTGGAGCCAATCGTCGGCAACTTCGGCATGGTCATGCCCCATGAAGGCTTCCTGGAAGGGCTGTGCAAGCTGACGCGCGAAGCCGGCGCGCTCGTCATCTACGACGAAGTGATCAGCGCCTTCCGCTTCCACTATGGCTCGGCTCAGACATTCGGCGCCTTCAAGAACCATGCGGCAATCGAACCGGACCTGACCGCGCTGGGCAAGATCATCGGAGGCGGCCTGCCGATCGGCGCCTACGGCGGACGCCGCCACGTCATGGAGCAAGTTGCGCCGCTCGGTCCCGCATATCAGGCGGGCACGATGGCGGGCAACCCCGCTTCCATCTCCGCAGGCATCGCATGCCTGGAGGTGCTGCAAGAGCCGGGCGTATACGACCGGATGGACCGGCTCGCGTCCCGATTGGCCAGCGGTCTGCAGCAGGCGGCGGATGTGCATGGTATTCCGCTTGTGATCAATCAGATTCGCGGCTCCTTCTCCGCGCACTTCTGCGACCATCCCGTCACCAACTATGACGAGGCTCAGGACACCGACGGCGAACGATTCGGCCGCTTCTTCCGGCTCATGCTGGAGCAAGGTATCAATCTGGCGCCATCCAAGTACGAGGCGTGGTTCCTGACGACCGCTCATACGGATGCGGACATCGACGCCACGATTGAAGCCGCCCGCAAGGCGATGGCCTCCCTAGCCTGAGTCATGCATCATTCTCCTCCTCAACCAGGAGAATGGAAAAGCGCGGGAACTCCGGTTAGGGGAGTTCTCGCGCCAGTGCCAGGTTAGCAACTATGATTTTAACCAATCCAATGTGAAGGTGCCGAATTGAATGTCCATGTTATTCCAATCGCTATAGTCATATACACGTTCATACAGAACTCCGATTTCTCCGCTCTTCAACACCGTTAGACAGGAATAACCGTAATAGCCGTCTTCGATCACTTTACTGTAAGGCCATGTCTCCCCGCCGTCTTCACTCAAGCGAACCGTGCCTTTGACTCGCGTCTTCTCATCGGCCGGATTGGAGAAGAGCACACGCACCTTGCCGTCGCCCAGATCGGGATACAGAATGACACTGGATTGGCAGATGGGATCGATAAGCGCATGATCGAACGTCACTTCACCCCAGGTCTCTCCGCCATCTCCGCTCACGGTTACCGCAGTTCGTTGAAGACCATAGTGATTCCTCAGGAAATACTTCAACTCGCCTGTCGGCAATTCGATAACTTGCGATTCCGTCAAGTACTGCTTCCCTTCGGAGATTGTCTTCGCCGAGAGCGCTTCGCCGTCCAATTCTCTTCCATCATTCGGTGACGCACCGCGTTGCCAAGTGACTCCGTGATCGTCACTATAGATACATGCGCATGAGAGATGCCCCGCCTCGTTGGAGAAATAGATCGGGAATAACAGTCGGCCGGCATGATTACCGTGCTTCAACTGAATGCCGCAGCCTGGTCCGGATCCGATGAATCGCATCCATTCCTCTTTCACCATACCATTCAATTCTTTTGGCTTCGACCAAGTAAGCCCGTCGTCATCGCTTTGGATGATTTGCAAAAATGATGTTCTCGCTTCGAGCAGACTCTCTCTCGGATCAATCCCCTTCTTATAATACATATTCCCCCGAGGCTCGCCACACTTGAACACATATCCTTCGGTATCCACCTTATAATCGGTAGCTTGCCCTTGCGAGTCCACGACCTCGCCGTTCTGTTCAAGGAAATATACGTTCCCTTCCTCATCATACAGCGCTCTGCGACCTTGCGCGTCGAATCCTATACCGGGTTCGCTTGCCCGCAGACCGATTCCGCCTGGCGTGTGACTATAAAGCATGAAGATCGTGCCAGTATGACTGTCCTGCAGCAGCGCCGTATCAATCGCCGCCGCACCGTCCAATCCTTCCCCGGCGAATGACACCAGTTTTTGCACAGGTCCCCATGTTCGACCGTCATCTTCACTTCTTCGAATAGAAGCGTCAATCTGGTTCGGATTATCCGTCTGGTCAACGATTCTTGCATCAATGCCCGCAATAACAGTTCCTTTATTCGTCGTAATCATAGACGGGATTCGGTAAGCTCTTGACTGAGCCAAGTTCGGGTAAAATAAAGCTTGCGTTTCAATGTTCGGCATACGCGCAATCTCCCTTTTGCTTGATTATTCGGCTAACAGATCAGATACTTTCGGCGCCTTCTCCAGTTCGGCAAGCGTTTCTTTCCCGCCATTATTCATCCAGCTTTCCACATATTTATCCCATTCTTTGTCAATATCGATTTCCCCGACGATCGCTTTCATTCGGAACTCATCCACAATCGTATTCAGTTGTCCGCTGTAACGCTTGGAGATCTCTGGCAAGTTGGTTTCATTCAGGATATCCCATTTGTACGGACGAATCAGCATCTTCTCTTTAATATCCTCTCGAGCGTAGAACTCATCTTTCAATTTAAGCGTATATTCAGAAGTGAACCATTTCACTCTTTCTTTACTGTACGTGCGGAAATTATAAGCCCAGAATCCGGAGTTGCCTTCTTCCTGCGCATATTCCGGAAGCACTTTCAGAGCAGATTTCTCCGGTTCGCCTTCCCACTTGGAATGAACGCCCACTTCACCGTATAGCGTCCATCTGGCTTCATCGTCATGATTAATATAATCAAAGATTTGCAAAATCCTTGCCAGTTCTTCATCGGTCACATCTTTCGACACGTAGAACGCATCGGCCAAATTCGTAACAGGCAGATAAGCTCCTAAGCCTTGCTGGCCGTCCTTTCCAATCTCAGGCGCCATTGCCAGCACCTTTGCCGTAGAATCCGGGTTTTCTACAATATTTTGAGGCGCTCTTCCTTTGGCCCAGTCATCCATTGCGATATATGCAGGTTGTGTAATGTAATAGCCGACTTTACCTTGCTTGTATTTTTCCCAGCCCAGTTTTTCGTCCAGCGTCGTGAACTCCGGATCAATAATACCCATATCATACCATTTGGCCATCAATTTCAGGAATTCCTTATACTTTTGCGAGATCTCGGTGACGACGAGTTTATCATTCTCAACGAAATTGTAGCCTCTATAGATCCCGAAGCTGCCCATTAGCGTACCGGCCCAGTTCAAGTTATTGTTAGCCGGCAGGAGGCCGTAAGTGTCATCTTTTCCGTTTTGATCCGGATCATTAAAAGTAAAGGCTTTCAAAATTTCTTCTAATTCTTCAATCGTATAAGCGCCTTCCGTGAAGAGAATCTTTTCGCGCCCGCCGCTCGGTCCAACCGGTTTCATCTCGCCCGGAGGTTCAATACCCAAGTTCTCCAGCCAGTCCAGGCGGAGCGTCGGTCCCCAAGCCAATCCGTCAACATGGGAGTATTGACCGATTAATTGCAAGTATTCATTATCTGTGCCTTTCTTCAGGTTCATGATGGGTCCAGGCGGATTTTCAGACAGCATCTTCATATAACGAGGAGCGTATTTTTCCAGCATCTCCTTGGGAATCGTTCTCGTTAATCCGGAATCATACAGCTGTTGCGCATTTTTTCCGCTTGTCGTAAAGGCGAATGTATCAGGCAAGTCGCCTGAAGCTACCATTAAATTGACTTGATCGGCATTCCACGTATCTACTTTGGTGTTCACAATCTGAATATTGAATTGCTCCTCCAGCCTTTTCTGAACATAGCTACCGTCCTCGGCTTTCCCTTTCGTTATGGAGCCGGATAGCTGCAATGTGAGTTTCTCCGAGAAATCCCCCGGCTCCGGAAGCTTCGTCAGATCAGCTTTCACTTCCGTATTCTGTCCGCCCTCATTACTGCAGCCCGTAATCGCTATTGCGGCCGATAGCATAACCACCGCGGCATATCGCATTCTCTTCTTCATTTTTCTTCTCCTCCTTTTGGATTATCCCTTAAGCGAACCGATCATTATGCCTTTGATGAAATACTTCTGAACGTATGGGTACACCATAACGATGGGTCCGATGGATATAATGACTGTTGATGCGCGCACATTGCTCAACAATAAATTCTCTGTCGCTCCCCCTCCGCCGCCGATGGCGCCGGCATTGGACGATTGCGAGAGATCAAGTGCTGTCAGCATATCTCTGACAATGATTTGAAGAACGGTTTTCGAAGAATCCTGTATGTACACCATCGCATGGAACCATTCATTCCAATGGTATACAGCCGCCCACAGAGCAATCGTAGCGAGCACGGGCTTGGACAACGGCATGATGATTTTCGTAAGTATCGTAAAGTAGCTTGCGCCATCCACGACCGCCGATTCTTCAATCCCCTTATCGATCGTCATGAAGTAATTTCTCATAATAATGATGTAGAACACATTCACCGCAGACGGTAATACAAGGGCCCATCTGGTGTCGAGCAGTCCCAGATTCTTCACTAGCAAGTAATCTGGAATAATTCCCCCTGAGAAAAACATTGCAATTAAGAAGAAAATGGTAATTGTGTTGCGATACGGCAAATCACGCTTAGATAGCGGATACGCTGCCAGCACGGTAAATCCAAGTATCAAAAGCGTTCCTGCCAGCGTACGAACAATTGTGTTGACATAGGCTTGCATAATATCCCCATAACCAAACACGAATCGATAGGCGTCCATGATCCATTGTTCAGGCCATAGATTTAATCCTAAGCTCGAAGCCGCCACCGGATCCGAGAACGACAGAACGAATGTCTACCAGAAGGGATACAGAACAAGAATCGAAAACACAACGAAGCCTGCCATTAAAACCATTTCGAAGAGCGAGAATTTTTTTGCGCTCGCCATATGTTTTCCTCCTTTCTACCAGATACCATGCTCGCTTTTTCTACGGATGATCGCATTCGCACCCAAGATGAAAATGACGCCGATGATGTTCTTGAACAATCCGACCGCGGTAGCATAATCGAATTGGAATTGCTCAAGACCGCTGCGGTATACGTAGGTATCGATAATGTCGGCTACTTCGTAGACAAGCGGGTTGTACAAGTTCAGAATTTGATCGAATCCCGCATTCAGAATGCCGCCTAATCGAAGGATGAATAAAATAATGACCATAGGCATGATGGATGGCAGAGTAATATGAAGCATTTTTTTGAATCTGCCTGCACCGTCCATGTCGGCCGCTTCGTAGAGCGAAGGATCGACAGATGCAATCGCCGCCAGGTAAATAATCGCACCATAGCCGACTTCCTTCCAAATATCTGTCAATAGGAGCACCGGAATAAAGTAAAGCTTGCTGGATAGAAAGTGAATCGGATCTCCGCCAAAGGAAGTGATGATGAAGTTTACGATTCCTCTTTGGGGCGAGAACACTTCAATAATCATGGCCGATAAAATGACCCACGACATAAAGTGCGGCAAATAAGAGATTGACTGGGTAACCTTTAAAAATTTTTGATTTCGGATTTCATTAAGCAGCAGTGCAAATAAAATCGGTGCGGGGAAAGCAATGATGATTTTTAAAATACTAATCCAAAGGGTATTGCTTAACGCTCTGATAAATAAAAAGTCCGAGAAAAGCCTAGTAAAATGATCGAATTGATTCCAAGCGCTCCCCCAAATCCCAAGTCCTGGTGAAAAATCTTTAAACGCAATGAGAACCCCATACATAGGAAGATAGTTGAAAACAAATAACATAATGACGGGAAGCAGCAGCATGAGGTAAAGCAATTTCATTTTTTTCATTGGCTGTAGCGTAGTTCTTTGAACCGTTTCAGTTTTTTTGGACATGGTTCCACTCCCACTATAAAATAGTGATTTCATCCAGCGGCCTCACCCTCTTCAAACTTGGAGAGAGGTATAAGAGGCCGTAAGCTTCTCAATTTCTCCGTTCAGCTCAATTAATCGTTCCGAATCCGCCTCTCCTATCGGCAATAGCGGCAATCTCGGAACTCCCGTCTCGATCCCTCTTAGGCTTAGAATAGCTTTGCATGCGCCGTATAGAGACGGGAAGCTCAGCAGCTTGCTGATGATTGCGTTAATCTTGCCTTGCAACTGCTGAGCTTTATTAATTTCGCCCTCCCGGTAAAACCGTTCCAACCGGCAAAACAATTCAGGCATGACCCCATAGGTTCCGCCGATTCCACCGTCCGCGCCCATAATTCTACCGCCCAAATATTGTTCATCCGGCCCGTTATAGACCAGAAGCGGTTTTTCGGCATTTGCTTTAAATTGTTGAAGCTCGAACACGCTTTCCCCGGACATTTTGATCCCGATGACTTTATCTTGCCTGGCCATTTTCTTAAACAACGTTTGGGACAGATGAAAGCCCGTTGTTTGCGGGATGTTGTAGATGATGAAAGGCAAAGAGGTACTGTCTATCATTTCCTGCCAATGCCGCTCGACAGACGCTTCCGATAATCGGTAGTAGATGGCAGGGACGCTAGAAATGGCGTCAACACCTACCGATTCAGCATGTACAGCCAGCTCAACGCTTTCTTTCGTAGAATTCGCTCCTACATGAACAATGATGATTAGCTCCTTCGCCACTTCCTCCATAACCGCTTCCAGAACTTGTTTTCTTTCTTCTGTCGAATGAAGAATGCCCTCGCCAGAGCTTCCACCCACATACAATCCCTTAACACCGGTAGACGCATAATAACGTGCTAATTTCCTTACTCGTTCCTTGCTCACCTTTCCAGTGTCGTCGTAAGCCGAATACATTGCGACGAAGACGCCCTTATATTTCTCTGTATCCCATTCCCTAACTGTCATTCCTTCACCCCATTTCTTTGATGTTCATGTTGTGCCATGCGTACGTCCTTCTCTGTCGAATTGGCGACATACGCACCTCACTCATACTTCAATCTTCTGGTCAGACCAGCTTTATCGATAAGATTACAGCATGTTTGTAATCGCTGTCAATACATTTTTTAACTCTAGTTTTATTGTTTTAATCGTTATCTTGCTGCATTTTGCAATGGATAAGAGCTTCCGCTAAGCGCTTCAGATATTGACAATTCCATTGCCAACACTTACGATCTTAGCAGGTAGTATGACCACTGAATGAACACACTATGAAGCGTGGTGGACAATGCATATCAAAAAAACATCTCTCGTGGATATCGTTTATGACCGGATTAAAGATTATATTGTCGAACATGAGTTGCAGCCAGGAGACCGCCTTCCTGCCGAGAAAGAAATGATAGAAACGCTGGGTGTAAGCCGCGCGGTCGTTCGAGAAGCTTTGAAATCGCTTCAGATGATGGGAATTATAGAAATCAAATCAGGACAAGGCATCGTTGTCGGAGAGCTATCGGTCAGGTCAATCTTTGAACAAATCGCTTTCCATTGGAAGATTGGCGGCAACAATTTCAAGGAACTGCTCGATACCCGATCTATACTTGAGCTCGGCGCTATTGATCTAGCGATTGCACATTACGATACGAACAAGCTCGATGCGATCGATCACTGGAACCAGGTGCTTCTGGGGAGGATCGAACGGAATGAAAAGCCGCAGCATGAAGATCTCCAATTTCACCATGCTTTGTTTCTGGCAACCGGCAATGACACCTACTGTCAATTAAGCCAGGTCGTACACCACTATTTCAGCCTCAGCCAGCTTGATAAGATTAACCATTTGAGCGATTATGAACAAGCCTATGAACAGCATAGCTTAATCCTTCACTGGATTCGGAAGAAAGATGCTCCAAGAGCCAAGCAATGCATGCTCGCACACCTTCAACCGCTGTACCATTATTTGAAATAGAATTTATTTAGGTGGTTACATCCATGAAACCGATTCAGAAACACGAACGTTTAACGCTCAGCAAAATCGTGAGCGAAAATCTAAAAGAATATATTTTAAACTATCAGCTTGAACCGGGTCAGAAGCTTCCCTCTGAACGAGATCTGGTCAAGATGTTGAATGTCAGCCGAACCGTGCTTCGTGAAGCGCTTCGCATTCTGGAAAGCACGGGTATTATCACTATCAGACATGGTGAAGGGGCTTATGTGCAAGACGACAGCAATTTGACTTCTCTCTTTGAACATATGATTTTCATGTGGAAGCTCGGCAACAAAACACGTGGCGACTTGCTTGAATTGCGGCAAATTTTTGAATTGACTGCTATTGAACAGGCCGTGCAGAGTGCAAGCGACGAAGACTTGGAGGCGCTGAAGCAATTGGCGCTGCGGATGCAAGCTTTTACAGACACGAAATCGATTCAAGATGCGGACATCGAATTCCATCGCGGTCTGCTTAAGGCTACCAACAACAAGCTTTTCGTTCAAATGACTGATCTCATTATCGAGTATTTCGCGAATGTTCCGCATGATCACATGAGCGTCACAGAGCGCGACAAATCGGTAAACGATCACCTGCAAATTGTAGAAGCCTTGCGTGAACGAGATGCGGCAAAGGGCAAGCAGCTGCTGACAAGCCACTTGAATTATTCCAAGCAATACTTGCAATCCGTCAATGAGTCGCTATAAGTCTTTCATATGAACGTAAAGTCGGCAAATATGAGGCTGTTTCAGCTTGCAAGGAGTCTGCCGGCTGAGACAGTTATCAGCACAAAAAAGCCAGCCCCTGATAAAGGAGCCGGCTCTTATTGTTATTGTGCTTCTGGGCATCTGTCCAAGCATCGGTCAGGTACGGAAATACGCCGCTTTCTGCAGCAGGTCGGTAGACTTCGCCCGAAGCTCGTCGGTGGAAGCGGCAATCTCCTCCATAACGGCAGCTTGCTGCTGGGATGCTGCGAAGATATGCTGAGCGCCGCCCCGAATATGATCCGCCGCGCCCGCCACCTTGCCGGTCTGCTCGCGGGAGGACTCTACCTGCTGCGTCTGTTCCGCAAGCCCGACAGCCATCATCTCCACCGCTCTGGCTACCAGCTCCGCTTCCCGCTTCACTTCCATGAAAGCGACAGCGAACTGCTCGCCTTGCTTTGCTTCCTTATGGGACACCTCGTATTGCTTCTCGATATAACCGACCGCATTGCCGACACCGGTCTCTACCTGCTCCACCAGCTGGCGGATCTCATCTACGGCTTTGCCGCTTCGATCAGCCAGCGTCTTCACTTCGTGCGCGACGACGACGAAGCCTCTCCCCTCCTCACCGGCGCGGGCCGCTTCGATAGCGGCGTTCAGCGCCAGCAGATGCGTCTGATCGGCAATATCCCCGACAACTTCGGAGATGCTGCCGATCTGCTCCGCCAGCAAGCTCATCTTCTTCACTACGTCCATGGCGCTCTTGTTCAGCTCTTCCAGATGGTGCATGCCGTCTACTAGCGAGCGGAACACTTCACCGCTCTGATCTGCTGTTGTATTCATATGTATGGATCTCTGCTTCGTCTGCAGCGCTTCTTCTTGCATATCCAGCGAGGACTGATAGAGCGCATCTGCCGACTCATTGAGCCGTCCCGCCGCTTCAGCCTGCTCCCCCGTTCCAGTCGTAATCTTCTCCGATTCATTCGCCAGACCTTCCAATTGAACAGCGGATTGCGTAATCGCGCCTTGCAGCTCCTGGATGTGGCGATCCGTCAGCATCGAATTCTCCTTAATTCCCTTCACGATCATGCTGAACTGCCCCATCATGAATTGCAGCGACTCGATCAGTTGTCCCATCTCATCCTTCGACTTCACCGGAATGTTCACGGCGTTCAGATTGCCCGTTGCCGCTTCCTGCACGGCCGCCGTAACAGCTTGCAGCGGCTTCAGCAGCATCTTCGTCGCAATATAGCCGAATAAGCCCGTCCAGAATATACCCATCGCCAACGTGCCGACGATAAAGACCATATCCGGAATTTCAGGGAATATATCCATTAATACAAGTAAAAAGAAGGCGCTTGTGCTATACGTCACGATGGAACATGCCGTAATGCCCAGCACCATTTTTCCTACAATACCGAACCGCAGCTTCATAACCGAAATCCTCCCGACAAAGATGGTATGATTCACTTTATCTTACCTTACCATCCTAGCACCCACTGTGATTTTTGTCACTATTTGCTAGATGATGTCGGAGGGATTGGCACATCATGGCCATGTGATGGAAATCAATCTGTCGTCCTCGGGAGCGGGGAAGCCTCGGCCGTCCTTATTGTTCGTAATGAAATAGAGCCGGTCGTCCTTCAATCTCACATCACGAATACGCCCTTCTCCTTCGTGCAGCTTCTCCATCGTATCGGTGTCCGGCGAATAACGGTAGATCGCCTCTCCGCGCAAGCCGGCAATCAGCAGTCTTCCTTCCGCATCGATCAACATGCCCGAAGGGGCGATCGTCTCCATCCCGGTATGATATACGGGGGAAATCATTCCTTCTTGCGATTGCTCCCCTATGAGCATCGGCCAGCCGTAGTTGCTTCCAGCAACTATGAGATTAATCTCATCATGTCCGCCTACACTTCCGGACGGCCCGTGTTCCGTGCTGTACATGACGCCCTCCGCCGTCCACGCCATGCCTTGCGGATTACGGTGCCCATAGGTGTATACATAGGAATCCGCTATCGGATTATCTTCCGGAATGCCTCCGTCCGGAAGCATGCGCAATATTTTACCCGCCAGACTGGACTTGTCCTGCGCCAGCGACTTCTCCGCCGCATCGCCGGTCGTGGCGTACAGCATGCCGTCCGGTCCGAAGGCGAGCCTTCCTCCGTTATGGTACAGGCTGCCCGGTATATCCTCCAGCAGCGCCCGCTTCTCCTGCCATCCCCCTTCTTCATGTAGAAGGAGTACGATACGATTCTTCGCCTGCCCTTGCTCCCGATACGTATGATAAGCATAGGCTTGACGGGATTCCGCGAAGTCCGGCGCAAGCAGGAAGCCCAACAAGCCGCCTTCTCCGTCATGGTGAACTGGCTTGGCGAGCTGCAGCTCCTCCCGAACCAGCGTCCCCTTGCGAACCGTTATCACCCGCCCTTCCCGTTCGCTCATATAAATATCGTCGCCGTGGAAATCGATCGACCATGGAATCGCCAGTCCTTCCGCTTCAATCCGGTAAGGTTCGCCCCTCGCTTCGCTTCCTTCGTCTTCCAGCGCACGCTCCTCCTCCACATTCTCCGCCGACTTCTCGCCTTCATCCGCCGAGGCGGACGGCTGCGGTCTAACGTCCTCCGCCATGCCGCCGCTGTCCCCGCCTCGATCCCGGCAGCCTGCCGCCAGCACGGCTATGACGATCAGCATGATTATGCCAGCGTGTGCGGCCAGCCGCTTGCACCTGTTGCTTGCCACATCGATCTCCTCCCTTCCGTTAGCACATGTGCCATTCTATGCGAAAGAGACAGCCCTTACAGCTGTCTCCCTCTGCTACTCTGCTGATGTCTCCGCTTCCTTCAACGCCGTCAGCAGTTCGTCATGTATGCGTCCATTACTCGCTGTCACGTTCCTTACCGCCAGACTGTATGGCTCGCCGTTCATATCGGTCACCGTCCCGCCGGACTCCTGGATAAGTAGCGAACCTGCAGCCATATCCCAGCTATTCAGGCCGATCTCCCAGAATCCGCTTAGCCGCCCGGCGGCCACATACGCCATATGCAGCGCTGCGGAACCCGCAATACGCAAGTTGCGAACTTTGGGAGCAAGCTGATTGATTCCTCGCAAATTAAGCGGGAGCGCAGCTTGCTGATCCGGCGGCAATCCCGTCGCAACCAGACTCTCCCGCAGTCTCTCCTCACTAGCAACGCCCATCTTGCGGCCGTGTACGTAAGCGCCCTTGCCCTTCTCTGCGACGAACAATTCATTCCGCATCGGATCGTATACAACGCCTACAATCACTTCGCCATGATGGGCAAGCGCGATGGATATACAGAAGAACGGAAAGCCGTGCACGAAGTTGGTCGTGCCGTCAATGGGATCGACAATCCATAAATATTCGGCGTTACGGGCTTCCTCCAGCGCTTTCACCGAAGCATCCGGTCCCGGCTCCACGCCTTCTTCGCCCAGGAAGGAATGGTGGGGGAAGTGGGTCGCAATCAGATTGCGAATAAGCCGCTCCGAGCCCTTGTCCACTTCTGTCACGAGATCCTGCGAGGAATATTTCGACTGTAATTGATTATAGTTGCCAAGCTTGGTCTTGATCCATTCTCCTGCCTTGGAGGCACAGTTGATAGCGACAGCGGTGAAGCTCTTGCCGCCTACCACAGAGGCGTTATGCTCTTCGTTCACGCTCTATCACTCTTCTTTCTATCCTTAATTGAGATCGATTTAGTATATACGCATGATAACGGTATACGTTTCGAACAATGAATGAGTCATCCCCTATAGCGCTGTAATCCCTTCTACTATAAGCTGAATCGATAGCAGAAGCAACGTTGCGCGAAGCAGCCAGAGCAAGCCTTTCCCACTCATCCTCATCGCTATAGCCGCTCCCAGCTTGCCGCCGATCCATGCACCTGGTACTAACGCAGCCGCCATCAGCCAATTGATTTCCCCTAGCGCGATATGCATGCCGCTGCCCAGAATGGACGACAGGAAGATGACGAACATCGAAGTCGCCGTCGCGATATGAGGAGGAAATGCGAACAACAGCACCATCATCGGTACGAATAAGGAGCCGCCGCCGATGCCGAACAGACCGGAGATTAGTCCGACGCCAAAGCCGATCAAGAGCATCGGAAGCATGCCGTAACTGTAAGTATATTCCTGCCCCTTCGCATCGGTGACCGTACGCTTGCGCGACCACTCCTTGGCAAACGGTTTCATATAATCGCGGGCAATGAGGAGTCCAGCCATGAACAGCATGAAGATGCCGAATGTCAACTGGAATATACCAGCCTTCATATGACCTGTCAGCGCCGAGCCAAGTAGCGCGCCGGGACCGCTCGTCACGAACAACAGCCATGCGCTGCGAAAGTCAACGAGCCCCCGCTTGGCGTAAGTCCTAGAGGAGGACAGAGCGGTCACGACCAGCACCGTCAGCGAAATGCCGACAGCCGTTCCGTGATCGACAGGTTGTCCGATCAATGAAGGCGCTATATACAGTAAAGCCGGCACGATAATAATGCCGCCGCCAAGGCCGACGATGCTGCCGAACATGGCAGCCGCCACTCCCAGCAGCACAAGAAATAGCCATTCCACTTTCAGTCGTCACCTACTTCAATTGTGTCTTGGTCTCATGGAAGCGTCAGTACGGTTCAATCTCCACACTGGCGCCATCCAGCACCTTGACTCCTTGTCCGTTCGACTCCAATGCCTTGAAGTCCTCCATTAGCTGCAGCAATGCGGCATCCTTCCTCTTCGCTTCCAGCATGCAGTCCAGCCGCTCGGTCGACCCCGCCACCTTCCGAAGAAAGTGAAGCAGCGGCTCCGCCTGAACATTGTCCGCATGACCTCGCGGATCAGTCGCGCTCTTGGGGCTGGACGCATGTATCTTGGGGGGGAGCTCACTCGCAGCTTCCATACCGAGCCTTATTCGCTCGAGTTCCCAAGTGCGCTGGATGCGCGGCCATAATGCTTCCGTCAGCTCCTCCTCGCATGTATCGCCGGGATTGACCGCATGATGATGAATATCCAGCACCATCGGCACGCCGACGGCCTCCGCCGCCGATAGCGTCTCTTTCACCTGGAAGGTCTTATCATCGTTCTCCAGCGTCACACGATGCTTGTATCTGGGGTCCAATGCGCCGAACTGCTCGATGAACCGCTCGCTAGACACCGCTTTATCACCGTAAGCGCCGCCCATATGAATATTGCACTTGCTAGCTTCATCCACTCCCATCGCCTCCAGCATGCGCACGTGATGAATCAGATCATGCTCCGACTTGCGCAGCACCTCCGGCCTCGGCGTACTGAACACACAGAAGTGATCGGGATGGAAGGAGAGGCGTATGCCGACCTTGCGCGCATAGTCGCCGATCTTCCGGAAGGAAGGCTCCAGCACTGCATAAGGGTCCCACCCTTCCAGTGCGTCGTGCGTCGCAAGCGGTATAAGCTTGGAAGAGAGCCGATACATGGCAATGTCGTGCGCATGACTATGCTTCAGAATACGTAGCGTATTATGCAGGTTCTCCTCCGCGATATGCTCTAGTCTTCGAATGCCCGCTTCGCGATCCGCCAGCTTCGACAATGTAGCGTAGGTCATCGTGCGCGATGGCGATGCATTCTCCAGCATCAGGCTCATCGCGACGAAGCCGAGACGGACGATCATTGCTGCTCACGCTCGCCGAAGAACATCTCATGGGCCAGCGCCGTCTGCACACTGGATTCTTCCTCGGTCAGCTTTCTTACCAATTCCATCTCCACTCCCGTCACTTCTTCCCCTTGAAAATTGATTTCTGCAACGGATGCCATAATTCGCACAATTGCAATCGCCTGATTGCTTGGATTGTAGGCAATCACCTTCTGGCCGGTGGGGTAGACTCGGAATCCGCTCTTTACCATTTTACCCTTTCCGTATTCCAGCAATTCATACAGCTCTTGCTCCGACTTGAACTTGCACACGGAATTGAACTCTGTCTCGAATCCCATCTTTATTCCCCGTTTCCTCTAAATTTAGATCTATATTGCTTCACCATTACAGCGATTCGTCAGAATATTGAATATAACTCTTTTCCCGGTGACGCTCCAGCGCCAATTCGATCAGCTTGGCCAGCAGTTCCTTATACGGCAGTCCGCTCTCCTTCCACATGAGCGGGTACATGCTGAACGGGGTGAAGCCCGGCAGCGTGTTCAACTCGTTGATCAGCAGCGCTTGATCCGCCTTGCGCAGGAAGAAGTCGACGCGAGCCAGTCCGGTACCGTCCACCGCCCGGAAGGCGCGAACCGCCATGTCCCTTACGGCGTCCGTCTTCTCCTGAGTCAGCTCCGCGGGGATGATCATTGCGGATTTGCCGTCGATATATTTCGCTTTATAATCATAGAATTCATTGGATGAAGCAATCTCGCCCGGCACCGAAGCTTCCGGCTCGTCATTGCCCAGCACGGCAACTTCAATCTCGCGCGCATCCACGAATTCCTCCACGATTACCTTGCGGTCGAAGCGAAGAGCATACTGTACCGCCTGCACCAGTTCTTCGCGATCTTTCGCCTTGGACACGCCCACACTGGAACCCAGATTGGCCGGCTTGACGAAGCACGGATAACCGAGCGCCGCTTCACACGCCTCAATATGGAGGGAAGAGTCGTTCTGCCACTGCGAGCGCGTGAAGTAGTAGAAGACGCATTGCGGCAGCCCCTCGTGCTGGAACACCTTCTTCATCATCACTTTATCCATGCCCACTGCAGACGCCAGCACGCCCGCGCCGACATAAGGGATATTCGCCATCTCGAACAGTCCTTGAATTGTGCCGTCCTCCCCATACGTGCCGTGAAGCAGCGGGAACATCACATCGATCGGCGCTTCGTGACTGGCATTTCCTTGCGTTACTTCCTTATTGCTGCTGATGCTCGCCTCAGTCGCTTTGCCGCCTCCGTCCAGCATGCTGAACAACGGCGCCAGACTGCTGGAGGAAGACGATGCGTTGCCTTGGCGCAGCGTTTCCACGCTGTCAGGAGGCGCGTTCAACGCAGCGCCGGCCTTCCATTCTCCTTGCTGGGTAATATAGAATGGTTTTATCTCATATTGCGTGTAATCGAACTCCTTCATGACGGCGAGCGCAGTCAGCAGCGATACTTCATGCTCCCCCGACTTGCCTCCGTATACAATGCCTACTCTTACTTTGTTCCTCATGTCCGCAATCCCCCGGTATGAATGAATAACTACATATGAATGCACTACAACAGATCAGGTATATGAAAAAAGCGATATCTTGTTCCTTCCGTCCACGCATAGGAATCCTTATAATCCCAATAACGGTGGCGACTTGCTACTGTATTGGCATTAACGAGCGGCTCTCCCGCCGCGTCAAAGGCCGTTACGATCGTGCTGTGCTGGAATCGGTTGTCGCCGTTCCAATCGTACACGATAACATCTCCGAGCTGCAGTTCCCGCGCCGACTCCGTCTCAATGGCCCGAAGCCCGGTCTTGCGCGGAGCGGCCAAGTAATTGGTCAAGGCATGCGAGACGGCCCAGCTGTAGCTCCACCATTCCCCGCCTTTCATTCTTCCCTTGTACCACCAGCCACTTTCTCTTCTACCAGTATAGTTCATAGGAGCATTGCCTGCAAAGATGCACTGCGAGACATAATTCGTGCAATTCACCTCGAACAGTTCAAAAGCGGGATTCCCTTCATTCCACCATCTGTCCGCATAGGCCGCAGCCAAATCTCTCCTGTAGCGGATTCCGTTATGCCTGTTTTTGAATTGGGGCAGCAGGTCATAATTGAGATAGGGTAAGGATGGGGTCAGAATAAGAGAGTCGTTGGCGGAGGCTTCCGATTCCGCCAGCCATTGATGTGCCGCGCTGCCGTAGCGCGACCGCCGCTCTGCCAGTTGCGGCTCGACCTGCCTGATGCTCCAGCTGCCTTCCGTCACGTATAGCCACAGTCGCTCCAGCTCATAACGTTCTTCCATATAATAACGTCCGGAATGCTCCATCCTCCGCTTTATATGCAATCGCACTTGAACAGACACTTCGCTCCCGGACTCGTTCACACGCAACAACTGCGCTTCCGTCTGACTGCCTGCCGGCAGCACGCCGCGCAGCAGATCGCGCTCGCGCAGACGGGCCATCTTCGAGGACAGACGCGCCTCGTGGATATCGTCTTCAATATAGTCGGACAACGCACGGGCATGCTGCTCCGTCTCCGCCTGGTTGTACAAGCTGACATAACGATCAATCGCGGCTTTCCAGCTATGCTCCCCACCCTGATGTCCGCCGCTGTAAGCGGAAGTTTCCAGCAATGTGCTTAGCTTCACCTTCTTCCGCTCCAGTTGCTTGACGGGCTCTATGCCGCCGCTCACGTTATGAATGGCCGCCTGCCCTGATCGGCGCGACTGCGCCGCGGAAGCCGTTCTCTTCTCCGAAGCAGCCGGCTTGCCTGTACGATGCTGCCGATTTTTTTGCGGGCCCCGCCCGCCTGACTTTGCCATGCGCGATCCCCTCCGCTTCAGACTTGCAGTTTGGTTGACATAGAAATACTGGTTCATTATATGACATTGGAATCATTTTCATGAGATGTTGGTGATTGGGGACAGTATATAGGTAGGCGCAGTGAATATAATGGCTTTGCCCGCGGTTTTGGAAGCATTGGAATAGACAGAATGGACTTTACGACGAAGCCCTTTTAAAGCTATACTAGAGGTATAAGGTTTTTGAAATTGAGTTTCATCTGATGAAACAAACGAAACCGACTCCCATTCATTCAGCAAAGGAGAATAGCGATGACTAAACAAAATCAGTTTTCCGTTCGCACGACTCTCCAATCAGGCGGCAAGACTTATAACTATTACCGTCTGAACGGGTTGCAGGAGCAAGGCCTGGGCGATGTGTCCAAGCTGCCTTTCTCCATTAAAGTGCTGCTGGAGGCGGCCGTTCGCCAATTCGACGGACGCGCCATCACACCTGAGCACGTCAAGCAGCTTGCCAGCTGGGCAAGCGGCCGCGAGGACAAGGAGATTCCTTTCATCCCGGCTCGTATCGTATTGCAAGACTTCACTGGCGTCCCTGTAGTGGTGGATCTTGCGGCTATGCGCGACACCGTGAAGAAGGCAGGCGGAGATCCCAAGAAGATTAATCCGCTCGTACCTGTCGATCTTGTCATCGACCACTCCGTTATGGTTGACGCCTTCGGCAGCCCGGATGCGCTGGAGTATAACACGAAAGTGGAATTCGAGCGCAATGAGGAGCGCTATCGCTTCCTTCGCTGGGCGCAGACGGCGTTCGACAACTTCCGCGCAGTTCCTCCGGGTACAGGCATCGTTCACCAAGTGAATCTGGAATACCTGGCATCTGTCGCTGCTACGAAGACAACAGACGGCGAGACAGTCGTCTATCCGGACTCCCTGGTCGGAACCGACTCCCATACGACGATGATCAACGGTCTTGGCGTTGTCGGCTGGGGCGTAGGCGGCATCGAGGCGGAAGCCGGCATGCTGGGCCAACCGCTGTACTTCGTTATGCCAGAAGTGATCGGCTTCAAGCTGACAGGCAGCCTGGCGGAAGGCGCTACGGCAACCGACCTTGCGCTGACTGTTGTTCAGATGCTTCGCAAGAAAGGCGTTGTCGGCAAGTTCGTCGAGTTCTTCGGCCCTGGTCTGTCCAACATCAGCTTGGCTGACCGCGCGACTGTCGCGAACATGGCTCCGGAATACGGCGCAACCGTCGGCTTCTTCCCTGTCGACAGCGAGACGCTGGACTTCATGCGTCAGACTGGCCGCAGCGAAGAGCAAGTAGAGCTTGTTGAAGCCTACTACAAAGCGCAAGACATGTTCCGCACAGACGAGACGCCTGATCCGGTATTCACGGACGTCATCGAGCTGGATCTGTCCACAATCGTACCTTCCCTGGCGGGTCCGAAGCGTCCGCAGGATCGCATCGAGCTGACAGACATGAAGGAAGCGTTCAACAGCATCATCCGCACGCCGATCGACAAGGGCGGATACGGCTTGAACGAAGAGAAGATCGAACAGGTTGTACCTGTTAAGCATAAGGACGGCGAAGAGTCCAAGATGGGTACAGGTGCGGTCGTCATCGCGGCGATTACGAGCTGTACGAACACATCCAACCCTAGCGTTATGCTGGGTGCAGGCCTTGTCGCGAAGAAAGCGGTAGAGCGCGGCCTCACGAAGCCTGCTTACGTGAAGAGCTCGCTGACGCCTGGTTCCCTGGTCGTTACCGACTATCTGGTGAAAGCCGGACTGCTGGAATCGCTTGAAGCGCTAGGCTTCCACGTAGCAGGGTATGGCTGTGCGACATGTATCGGCAACTCCGGTCCGCTTCCTGATGAAGTTAGCGCGGCAATCGCCGACAACGACATGACAGTAGCCGCCGTATTGTCCGGCAACCGCAACTTCGAAGGCCGCGTTCACGCACAAGTGAAAGCGAACTATCTGGCTTCTCCGCCACTCGTCGTCGCTTACGCATTGGCCGGTACTGTGAACATCGATCTGGCGAACGAGCCGCTTGGCCACGACAAAGACGGCCAGCCGGTCTATCTGAAGGATATCTGGCCGACGAACGCCGAGATCAAAGAAGCGGTCGCCACTGCGCTCAATCCCGATATGTTCCGCGCGAAGTACGAGAATGTGTTCACGCAGAACGAGCGCTGGAATGCAATCGACGTACCGCAAGGCGAAAGCTACGAGTGGGATGCGAAGTCCACTTATATTCAGAACCCGCCGTTCTTCGAGAATCTGGGCTCCGAGCTGGCTGACATCTCCGACATCCATTCGGCGAATGTGCTGGCGTTGATGGGCGATTCCGTCACGACGGACCACATCTCTCCTGCAGGCAATATTACGCCGACAAGCCCTGGCGGCAAGTACTTGATCGACAACGGCGTCGAGCGCAAGGACTTCAATTCCTACGGCTCCCGTCGCGGCAACCACGAAGTGATGATGCGCGGCACGTTCGCCAACATCCGCATCCGCAATCAGGTTGCTCCGGGTACGGAAGGCGGCGTAACGACTTACCTGCCTACAGATGAAGTGATGTCCATCTATGACGCTTCCATGAAGTATCAGAGCGAAGACAAGAACTTGGTCGTTATTGCGGGCAAAGAATACGGCACAGGCAGCTCCCGCGACTGGGCCGCGAAAGGCACGTACCTGCTGGGCGTGAAAGCTGTTATTGCGGAGAGCTTCGAGCGTATTCACCGCTCCAACCTCGTCGGCATGGGCGTTCTGCCGCTGCAGTTCCTGGAAGGTCAAAGCTGGAAGACGCTTGGCATTACAGGCCGCGAGAAGTTCGACATTACCGGACTATCGAATGATGTGAAGCCTGGCGAGACACTGAACGTAACGGCTACTCGCGAAGACGGCTCTACTTTCGAGTTCACTGTCATTGTCCGTCTGGACTCCCTCGTTGACGTAGATTACTACCGCAACGGCGGCATCCTGCAGACGGTATTGCGCCAGATGATTGCCAATATGTAATAGCGCCATTCTTTCCGCTTTGCCGGAAGTATGGGAATTGAGAAAGCCCTGAGACATCTATGATGTCTCAGGGCTTTCCTGTTCACCTTATCATCGTCCCCATACGCTTGGCCGCCTCCATCACGATAGGAGCATAGCTCTGCATTACCGCTTCCGTCAGGCGGCTGGAGGGACCAGACACGGATAACGCCGCTGCAAGCTTGCCTTCCCGATTGAAGATCGGAGCAGACAATGCAGCCACGCCCAGCTCTCTCTCCTCGAAGCTGGTCGCGAAGCCCTGAGCCGCCACTTCCTGCAGTTGCTCTCTGTAATGCTCCGTATCCACAGCAGTCATCCATGTGCGAGCACGCATCATACTCTCCTGCGTCGCCTGATCGCTATAGGCGATCAGCACCTTGCTGGAGGCACCTGCATAGAGAGGCAGCCTAACCCCTACCGGAGCTACCCTGCGGACAGGATGATTGCTCTGCACCGCTTGCATCCGAATACGCTCCGTACCGTCGCGAACATAGATGCTCACCGTCTCGCCCAGCCTGTCACGCAGCCTGACCATCTCCGGCAGCCATATCGTCGCCTGGTCGTCTGATCTGGACAGATTAGCGGACAGTTCCCACACTTTCAGCCCCAGATGATAACGGTCCGTTGCCGCATCACGCGTGATAAAGCCCTTATCCTCCAGTGTAGCCAGCATGCGGTGAACCGTACTCTTATGCAGACCGACATGCTCTGCGATCTCCGACATCGCCCAGTCTGTCTTCACCGTAAAGCAAAGCAGAATATCCAGCGCCCTGTCTACAGCCCGCACTGTAGATTTCCCTTCCTCCATACCAGCAGCTCCTTGCAATCCATAATTGATGATGAATAACCTTATATCTTCCTCAATAGCAGGTTCTTATCTATGTATCATATACGTTTCATGGGACGAAACACAATTGCAAAATTATTGAAATTAATTCTCATTTAGTATACTCCAAACGCTCTTCACCGTAAAGAACTGGATACAATATTACAGCGCCGTTACAGCCCTCTAACAAGACATCGACATCAATTGACAGGCCCTTGCTGCCTGCATAGGATAGAAGTATCAGAAATTAATAGCGCTTTCATAACACTTGCCACACGACCTTTCGACTAATGCCAAGGGAGGGATTGTCCATGAACACCATGATCACACCGCACTCCTTAGATGGAAGCCTTGCTGGAAACACAAGAGCCCTGCCAACTTTCCCTACTCGGAGCAATCCTGCTGCAACAACCGGAACCAGGAAGAGACATCTGCTTGCCGCCATTCTCGCCTCCATCGCCGCTATGTGCCTCATCACCGTCCTGTTGTTCCACGGATTCGTCGCCTGGACGCTCGCTTATCCGTTCGTGCCCCCGCTCGCCTCCAATCCCAAGGAAGCGATCGGCCTGGCCTATGAAGAGATCATTATTCCCAGTCACAGTGGCAATACAACCGTAAGCGGCTGGTATATCCCCGCTTCCGAGGCGGGACACGCGAATGAGGCGAATCGAACGATCGTATTCAGCCACGGCTACGGCGCCAATCGCGAAGAAAGCTGGGTGCCCATGTATGAGTTGACGAAGCTCGTGCATAGACTGGATTATAATGTATTGCTCTTCGATTATGGCTATGCCTCTAAAGAATATAAAGCTCCGGCGACAGGCGGGCGCGAGGAATCGGCGCAGCTGCTTGCAGTCGTCAACTACGCCAAAACCAGAGGAGCCCAAGAAGTCGTCGTATGGGGCTTCTCCATGGGAGCCGGCACCGCTCTTCAGGCAGCGCTAGCAAGCGACGAGATCGACGCCATGATACTCGACAGCTTATTCCTGCCCAGTCCGAAAGCACTGTTCGATAATTTGACCCGTTACGTGGCGCTGCCGGAATTCCCTTCGTTGCCTCTGCTGGAATCGATGCTTCATCTATGGACGGGGACTTCCTTCGATGCATTGCCGGTGGATGCCATCATGAATTATCAGTACGATATTCCGATCTTCATCGTGCACGGAACGAATGACGACAAGGCGGCTCAAGTCACTGCCGAGACGATAGCGGCCAACCAAAAGGAGCAATTGTCCCGCTCCTGGATCGTCGAGAACGGCTACCATGAATTGCTCTATCGCAAGAACCCGAAAGAATATATTCAGCGCGCGGCCCTGTTCCTGAGCCAGGTGGAGCAGAAGCTGGAATCGGAAGCGGAATATGCCTAAGTCCAGCATTAATGCTGGTCTACACCACAATTGGGACACGGTGTCGGAGTTTACTGCAATAGGCAAGAAGCTTGGACATTCGCAGCACTCTCGCCCTGGAACGTCCAAGCTTCTATACCAATTCTCGTTATTGCTTCAGCAACGACAGGAATTCTGAGCGAAGCGCCGCATTGGAACGGAACTCCCCCCTGACCGCCGACGTCACCGTATTGCTTCCCGGCTTCTTGATGCCTCGTGCGCACATGCACAGATGCTCGCCTTCGACGACAACCATAACACCATTGGGCGCAAGCTCCTTATCCAGAATATCTGCAATCTGGGAGGTGATCCGCTCTTGCACCTGCAAGCGCCGGCTGACAGCCTCTACTAGCCGAGCCAGCTTGCTAAGCCCGGCAATTTTGCCGCTTGGAATGTAGCCGATATGGGCTTTGCCGAAGAATGGGGCCATATGATGCTCACATTGGCTATAGTAGATGATGTCCTTCACGATAACGAGCTCCTCGTGCTGCTCATCGAATGTGACGCCGAGCACCTCACTGGGGTCCACGTCGTAGCCTGCGAATATTTCCTCATACATGCGAGTGACGCGTGCTGGCGTCTCCAGCAGCCCTTCGCGTTCAACATCCTCGCCGATCAGCTTTAATATTTCTTTAATATGATGCTCGATTTGTTCCCGGTTTTCTGTTACCTTCGAATTGACGTAATCTTTCCTTCCCGCCATTTCCAGACATCTCCTTCCGGTTATCTATTTGATTCCCTCTATTACTTGCGAGGCATTTTTTGATTTTTCATCATTTGCTGAGCGCGCTTCATCTGATTGTTGTTCAGATTATAACCCATTTGCTTCGCCATGCGCTGCAGCATCTCTGGATCGCTCTGCATCCGCTCCAGCTGCTTGCGCAAGTAGAATACACCGACGAAGAAGCCTGCAATCGCTCCTACAATCAACGTGATAATGGGAATTACGATATTGTACCATTCCATCTGCCATCAGACCCCTTCTGTAATGTCACATCACAGTATAATAGCACGAACAAGCCCGCTTCCGCAATGAAAACAGAAGAAACGGGCTTATCCATTCCTCTCTAATTGTCGCACAGCCTCACGGATAGCCTCAAGCGCCTCCGCATCTTCCTCGTGAACTGCCGCTTGGCGCAATGCCGCTTCCGCATCCGCGCCCCCGATTCTGCCCAGCGACCAAGCTGCCGTTCCCCGCAGCACGGGGCGAGGATCTTCCATCAAGACGCGTATCAAATCAGGAACCGCCGCGGCTTCCTTGAAATTGCCAAGCGCGATGACCGCATTGCGTTGAATCGGCTTCTTACCTCGCCACGCGGAAGAGGTGCGTCCATACCTCTCCTTGAACTCCCTGTTGCTCATCGACAGCAGGGGCAACAGCAACGGCTTGGCCAGTTCATTGTCTGGCTGCAGCTCGGGCTGATGCGTCCAGTTTTTGCCCCGATTGACAGGACACACGATCTGGCAAGTGTCGCAGCCGTACAGCCGGTTGCCGATCTTGCGCATATATTCATCAGACAGCATCCCCTTCGTCTGGGTGAGGAAGGAGACGCAGCTCTGCGCGTCCAGCTCTCCCGGGCCGACCAGCGCTCCTGTAGGACAAGCGTCGATGCACTTCGTACAGCTGCCGCAGCCCTCTGTAACCGGCTCGTCCGGCGGTAGAGGCAGGTTCGTAATCATCTCCCCCAAGTATATCCACGATCCCAGCTCGGGAGAGATGACCGCGCAGTTTTTGGCGCTCCAGCCTATGCCGGCTCTCTCGGCGACAGCACGGTCCGATAGAGCGCCGGTATCGACCATACTCTCACATCGCGCCTCCGGCACTCGTTCCTTCAGCCATTGCTCCAGCCTTGCCAGCCGCTCCCGCAGAGCTGTATGATAATCCTCGCCCCAGGCCGATCGGGACATGATGCCGCGGCGAGCGCCGGGCTCTGACTTCGGCGGGTCCTTAAGCTTCGAGGCATAAGCGACCGCTATCGCGATAATGGACTGCGGATTGTCGAAGAGTAAGGAAGGCTCCGTTCTTCTGTCCAAGTCCGGCTCTTCGAAGCCGGACTCCCTCCCCAGCTCCCTATGGCGGATCAGACGCTGCTTCAAGGTCAGGAAGGGATCGGCGGAGGCGACGCCGATTGCATCTATACCTAACCCGGAAGCCGCCTCCTTCATCTCCCGCTTCAGCTCACACCATCTGTCTGACATTCGCTACAACCGCCTTATCGCTTCCCGCGCTAGCTCGTCGCAGCGGTTATTCCATTCGTTGTCGCTGTGCCCCTTCACCTTCACATAATCCACCTTATGCTTGCTCATCAGTTCCCATAGCGCCTTCCACAGATCCTGATTTTCCACTGCCGCCCCCTTGCTATTCTTCCAGCCATTGCGTAACCAGCCATGAATCCATCCCTTCTGAAAGCAGTTGACCACATAGGCAGAATCACTGTATACCGTAACGCGGCAAGCTTCTTTCAATAGAGTCAGGCCCTCTATGACCGCTTGAATCTCCATCCGGTTATTCGTCGTATCCTTCGCTCCACCGGAAATCTCCTTCTTGTGCGATCCATAGAACAGCACAGCGCCCCAGCCGCCCGGACCGGGATTGCCGGAGCATGCACCGTCCGTATAAATGATGACATCCTTCATTCCTATCCTGCCTCCCTTACTCCAAATCGCCATGCATGACGCACCAATCTCTATAATAAGCCATGACTGTATCGTCGCCAAATGGCGATTGATTGTGATCGATGCGATCAAGCACTGTATACAGCCCTTCCTTCACCTTATTCTGCACGAGCTGCGGGTAATGATAAAGTGTTTTGTGCCGCTCATATTCATCCTGATCCACTACGTAACGACTTCCGTCTATCGTGCGAATGACGTCCAGATCGTAATCGATATAGGTGACGACACTTTCCTGACGATAGGGCGGGGAAGCAATATTGCAATAATATCGGACCCCTTCTTCCTCGATCAACGCCACCACATTGAACCATTGTCCAGGCAGGAAGAAGGATACTGCAGGCACCCGGCTCACCCATTGCTTGCCGCTCGCCTCCTGAATCGGAGTCTGCCGGTTAATGACGACGATTGCGGATTCCTGCCGCTGCGCATCAGCGAGCCGCCATTCCGGAACAAGCCAATTTTGTTCCCATAGCCGGTGAATATGGCCATTATGCTTGAAACTTTTAATAACGCATTGCTCATAATGTTCCATAAGCTTACTCCTCAATCCAATATAAGAAAAGCATATCCTATCGCCATAACAATAAGCGATGCGGATATGCTCTATAAATGAACGAATGGCCGAATTGTCTTCTACCCCGCTACGATGCTCAGCTTCTGGAAGGACCGGAAGAAATCCGTCGTCGCATACCCCATCGCCTCATAAAGCGGCAGCACAGGTTCATTATGCTCGTCAGCCGCAATCAGAATCTTGCTGACGCCGCGCTGCTGGAAGCGCTGACGAAGCCCTGATATGAGAGACTTCCCAACTCCCTTGCTGCGATGATGCGGAGAGACCGCAATGCGATAATAATATCCTTTATTTTGATCGATTGTGCCGATTATCATACCGACTATTTCTGTGTGTTCGACAGCGACCAACACAAGCTCGCTATCCCATGACAATTGACGCGCAAAGGCTTCCATTGTCAGCCCGTAGCATTCTTCTGACAAAACTTCCTCTAGCAATGCAGTTAACGGCTGGTAATCAGATAACTGGAAGGAGCGTACGTTCATAAGATTAACACCTTTCACTTGTCATAGTTAGTACCCGTTTATAATACGACAAAAAAAATCGTTTTCCTTCTTGAAATCTTAACTTTTTTCAAAAAATATCATAAAAACACGCTTTTTCTTGTGAAAACGCTTATATTTAAGCGCTTTCACTGATTTTCGTTCATCTTTAGTCTTTGTATGTGTGAAAGCTCATTGTTTTTTACAGTGCAAATGTATGGCTTTATTTCATTAGCGGCATACTATTTTTGGTGAATTTTGTTTGTGAATATCATAGCCATCTCGCCTGTGACTTTTTCAACATTAATGTTGATTTATCCAATCGGATACGAGATAATAATGATGATCGAACTACATATCTTTTGGGAGGGTGTTAACGAATGGCACATCAATTGCCTGCTTTGCCTTACGCGCATAATGCATTGGAGCCTCATATCGATGCGACTACGATGGAAATCCATCATGGGCGCCATCATAATACGTATGTGACGAACTTGAACGCTGCGTTGGATTCCGCTCCTGAGCTGCAAGAGAAATCGGTTGAAGAGCTGATCAGCGATCTGAACAGCGTACCTGAGAGCATTCGCACAGCGGTTCGCAACAATGGCGGCGGACATGCCAATCACAGCCTGTTCTGGGAGACAATCGGCCCGAACGGCGGCGGCGCTCCGACTGGCGCACTTGCCGCTGCGATCGACAGTGAGCTGGGTGGATTCGAGACGTTCAAGGCTGACTTCGCGAAGGCAGCTACTACACGCTTCGGCAGCGGCTGGGCATTCCTTGCTGTTGCAGACGGCAAGCTGAAAGTATACAGCCTGCCTAACCAGGACAGCCCGATCATGGAAGGCGAGACGCCAATCCTTGGTCTGGACGTATGGGAACACGCTTACTATCTGAAGTATCAGAACAAACGTCCGGACTACATCTCGGCATTCTGGAATGTTGTGAACTGGGACGAGGTTAACAAGCGCTACGAGGCTGCTGTCAAGTAAGCCCAATCAACCAATATAAACGGCGTTGTCCTCTATGGACAACGCCGTTTATATTTGCCCCCGCAAGGAACGGTAGGCGCTCGGGGGGCAGTGATGGCCGTGATGGCACTTGCCAAATGGACGCTGGCCATCTGACATTGTGCTCCAACCGATTGTACATCGCTTGCTGCCTCACTTCTAGCTACTTTCCTTGCTCCAACCGAGGTCACATCGCTTGCTGCCCACCGTTCGCACACTTTCCTTGCTCCAACCAAGGTCACATCGCTTGCTGCCCACCGTTCGCACACTTTCCTTGCTCCAACCAAGGTCACATCGCCTGCAGCCCACCGTTCGCACACTTTCCTTGCTCCAACCGAGGTCACATCGCCCGCAGCCCACCGTTCGCACACTTTCCTTGCTCCAACCGAGGTCACATCGCCCGCAGCCACCGTTCGCACACTTTCCTTGCTCCAACCAAGGTCACATCGCCTGCAGCCTCACTTCTAACTACTTTCTGTGCTCCAACCGAGGTTACATCGCTTGTAGCCCACCGTTCGCACACTTTCCTTTTTCCGGCTCATATCCCACTTTTCAGCGCTCCAGTGTAGGTTTCCTACACTAGTCCGGCTCGCACCCCACTTTTCGGCGCTCCAGTGTAGGATTCATACACTATTTCGGCTCGCATCCCACTTTTCAGCGCTCTAGTGTAGGTTTCCTACACTAGTCCGGCTTACATCCCACTTTTCAGCGCCCCAGTGTAGGATTCATACACTATTTCGCCTCGTATCCCACTTTTCAGCGCTCCAGTGTAGGATTCATACACTATTTCGGCTCGCACCCCACTATTCAGCGCTCCAGTGTAGGATTCATACACTATTTCGGCTCGCACCCCACTTTTCAGCGCTCCAGTGTAGGATTCATACACTATTTCGGCTCGCACCCCACTTTTCGGCGCTCCAGTGTAGGTTTTCTACACTATTTCGGCTCGCACCCCACTTTTCGGCGCTCCAGTGTAGGTTTCCTACACTAGTCCGGCTTACATCCCACTTTTCAGCGCTCCAGTGTAGGATTCATACACTATTTCGGCTCGCGCGCTTCTGTTAATCAACTCGAACTTTATATACTCTATGTCATTGAACGAAAACCGCGAGGTAGATCCTCTGCTCGCTTTTTGACACCGTTCGTTGCCAGCTTAATGACGTTGTCGATGTTCATACCTGCGCATTGCCCCCCTTTAAAATACTTCATAGCCTCTAGCGACAAAAGCTCCTTCAGTATGGGCGCTGCTCAGTTCTGCTCCATCTGACTTAGTTCGGCAAAGTTGGCTGATTCATTACACGGATTAGGCACATACCGCATACAATGCAGGAGGATAATCGCCTACATCTGGTGAAAAGGAGATGGATACCTTTTATGACAAACTCTACTTATAACGGCAATGGGCAACTGCCGTTCTCTCCCCATGCGTACCCGCTTTCCAATACCGGCGGCTGCGGCTGCGGTGGTGAACAGCGGCCGATTCTACCTTGGTTAATTCCCGGATTGATTCCGCCTGGTCCATGGGGACCACCAGGGCCTTGGGGTCCGCCGGGACCGTGGGGTCCTGGACCTTGGCACCCGGGACCGCCTGGACCCCCCGGACCCGGGCCTTGGCATCCAGGGCCGCCTGGACCGTGGGGACCTGGCCCTTGGCACCCGGGACCGCCTGGACCTCCCGGACCCGGGCCTTGGCATCCAGGGCCGCCTGGACCGTGGGGACCCGGGCCTTGGCATCCGGGGCCGCCTGGACCTCCCGGACCCGGGCCTTGGCATCCGGGGCCACCTGGACCTCCCGGGCCGCCGCCGCGTCCGCCCGGATCCCCCAGACAGACGACTTCTTCGTCTGCTCCTGCGTATCCGTTCTATCCCGTCGAGCAACCATAAGTCAAAAGAAACAGGCTCCCCAGTGCGATTACTGGCGGAGCCTGCTTCATCTTATTTCTTGATTGCTTTGCCTGTGCCAGTCAACAGCTTGAGCTGATCGTTCTCATATGCCGCCTTATACGTCACCTGATACTTGCTCAGTACATATTCGCCGTCCTTCCGCTCATCGACCGACAGCAGCGCCGTCACTGTCGCCTCATCGTCCCGTGTCGATACATGCATATCATCAATGACGACATTACGCGTCATCAGGTAGCCTTCCCGGAATTTCACATAGCTGGTTCCTTCCTTCCAATTCCCTCCCAGCAAGGAATAGGCATAGACGTAATCGCCATTGTTCAAGCTGTCATAGAAATGGGCAACCAGATAACCCGCCATCTGATCCAGCGAAGTCTCCTCTTGCTCTTGCACCGGTTCGTCCAGAAGAGACAAGCCCGGGAGCATTGTCATCGGCTCCCTCGACCATCCTTCCGCCATAGGCAGTACATTCCCGATAGGTATACTGAAGCCGATGGTGCTGTCTTCCAGCCCGGCGGAATTAATGCCCAGCACCGCTCCGCTCTTCTTGTCTACCAGCGGACCGCCGCTATTGCCGGGTTCAATCGGAGCTGATACTTGATACAGATCCTCGTAGGTGTAAGGGTCAATGTGCAGACTCCGGTCTACACCGCTAATAATGCCCGTTGTAATCGTATTCTGGAAGCCAAGCGGGCTGCCTACCGCAAGCACCTCATCGCCTACCTCCGCTTTATCGTAGCGGACGAGCGGAAGCGGCTCGGTCCCTTGTAGCTCGGGAACCCGAACTACGGCGATGTCCGTATCTGTGCTGATGCCGATCACCTCGCCCTCCAGCTCGCGGGCATCCGCCGTTTTCACCGTGACGTGCCGTACTCCCGCCACGACATGAGCGTTCGTCAGCAGATCGCCCTCCGAATTGTATAGGAATCCGGATCCTTGCGAGCCCGTGTCCGTCTCAATCATGACAACGTGCTTCTGCGTCTGGAATATAATATCTTTCAGCGACTTGTTCTGTTCCCCTACCGCCAGCAGCGGCGCGCCTTGCAGCTCGGCAGGAACCTGTGCCTTCATATATAGGGCGGTGACTGATCCGCCGACCAGAATAAGGGCGGCTCCAATTAAACCGGTCCATCTGTTTCTATTCATCGTTACGCCCCCTAATCCAAGTACCAGGTGGCATGATCCATCTCTACCGTAACCTGATCCGTCTGAGCTCCATATACGGTCGCCGTATAGGTCATCTCTTCGCCCGGCTCAACATAATTGGGAGTCGCATCAGCCGTGCCTGCGGCTATTTTTTCACCGGCGCTGTTTTTTACAATATAATTCACCTTAATGGAATATATCGGTCTGGTTGCCACATTCATCAGCGTACCTTCAATGGTCAGATCTCCGAATTCATCCAATGTCAGATCGGCATTAATCTGCTTCACTGCCGCAGTCTGATTGACCAGATCCTCTTCCGCCGCCCTTTGCATTGCCTGTTCAATCCGCTGCTGCTCCGCTTGCTCGTACCGCTGCTGCGCATTATTGACACTCTCACCCAGCTTTTTCAGCACCGTATCGTCCTTCAGCCAAGTACTCGCGTAATTGATCGTCTCAAGGGCATCGGAATAATTGCGTCTGTCGATCAGATCGCTTACTCTATCGGAAGTAATCGTCCGGATTCTGTTCACAATCTGTTCTTGTAATGACGATGCATCTTGGCCGGCGAGTCCATTAACTACATTGAGCATTTCACCCAGATCCTTCACATTCGTCAACGCACCCAGCTCGTTCTCCAGATTCAACACCGTCAGCTTCATATCCAGCCCATCCAGCTTCTCTCGCAGCTTGCCGTAGACCGGCTCCTTATGTCCGTTGAAATCGCTCATGAGCTTATCGAGCAGTTTTTCCGCTTCAAGGATATGGCCCGACAGAAGCTGATCTTCTATATCAGATGCCATTCCTTCCAGCTTCATCACATGATGAATGATCGCCTGATCCGCCGCAAGCGCAGCAAAGTTCGGGCGCTCCGCAGAAGCGTCGGCAAGCAGCTTCAGCGCTTTATTATAGTCGCCGCCCATCGCCGAGACTTTCGCATCCGACTGAAGCTTAAGCACCCGCTCGTTAATGTTCTGCTCATACTGATAATAAATGTACAAGGTGACGGACATCCCTATCGCAAGAAAGGCCAAGGCAGCTACAGTACCCCAGCTGATCGCCGTATCTCTGCTCACATTACGGCCTACCGCCGATGCGTTCGCATCGCCGGAAGCCACTTCCAGCTCTGCTCTCTCGATGTTAGCTACTTGCTCCTTAATTCCCCCCTCGACCGTATCCATAGCAGTTTGGGCCGCAGACGCTTCATTCAAGTCATTGTGTTCCGCCTTCAAGATCGTCTCTTCAGACGGCACTCCTGTCCATATCGCCTTCTCTTCGGCCCCGATTACTTTATGCGCATGCAGCCGCCTTCCACATTGGCTGCAGAATACAGCATCGTCGGCAAAGCTTCTAATACAATGATGACAATACACGTCTCTTTCATCTCCCAGACCCGTCGTTCTCTCTATCTCATGTATTCCTCTATTCTATATCATGCAGTAAATAATCTCCATTTCAAAATAGTGGGAAGGTCAAACCGGCAAAAAAAAAGGACATAGCAGCTTGAATTGGTCTGCCATGTCCTGTATATACGCTACTGATGCAAGGATAGTTCCTTGAAATTACGCAATCTTTTCATGACGTCGTTGCCGCCGCGTCCAAAATAATCATGAAGGTGATTGTACTCCTCATACAGCTTGTTATATATTTCTACATGTTCTGGGATCGGCTTGAACGTCTCTTCCCTAACATGAGCCATTCGCTCGGCAGCCTCTACGATACCATCGTAGCCACCCTTGTTCGCTCCTGCCGCTACCGCTCCGAACATGGCCGCACCGAGCGCGGACGTCTGCTTGGAGGACGCAATCTTAATCTCGCGATTCGTAATATCGGCATAAATCTGCATGAGAAGCGCGTTTTTCTGGGGCAAGCCGCCGCAAGCATACAACTCCTCGACCTCCACACCGCCGCTTTTGAACGCTTCTATCACTTTTCGCGTACCGAACGCCGTCGCTTCCAGCAGTGAGCGGTACACTTCCCAAGGCTTCGTCTGGAGTGTCATGCCCAGTATCGTGCCGGTCAGCATCGTATCCCCGAGCACCGAACGGTTACCGTTCCACCAATCCAACGCCAGGAGGCCCGACTCGCCAGGCTTCAGCTCCGCAGCTCTTCGTGTCAAATAGTCGTGGACATGCTCGCCTTCCGATTCCGCTGCCTGGTGTACATAAGCGGGCACCGCTTCTGTCACGTACCATTCGAATAGATCTCCTACCGCAGACTGCCCTGCTTCATAACCGTAATAACCGGGAATGATGCCGTCCTCTACAACGCCGCATACGCCTTCCACATCCTTCTCCTCGTCGCTTAGCAGAAGATGGCATAACGATGTGCCCATCGCCATGACCAGCTTGCCCTTCGTTACGACGCCGACGCCCAGCACGGCCGCATGAGCATCAATAATACCAGTGGCGACAGCCGTTCCCGGCAACAAGCCGATACGAACAGCCATCTCTTCCGTCAATTCTCCCGCCTTGGAGCCAAGCGGTACGACATCCCCTCTTAGCTTCGTATCCGTCAAGTCAGCCAGCCGCGGGTCCAGTTCCTTGAAGAAGTCCGCCGCCGGATAACCATCACGCTTATGCCAGATCGCTTTGTATCCGGCTGTACAGCTATTGCGAACGATGCGGCCAGTCATCTGTCCGACGACCCAATCCGCCGCCTCTACGAACTGATCCGCTCTCTCATAGATATCAGGCGCTTCGTTCAGAATCTGCCACGCCTTCGCCATCATCCACTCCGAGGAGATCTTCCCTCCATAGCGCCCGAGCCATACTTCTCCGCGCTTCGCCGCCAGCTCGTTAATGCGATTCGCTTCTTCTTGGGCCGCATGATGCTTCCACAGCTTCACCCAGCTATGCGGATTGTCGTGGTATTCCGGCAGCAGACTAAGCGGTCTCCCCGTTTCATCAATTGGCAGCATCGTACACGCCGTGAAGTCAATGCCGATCCCGATAATGTCCTCGGGCGCAATGCCTGTCTCCCTAATGACGGCAGGTATGGATTGCTCCAACACCTCTATATAATCCTCTGGATGCTGTAACGCCCAGTCCGGCTTCAGCTTGACCCGGGATTGTGGCAATTCCTCATCGATAACATGATGACGGTATGGTGTCACATGATCAGCCAGCTCCGCCCCGTTCGACAAGTCAACTAATACTGCGCGTCCCGACTGCGTCCCGTAATCTACCCCAATCGCATACTTATTGTTGCTGCTCATCGGAATCGATATCCCCCTTTAATCTTGACCTTAATAGCGCTTTCACAAAGCCAATGAATACGAATGCTGCTTTATTCAGCACCAGCATTTCTTCTGGCATGATCGCAGTCTGTTCGATAGCTTGTCTTCACCATCATACCTTTTTACGGTCATTTTCGCCATTAGCGCCTTAGAACGCGTTTAATTTTAGGTAAATTTGCATTGACCTCTAGTCCGGTAAAGGTAATTCATGTATAATTAATGATGTTGAGAGTTCACAATATAACGGCACTGCTACCGCAACCTGTTCTACTATATACGCTTCGCGAGAGCGGCGCTAACCCGAGAAAGATGCTTTCTACTACGGTGGGAACGCATCTTTTTCGTTTTTCCACGTATATATCGACTTCTTGCGGCCATCCTATATGTGCAGCCTCATATGCTTGTTAGCTCTGAGAATGCGGACCTCATATCCGTATTTTCAACCTACGAGATAAGCATATGGGGCTGTTTTCCTTTTTCTGTTTAGGATTCAGAATGATCGGTTACTAAATGTAGAAGCTACCCTTGACAAACAACTATTAATTTGTAATAATTATAAATAAGGATTTGATCTAAGTCATTGCATCGCCAAACGAAAAACGGCAAAGACTACACAAGAACTAGCTGTGAACAGCGCAACCACTTACCTATGAAAGGATGTATGAATTATGAACAAACCGACAACGATCCAGGATCACTTGAACCGTCAGATTGCCAATTGGAGTGTATTGTATATAAAGCTTCACAACTATCATTGGTATGTGAAAGGCTCGCAGTTCTTCACCCTGCATGAGAAATTCCAGGAATTCTATGAGGTAGCGGCGCTGCATGTCGACGAAATTGCAGAACGCTTGCTGGCCATTAAAGGACAGCCGATCGCCACAATGAGCGACTACCTGCAAGAGTCCAGCATCAAAGAGGCGGAAGGCAACGAGACGGCAGAGGAAATGGTGGACCATCTCATTCACGACTTCTCGCTTATTATCGATGAGCTGAAGGAAGGCATGGAGGCCGCCCAATCGGCGGGAGACGAGACGACGGCGGATATGCTGCTTGCCATCCATACTTCGCTTGAGAAGCATGTCTGGATGCTCAGCGCCTTCAACGGCCGCTAACATCGGAAAGGCTGCAGCCTTGCGCTCGAACGCGCGAAGCTGCAGCTTTTTTATTTGGGAATGTCTTGTTCAGTTGTTGTGGAATTGGTATATTCAGCTCCAGTTCAGAGCTATGATTGCCAGGCCACCAATATTAACATCGTCTTCACGATTGCCGTCGCGGCGGGATGGATCTGATCTCGCTTCTCGCTCTGCACCTTCTCGACGGAGGTCGACTTCGCATGGTCTGTAATAACCAGCTGCCTTGATCAGTCAGGGTGATAGAGCTCCTGCCATAACGCCAAGCTCCCTCCGATTGATTCGGAGGGAGCTTGGTTTGCGCATGATTGTTTTTATTGCTTCGCATCCAGAAGATTAATAAGCATCGTAACGGCTTCAGCTCTCGTTGCAGTATCATTCGGAGCGAAACGGTTACTGCCCTTGCCTTGAATGATTCCCAGTTGCTTAACCGCGTACACCGCGCTCTTCGCCCATGTCGCGATGCTCGCGTCATCCGCAAAACCGGTCGTGTCAACCTTAGCTAGATCGGCACTATAGGCTCTAGCGATCATAGCCGCCAGCTGTACGCGAGTAATTTCCGCGGCCGGGCGGAAGGTCATATCCTCATATCCGGTGATGAAGCCGGCTTCAACGGCTTGCGCAACCGAAGTCTTCGCCCAAGCAGCGATCTTTGCCGAGTCAGAGAAGCCGGCAAGCGTCGCTCCATCGCCGCTTAGGTTCATGGCATTCGCTAACATCACCGCAAACTCTGCGCGGGTAACGGTTGCGTTTGGCTTAAACGTTCCGTCCGTATAGCCTTTCACGATTCCCAGCTCAACCGCTTGTGCGATCTTGTTCTCCGCCCAATGACCCGAGATATCGGAGAAGCGAACGGATGGTTCTGTCTTCTCGCCTACGACGAGCACCGCAAACTTCGTGAAATGATTCGTCTCCACCGTAATCGTGTCGCCGCTGATCATGCCGCCGAGCTCAATCCATTCCTGCTTCTGCTCGTCGAAGTAGAAGACAGAAGCTCGCTGTCCTTCCTTCACCTTGGACGTGTCGAACTTGAAGGTCAGCTTCACCGGCTTCAGGAAGTTGTCGGAGAAGTTCTTCAGAATCTCGAACACCGCGCTTGCGAACACTTCGCCATGATTGGCGAGATTAGCCGTATTCAGTAGCTTCTCGATGGTTATCTCCAGACGCTTATCGGTCGCTCCTCTCGGAATCGTGACCGTAACCTCTTGTCCGAGCGACGTATCGCCGGCTTGTCCGGCGGCAAGCGTCAGCTTGCCGTTCGTCGTGGAGGTCGGCTCGAAGCTGCCGGCGAACATACCACCTCCCCCATTATTGCCAGATTGTCCGGCAGACACGGAAAACGTTGTCGTCGCGATCTTCGTTCCTTGCCCAGCGACGACGGTGTACGTGCCGGTCGGCTCGGAGTCACCGAGCGTAATCGTATCGGAGAAAGCACCATTGGTGGCCGGTACGATATTGAAATATAAAATCGTGCTGTTAGGACGCAATAATTTAATATTCACTTCGTCTAACGACGTGGAGCCGGAGATCGTTACGGCGGAACCACCCGTCGTATCCGCGATGGCATCCAGCGTAACGACTTCCGAAGCGGCCCCTGCCGCAGGTACGATCGCAACTAGTAGAACTAGCGTGATCAACAGGCTTGTTATCCGTTGTTTCACTTGCTTATCCCTCGCTTCCCGAATCCTTCTTGCCTGATTACGTTAAGGTCCATAGTAGTTTCCCATAAGCTTTTGTTCGAATTCTGCCAGCGTTAGAGTCATGCCCACTTGGGTTCCCGCCGATGAGGCCCCGTTATCGTATCCATCGATGATGAATACGCGAACGCTGTAATTGCTATTGTCGGGGTCGCTGACGTTAAAGTTCGCGCTGACGTTAACCAAGTCGTTCATATAAGCGCTTACCACCGTATTCGCGACCGGCATCGTTCCCTTCATCAACTGAAAGACGACAGTTGCCTTCGGATAATCGATATTATTGTTGGCGATCAGTTGCGTGCTCGCCGTGAGTCCGCCGTTCGAATTCATCGTCGGAGCCGTCATGTAGAACGATTCGCTATGAGGTAACGCGGTGCCTTCAGCCTCCACAGCGTCATCGTACCCGTAAGCATAAACCTTGATTTCGTATTCTTGATCGTTCTCGAAGATGGCGTTGGAGCCGCTCTTGATGATGAGCTTATCGTTCGTCACTTCATATTGGTCCGATGTCAGAGCTGAGCTCTCGTTCGTGCTCAGCAAACGGACGACGACCTTATATACCTTGTTCGCCCAAGTTGTATCCGGAGCAAACAGGGTGAAGCTGGAATCCGCATCCGAATAGAAGTTGCCAAACATATCTATTCCATCGCTATCAACATAGCTCTCTATAACCTGATCTTCGACCGTGACATTGCCATGCACGTCCACAATCGCGCCACCTTTCAATTTAATAACCGGACGCTCGCTGATGGCAGAATGCACAATCAATTGCATGTATGAGTTATTCTCGTAGAAGTTTACCCAATCGTCATCTCCCAATGACTGAAATGTAACCCCACCATCATAGGAAATTTCTATATAATCCTTAAGCATGGACACGCCGTCGATTACGGTGTTGTCCCGAATTGTCTCGTTAAAACCCAATTCGAAGGCATAAGCGTTCAAAACGGCTATCGGATAAACGTCCGCCCAGTTGAGCTTAGGAGGCGTAATATCTCCGGGAGACACATAATAATTCACATCCGAATTCAAAACGTTGCCGAACATATCCTTGATAGTTCCCGCTTGCAGCATAAAGGTATAGTTCTGCTCGTCCAACGCTTCACTGAAGTGAACGATCAACTTATTGCCTTCGATTGCTGCGCTTACATCTTCGCCAAGGGCTTGTTGGCTGCCGTTCTTGATGGCATAAGTAATAGAATCCTTCAATTGCCCTTCCGTGTTGTCGCTGATTGCTTCGTCGAAAGTGAACACGACGTCTCGATTCGCATTCGTCATGCTCGCGTTAAAGAAATACGGAGACCGGGTATCCGCTATTTCGACGATAGAAGGGTAGTAAAATTCAGGTAGGCTGTTATTGCTGGAGCTTTTAATGGCAGAACCGCTAATTCTCAGTTGAAGTTCATTGATGCCATTATCAAGAACATTTGAATTAATGACAATAATTAGTTCATTTCCGTTTATGCTTGCGCTAGCGTTGTTAAGAGTTTCCCACCAATTATTTTGATTATTACGGATATATTGGAAATTATACATCCAGTAATAGGTATTGCCAGAACAGTGATTATTGCAATAAATCAATTGATCGAAAGTCAACGTCACGGTCGTCCTATCCGTTTCGGAATCGTAGACGCTGTCGGTACTAACCAGCTTCGGAGCTTGCGAATCCAATGAGAACGTCTCCAATATCTCCGAATTCAGAATTCCGTTGCTGCTCCGCAGCAGACCTTCCGGAATCGTCACAACATAAGTGCCGGAATCGACGTTGTCGACGCTGACGTAGAGGTACGTCCAATCGCCATCATTCTCAATTGTAACAGATCCGACGGGAACCGCATCGCCGTCTCTCGTGACGACAATGGCATTCTTCAATTCGTCCAACGTTACTAATGAGGTCACATGATCATTAAATTCGAATGCGATAGGCTCCCCATTATCAAAGTAGGCATCGTACCACGAAAAATCGGTATCGACATCGATGTATAAACCTTTGTTAAGAAGTTCATTGCCGTAAACCAATGCCCCTCTGGAGATTCCAATCGTGAACGAACCTTCCATTGCGGTGTTCAAGCGAATAATCAGTTGATCGCCAATCAGCTCAATGCTGTCTTCATCCACAAGACTATCATCATTGATGGAGATCGAATCCTTAACATCTTCTACAGCGCTCGACACCTCTTGGTCGAACGTAATCGTGAACGTCTTGCCTTCCGAATCGCTCACGGTGCTGACGACGTTAAGCGCAGCCGTCGCTGCGACTGTTACGGTCTGCGTTGTCTTGAGCGGATTATCGACGCCGGCTGCAACGGAATAAGCGGCAACGCGGATGAGGTTATCGGCTCCCTGCAGAGGAGAGCTCAGATTCAGAACGATTTCGCCGTCCGCGAAGGAGACCATACCTTGGCTGCTAATCGGCAGATAAGAGGCAGCCCCCGTACGCTTAATTTCAATACCGTTATACGCCCCACCGATGCCGTACACGCTATCCGATACCGAGGCATTAAAGTCCAGCGTCACAACAGTGTTGCCGTAATTCACCGTGCCCGATACCAGCGTCAGAGGCTCAGCGGAATTGGCAGCCCCATTCGCCTTAAGCGGCTGCAAGAACGCTACCGATCCGCAGATCAGCACGATAGCCAACAGCAAGGCCGTAAACTTGGTTAAAGATCGATTGTAAACCAACTTCTTCACTCCCACTCTCATAATGTAGTCCGGCATTATTTGCCACCGAACGATTTTACTTTATACTTTTAATCCTACTAATCCTACTAAATGCCTACTCTTTTTCATAGTGACTGCTGTCATCAAATTGTCATATGACAATTTGACATATATTTGGACTGTAAAATAAATTGTGTAAACTCCTAATTCAGACCATGACTTATGCAGTTCACGAGATTAACTGGTAATTGTGAGAATCTATGCTTGAATAAACCGGCCACCAGGTCATTAAGAGCTGGGGCGGCCAATAAGCCGAAA